>NZ_CP108086.1:6980630-7284135 GCF_036186745.1 Microbispora hainanensis | reverse complement strand
GATGTCGAAGGCGTAGGTGCTCAGGCCGGGCACCAGCCCCGACTCCTGCAGGTCGTGCACGCCGTACTTGAAGATCCCGGCGGCGACCAGGATCAGCAGCAGGCCCGTCCAGGTGAAGAACTTCGTGAGGTTGATGCGCAGGGCGCTGCGGTAGAGGCCCCAGCCCAGCGCGACCGCGGTGAGCAGCCCGAGCGTGATGCCGATCAGCGGGCTCGCGCTGCTGGTCGCGCCCTGGACGGCGGCGAACCACAGCAGCGCCGTCTCCAGTCCCTCGCGCGCGACGGACAGGAACGCGACCACGACCACGGCGGTGGCTCCGAGTTCGAGGGCCTGGCCCATCTTCTCCCGCAGCTCGCCCGACATCTTGCGAGCGGCCGTACGCATCCAGAAGACCATGAAGGTGACGAAGACGGTCGCGGCCAGGGAGGTCACGGCGTCGAACATCTCCTGCTGCTGCGTCGCGAGGTGGGCCGCGGTGAAGGTCAGCAGCGCGCCGAAGGCGACGGACAGGACGACGGCCGCGCCGACGCCGGCCCAGACGAGGGGCAGCCGCTCGCGGCGGTCGCTCTTGACGAGGAAGGCCACCAGGATGGAGACCACGAGAGTGGCCTCCAGGCCCTCGCGAAGGCCGATGAGGTAGCTCGCGAACACATCGCCTCCGGAATTGTCGGTAAGCCTTACCTAACTTAGGGCAGGTTCACCTTACCGACAAGGTCTCGAACCCATGGAGCGGGGTATGCCTTTTGTCACCTTCAGGGGCAGGTGAGACGACGCTCCCGGTGGCCGGTGGAATCGGTGGGCGGCACGGCGATCCGGGTGACACCCCGGCACGCGGCGCATTCATTCGGGCGAGGTCTCGAACGTGCGGCGGTGCGATCCGGGCGCAGCCCCGAATGGGTGGTGGATCGGCGGGTGGCAGGGCGATCCGGGTGACACCTCGGCAGGCGGCACTCCAGGGGGTCGTGGATCGGTGGGCGGCTTAATTCGGTGGCGTCCCATCTCCGCTCCTCGTTATCGTGACGGACGTCCTGCTGCCGCACCCCGGAGGGTCACTTGGAGCTCTGAGGTCTCGACACCGCGCTTACGGCCGCCATCGGTGGTCCTGGCGCAGCGACCTCAGGCAGACCCTCGCCTCGCGGCCCGTGCCCGCGGTGTCTCCACGGTTCGATCACCATTCCGCCCTTGGGGATACCCGGAGCCGCCCTATGTCTTATTCCATTGTCTGTACGGATCTGTCCTTTTCCTGGCCCGACGGGACGTCCGTCTTCGAGGAGCTCGACTTCGCGTTCGGCGCCGGCCGCACCGGGCTCATCGGCGTCAACGGCAGCGGCAAGTCCACGCTGCTCAAGCTGATCGCGGGAGAGCTCACCCCGACGCGCGGCTCGGTGTCGGTCACCGGGCGGCTGGGCTACCTGCCGCAGAACCTCCCGCTCGGCGCGAGCCGTACGGTGTCCGACCTGCTGGGGATCACGCCCGCGCGGGAGGCGCTGCACGCGATCGAACGGGGCGACCTGAGCGAGGCGAACTACGACGCGGTGGTCTGGGACGTCGAGGAGCGCGCCCGCGCCGAGCTCGACCGCCTCGGGCTGACGGGCGTGGACCTCGACCGGACGGTCGCGACGCTCTCGGGCGGCGAGACCGTCATGGTCGGGCTCGCCGCGCGCTTCCTCGCCGAGCCAGACGTGCTGCTGCTCGACGAGCCGACCAACAACCTCGACCTCGACGCGCGGCGGCGCCTGTACGACGCCGTCTCGTCGTGGACGAGGACGCTGGTCGTCGTCAGCCACGACCGCGCGCTGCTCGACCTGGTGGACCAGATCGCCGACCTGCCCGCCCGCCGCACCTTCGGTGGCACGCTCAGCGCGTACGAGGAGGTGCTCGCGGTCGAGCGGGAGGCCGCCGAGCGGATGGTCCGTGCGGCCGAGGGCGACCTGCGCCGCCAGCGGCGCGAGCTGATCGAGGCGCAGACCAAGCTGGCGCGGCGCGTGCGCTACGGCAACAAGATGTACGAGCAGAAGCGCGAGCCGAAGATCATCATGCAGGAGCGCAAGCGCCAGGCCCAGGTCTCGGCGGGCAAGCACCGCATGATGCACGAGGAGAAGGTGGCGGCCGCCCGCGAGCGGCTGGCCGAGGCGGAGGAGGCGGTGCGCGACGACGCCGAGATCCGGGTCGCGCTGCCGGCCACCGAGGTGCCGTCCGGGCGCACCGTGCTCGAACTGGACGGCCTGCGCACGGCCGCCGGGCCGATCGGCGACCTGATCATCCGTGGCCCGGAGCGGGTCGCCCTGCTGGGACCGAACGGCTCGGGCAAGACGACGCTGCTGCGCACGATCCTGGGGGAGCTCCCGCCGGATGAGGGCTCGGTCAGGCTCGACGTCCCGGTGCGCTACCTGCCGCAGCGGCTCGACGTGCTCGACGACGCGCTCAGCCTGGTCGACAACGTGCGGGCGGTGGCGCCCGCCGCGTCGGTCAACGCCGTCAGGGCCGGGCTCGCCCGGTTCCTGTTCCGGGGCGCCCGGGCCGAACGCCCGGCGGGCACGCTCTCGGGCGGCGAGCGCTTCCGTGCCGTGCTGGCCTCGCTGCTGCTCGCCGAGCCGGCGCCGCGGCTCCTGCTGCTTGACGAGCCGACCAACAACCTCGACCTGGCCAGCGTCCGCCAGCTCGCGCAGGCGCTGTCGGCCTACCGGGGAGCGCTGGTGGTGGTCTCCCACGACCTGCCGTTCCTGGAGTCGATCGGCATCACCCGGTGGGTGACCCTGGGCCCGGAGGGGGTGACGACGTCGGCGTGACCACGGGTTGACAGCATCCGCTCACCGCCTGACAGTGTTTCGGGTGATCACCCCCCGGATCTACTCGCACACCTTGTCACGTACTGTCCAGGCCGGCGCCGTGCTGGCCGCGTCCGTCACGCTCGCGGCCTGCACGGGATCGCCCGGCGGATCGGGAAAGGCCGCCTCCGGCGAGGAGGCGGCTGCGCCGGCCGCCGCCACGACGACCGCCGAGTCGGGGCCGCCCGCGCTGACGCCGGCGGCGTACCGTAAGGCGCTCGACGCCGCCGGCCGCCCCGCCCGCTCGACGCTCGCCGCCATCGCCAAGGCGCGGACCTTCAAGTCGCTCCACCAGCGCATCGGCCGGGCGGAAAGCGCCCTGGAGTCCGCACAGGAGCGGCTCGGCGGGCTGCGGCCTCCCGCGGACGTCGCCGCCGAGCACGCCGACTACGTCGCGGCGCTGCGGGGCCTGAACGGCAGGCTCGGCGCGCTGGACGAGGACGTGTCGTCGCGCGTCCTGTGCAGCGGGGCGGCCGTGCTGGCCGGTCTCGGCCGGTCGGGTGAGTTCAAGGACCTCAAGTCCGCCGCGGGCGACCTCGCGAAGGCCGGTGACTACCCGGTGGTCCAGATCAGGCCGCCGGCCCGGCGCACCCGTCGCCTCGGCAACGGCACGATCCTGCTCTCGGCGATCCGAGGCGGCCGGGGCACGCTGACCGTGAAGAACGGCGGCACGCAGGACGGCGTCGTGACCCTCGTGCGCGGAGGCCGCAAGGCGGTCAGCTTCTACGTGCGCAAGCGGTCGACCGCCAAGGTCTCGAACATCAAGGACGGCACCTACCGCGTCTACTTCACCACCGGGGCGGACTACGACCGGGGCGCCCGTGCCTTCACCAGGAACTGCGGTTTCTCGAAGTTCGACGACGCGGTGAAGTTCCAGACCGTCTACAGCGGATACAGCGTGAGATGGAGCGACTGGACGCTCACGCTCGACGCCGTTTTCGGCGGGAACGCCACAACGAGCGACGTGGACCCGGACGCCTTCCCCGCATGACCCGGACGTTCTTCCCGTACGTCCGGCCCGGAAGCCGTCCGGCATGACCCCGGGCACGCCGGAGGCCGCGGCCCAGGGCAGGGGCCGCGGCCTCCGGTGAAGCCTTCAGGATGCGCTCAGCTGGAGAACAGCATGCCGATCCAGCTGCCCCGCCGGTGGTGGCCGTAGTGGCCGCCGTGGTGACCACCCCAGGCGGGCCCTCCGTACGCAGGCGGCGGGGGAGCGTAGTGCTGCTGGGCCCACTGGGCCTCCATCCGGGTCAGCGTCTCCAGCTCGCCGTAGTCCAGGAAGATCCCGCGGCAGTTGTCGCACTGCTCGATGTGGACGCCGTTGCGGTCCAGCGTCCGCATCCGGCCACGGCACTTGGGGCACTCCACGTGACGAACTCTCCTCGATCAGGTCTCGGCCTCCACGGCCGCGACGATCCTCTTGCAGGCGGACACCAGTGCCTCGGCGGCGTCGTCAGGAGGTTCCCCCGCCCGCGCCGCCGTCGCCACCGCCGTCGCCGCCAGTTGGACGGTCAACGCCCGGGCCGGCGCGTCGAGTTCCCGCCACGGGTCGTCCACGGAGACGGCGGTCCCGCCCGCCGCCAGATAGGCGGTCAGGAAGCGCTCCCAGTCGTACGGGCCGAGCAGGCCGGCGGCGTACCACGCGGCCGGGCGCGCCAGGTCCCACGCGGGGTCGCCGGGGCCCAGGTCGTCGGGGTCGATGAGCAGCCACGCGCCGTCGTGCCGGACGATCTGGCCGAGGTGCCAGTCGCCGTGCGTCAGCGCGCCGCCCTCCCGCGCCGGCGGCAGCGTCGCGTACGCCGCGCGGATGGGCGCCGCGACCGGGCCGGGCACGCCGGCCGCCTCCAGGTCGGCCATGGCCCTGGGCAGCCGCGACGGTCCCCCGGCGGGCGGCAGCCCCGGGGGCGCCGGCCGGGAGTGCAGCAGGGCGAGCAGCCGGCCGCCCTCCTCCCACGGGGTGCTCCCGGCGTCCACGTCGGCGATGGTGAGCGGCTCGCCCGCGGGCCAGATCGTGACGAGCCTGCCGTCCAGCCGTTCGAGGCCGAGCGGGGCCAGCATGACGCCCGGCAGGTTAGCGGCGGCGTCGAGGCGGGCGCGCAGGGCGCGTTCGTCGGTGCCGGGGGGATGCGCCTTGACGACCACGTCGCCGGCCCTGACCACGAGCACGCGGGTCTGCTTGAGCACCGACACCGGCCCGTCGCGGCGCGCCAGCCGCGCCAGTTCCTCGATCACGGGGGACACCCTAGGGTGTCGCCATGAAGGTTGGTTTCGGTGTGCCGGTGTCGGGCTCGTGGGCGACCCCGGAGAACATGAGGCGGATCGCGCGCCGCGCGGACGAGCTCGGCTACCACGGGGTGTGGACGTTCCAGCGCCTGCTCTATCCGGTCGGCAACCCGATGGGCCCGGTCTACCGGAGCGTGCACGACCCCGTCGTCACGCTCGCGTACCTGGCGGGCGTCACCGAGCGGGTGCGGCTCGGGGTGGCCGTGCTCAACCTGCCGTTCGTCTCTCCGGTGCTTATGGCCAAGCAGCTCGCCACCCTCCAGGAGGTGTCGGGCGGCAGGCTCGACGTGGGCCTGGGGCTCGGCTGGCTGCCCGAGGAGTTCGCCGCCTCCGGCGTGCCGATGGAACGGCGGGGCAGACGCGGCGAGGAGTACGTCGGCCTGCTGCGGCGGCTGTGGACCGAGGACGTCGTCGAGCACAAGGGCGAGTTCTACGAGGTCCCGCGCTCCCACCAGGACCCCAAGCCGGCCACGCCGCCCACGGTGATGCTCGGCGGCACGGCCCGGGTTGCGCTGGAGCGGGCCGGGCGGATCGCCGACGGCTGGATCAGCTCCAGCCGGGCCGATCTGGACACCATCGACCAGCAGATCGCCATCGTGAAGGAGGCGGCCCGGCAGGCGGGCCGCGACCCCGGCGCCCTGCGGTTCGTCGTCCGCGGCGTCACCCGCGTCCGCCCGGCCGAGGAGGGCCCGCTGACCGGGTCGTACGACAAGATCCGGCGGGACGTCGAGGCGCTCGCGGCCAAGGGCGTCACCGAGGTCTTCCACGACCTCAACTTCGACCCCGAGATCGGCAGCCCCGAGGCCGACCCCCGCGAGTCCATGCGACGCGCCGAAGAGGCACTCGAAGCTCTCGCCCCCCGCTGAGCTCCCCGGCCGCCAGGGACACGACGAGGACGAGCCCCACGGCGAGCGGCCCGGCGACGGCCAGGTGGGTGGTCAGCGCGTCCACGACGTCGGGGACGAACCGGCTGAGGGTCACCAGGGTCGCCGCCCACGCCGCCGCCGTGGGCACGCTGACGCGGGCGAAGTCCACGTACGGCACGCCCGCCCAGCCGGTGAGCCTCGGGACGAGGGTGCGGGCGGCGCCGAGCCACTGACCGCCCGCGACGGCCCAGGCGCCTCTCCTCGCCACCATCCGGCGGGCCCGCGCCCACGCGGCGGGCGCGAACCGGCCGGCCAGGGGGTGGAGGGAGGCGGCGCCCTCGCGCCTGCGCCCTTGGGCGTACGACAGCTGCGGGCCGGCGACGGCGGCGGTCACGGCCACGGCGAGCGTCCCGGCGAACGGCAGCACGCCGAGGCGGGTGAGGCAGCCGAGGGCGACCAGCACGCTCGTCCCCGGCAGCGCCACCCCGGCGAGCGTGCCGGCCTCGGCGACGATCAGGATCGCGGCGACCGCGAGCACGAGGGGAGCGGGAAGCCGGCCGAGCAGGTCAGCCATGGCGCACCGGTCTCCGGCACACGTACGCCAGGCCGGGCGGCATGTTGCGCCAGACCGGCCCGGTCGTGAGCACCTCGTCGAAGGCGGCGCGCAGGCGCCGCCGGAACCGCCGCGCCCGTGCCAGCGGCACCGCGGGCAGATAGGTCACGGTCGTGAACGCCCCCGTCGGGCGCAGCACCCGCCCGACCTCCCCGAGAATCGCCTCCTGCGCGTCCTCGGGGAAGAGCGTCCACGGCAGCGTGCTGATCACGGCGTCGACCCGGGAGACACCCCGTTCGCCCAGCAGTGCGCCGAGGCGGGCCGCGTCGCCCTGGAGCACGTCCAGCCAGGGCCGGGCGCGGCGCAGGTGCGCCACCATCCCCGGGTCGATCTCGACGGCGAGCTGGCGGGAGCCGGGCGCGAGCCGTTCCCTGATGGCCTCGCTGATCGCGCCGGTGCCCGGCCCGAGCTCCACGACCACGGCGGGACCGGTCGTCGGGACGACGGCGGTGAGGGCACGCGCGAGCGAGCGCGAGCTCGGGGCGACGGCGCCCACGACGCCCTGCCGGCGCAGCGCCACGCCCGCGAACGCCCTCAGGTCGGAGACCTGCTGGACTGCGCTGTTCATGCGGCCATCCGGCCGGTGTCGTTCATGCGGTCCATCCGGCCGGTGTCGTTCATGCGGTCCATACGGCCGGTGTTGTTCATGCGGCCCGTCAGGCCGGTGTCGTTCATGCGCCCATCAGACCGGCGCGTGACCCGGGCCCGCCAGCCGTCCAGGCCCCCCTGCGGTGGTAGGGCCGGCCATACCACCGCAGGGATGCCTGGCCGTCTTCGACGGAGCCTGGACGGCCTCTAGGGTGGGTCGGGTGCGCCCCAACGGCCCGTGGCAGGCCCTCGCACGCAAGGACCTGCTGGCGACCTCGCTGCCCTGGCGCGCCCTCGCCTACCTGGTGACGGGCGTGGTCGTGGGCATGGTCGTGCTGGCGTCGCTGGTCGTCTCGCTGACCGCAGGGGCGGTGCTCACCGTCCTCCTGGTGGGCGTGCCGCTGCTGGCGCTCCCGGTGGTCGCCGCCGTGCCGCTGGGCGCGCTCGAACGCAGGCGGCTGCGGATCCTGGACGCCGAGCCCGCGCCGAGCCCCCACCGCCCCGCGCGTCCGGGTCCGCGCGGATGGCTCGAGACGCGGCTGCGCGAGCAGGCGACGTGGCGGGCCCTCGCCTATGCGGGCCTGCTGGCCGTCGTGCTCGGCCCGGTCGAGCTGGTCGCCGTGACGTACGGCCTGCTCGTGCCGCTCGTGATGATCTGCGCCCCGATCAGCGTGGCGGAGGCGGGGCCCATCGTGCTGCTGAAGTTCTGGCCGCTCGACTCGCCCGTCGAGGCGTTCGCCGCCGCGCTCCTCGGGGTCGTGGTGCTCGTCCTGGCGGCGTACCCGATCACCGCCCTCGCGACTGCGCACGCTCTGCTGGCCCGGCTGCTGCTCACGCCGGGGAAGGGCGAGCCGGGCGAGCGGCTCGCCGAGCTGACCCGCTCCCGGAGCCGCCTGGTCGAGGCGTTCGAGGTCGAGCGGCGGCGCATCGAACGTGACCTGCACGACGGCGCGCAGCAGCGGCTGGTGGCGCTGACCATGACGCTCGGCCTGGCCAAGGTCTCCACGGGGGAGGAGGCGGCCGGGCTCGTGGCCAGGGCGCACGAGGAGGCGAAGCTCGCCCTCGCCGAGATCCGCGACCTGATCCGCGGCATCCACCCCCGCATCCTCGCCGATCGCGGGCTGCCCGCCGCGGTCGCGGAGCTGGCCGACCGGTCGCCCGTCCCGGTCGAGGTCGACGTGGACGTCCCCCGGCTGCCGGGGCCGGTGGAGTCGGTCGCCTATTTCGTCGTCAGTGAGGGCCTGGCCAACGTGGCCAAGCACAGCGGAGCCGAGCGGGCCTCGGTGCGGGGCCGGCTCGACGGCGGGCTGCTCACCGTCGAGATCCGGGACGACGGCGTGGGCGGCGCGGACGTGACCGCCGGCACCGGGCTCGCCGGGCTCGCCGACCGCGTCTCGGCGTTCGAGGGCAGGCTGATGCTGTCGAGCCCGCCGGGCGGCCCCACCCTGCTGCGCGCGGAGATCGAATGCCTGCCGGCCCTGCCCTGACCGTCGTCATCGCCGAGGACGGCGTGCTGCTTCGCGAGGGACTGGCCACGTTGCTGGCCAGGTTCGGCCACCGGGTGGCCGCCACCGCGGGCGACGCCGAGGGGCTGGTGACGGCGGTGGAGGAGCACGCCCCCGACATCGTCGTCACCGACGTGCGGATGCCGCCCGGGTTCTCCGACGAGGGACTGCGGGCCGCCGTGGCGTTGCGCGCCGCGCACCCCGGCCTCGCCGTCCTGGTGCTGAGCCAGTACGTCGAGCAGACCTATGCGGCCGAACTGCTCGACTCCGGGGACGGCACCGGCGTGGGTTACCTCCTCAAGGACCGGATCGGGGAGGTCGAGGAGTTCGTGGACGCGCTGACCACCGTCGCCGGAGGGGGGACGGTCGTGGACCCGGAGGTCGTGCGTCAGCTCCTGCGCCGCCGCCGCGACCCGCTGCGGCGGCTCACCCCGCGGGAGAGCGAGGTCCTCGCCCTGATGGCCGAGGGCAGGTCGAACGCCGCGATCGCCCGCGCGCTGGCGGTGTCGGAGGCCGTCGTCGGCAAGCACATCGGGAACATCCTCGCCAAGCTCGACCTGCCTCCCGACGAGGACGCCCATCGCCGTGTGCTCGCCGTCGTCACGTTCCTGCGCGGCTGAGGGGTGTCAGGCCCACCTGATGGGTAGGGCGGAGGATGGCAATAACGAGCTAGATGTCCGATTTTTTGATCGGCAGTGGATGAGGCTCCCATGGCGAGGCGACGACGGGATCGCGGCGGGGGCGGGGCCGGCCGCCCACAGGAAGTGACAGCGGAGACGGGATGCTCGCGGCGAGTGTTCATCGTGGGTTCCATGACGGGCGCGGCCGTGCCGTACCTCGCCGTCGAGACGGCCGCGGCGGCGGACGCGAGAGACCTCGGCCAGGCTCCCGCGGCGCCCGCCCCCGAGAACAACTTCGTCGTGCAGGCGACGCCGTCGTGGTATTTCATCCAGCGGGAGAACGGCTCCCAGGAGATGAAGTGGGGTCCGGTCGGGTACGCGGTCCTCCACGGCGAACACGTCGGATATGGGGAGCTGGTCCCCAACGACCGGATGTACATCCACAACAGGGCCCGCCCGCCCGAGATCGACCGCCGGACATGGCGGCTGAAACTCACCGGCGACGCGCTCACCCGCCCGCGGACGTTCACGTACGAGGAACTGCTGGCCATGCCGTCCGTGACGCTGAAACGGACGATCGACTGCGGTGCGAACTGCGCCGCGTTCTTCCCCAAGCTGCCGCCCGGCGGAGCCGACGATCGCTGGCTTCCGGTCGGCTACACCCAGTGGCACTTCGGTGCGGTGGGGGCCGCCGAGTGGACGGGAGTGCGGGCCAAGGACGTGCTGGCGGCGGCCGGCGCGGAAAACCCGGTGGACGTGCAGTTCATCGGCCTCGACGTCATCCGCAACCCGAGCCTCCCCGGCGGCACGGCCCGCTACTCCCAGGTCGCCCCCGCGGGCAAGGTCCTGGAGGACGACACCCTGCTGGTCTATCGCATGAACGGGCAGGACCTGCCCATCGATCACGGCTATCCGCTGCGCCTGCTCCTGTCGGGCTGGGCCGCGGTCAGTTACGTCAAGTGGCTCGGCGAGATCGAGGTGTCGAAGCACCGCATCCCGCCGTCGGGGCTGCAGACGCGGCACCTGCTGACCGGCCCCGCCTATCCCGAGCCGGTCCCCCTGACCGTCGGTCCCGTACGCAGCGCCATCGAGCACGACCGGGAGATCACGCTCGCTCCCGGTGACATCACGCTGCGCGGGCGGGCCTGGTCGGGGGCGGGCGCGATCGAGCGGGTCGACGTCTCCGTGGAGAGGCTGGCCGCCCCCGGGCGGTGGGTCACCGAGATGCCATGGCGGGCGGCCACGCTGCTGAGCACGCCCCAGCCCTACATGTGGGTGCGGTTCGAGGTGCCCTGGCCCGGGGTGAAACCAGGGCAATACCGCGTGATGTCGCGTGCCAGGGACAAGGCGGGCAACGTCCAGCCACGCCCGGAGGACGTGGTGTGGAACCAGCACGGACTCGGCTACAACGGGCACTACCCGCTTGAGCTGATCGTGGCCCCGCCCAGCGACATGCCCTGACGGCGCTTCAGATCATCCCGTACGCCTGGGCGATCAGCTCGTAGGAGCGCAGGCGCGCCGCGCCGCCGTGGACCTGCGTGGTGATCATCAGTTCGTCGGCCCCGGTGCGCTTGCGCAGCTCCTCCAGCCCGTCGCGCACGGTCTGCGGGCCGCCGTGCACCACGTTCGACAGCCGGTCGCGGACGAACTCCCGCTCCATCGGGGTGTACGGGTAGGCCTCCGCCTCCTCGACGGTGGGCGTACGGCCGGGCCTCCCCTGCCGCAGGCGCAGCCATGACAGCGCGCCCGGCATGACCTGGCGCAGCGCCTCCTCGTCGGTGTCGGCCGCGACCGCCGCCACCCCGATCAGCGCGTACGGGCGGTCGAGCACCTCGGAGGGCCGGAACGAGGAGCGGTAGAGATCGAGCGCGGGCTCGGTGTTGGCGGCGCTGAAATGGTGAGCGAAGGCGAACGGCAGCCCGAGCAGCCCGGCCAGCCTGGCGCTGAACCCGCTGGAGCCGAGCAGCCAGATCGGCGGCCGGTCGTCACCGCGCGGCACCGCCTGGATCTTCGCGTACGGATGCCCGGCCGGGAAGGCGGCGTCGAGGAAGCCGGTCAGCTCGGCCACCTGCTGGGGGAACTCGTCCGGGTCCACGTCGGCCGAGCGACGGAGAGCGTTCGCCGTGGCCATGTCCGTTCCGGGGGCGCGGCCGAGGCCGAGGTCGATGCGGCCGGGGTGCAGCGCGTGCAGCGTGCCGAACTGCTCGGCGATCACCAGCGGGGCGTGGTTGGGCAGCATCACGCCGCCGGAGCCGATCCGGATCGACCGGGTCGCCGCCGCGAGGTGGGCGATCAGCACGGCCGGAGACGAGCTGGCGACTCCGGGCATTCCGTGGTGTTCGGCGACCCAGATGCGGTGGTAGCCCCACTCCTCGGCCCGGCGGGCCAGCTCGGTGGCGTCGCGCAGCGCCTCGGCGGGCGATGAGCCCTCGCCCACGGTCGCGAGCTCCAGGATCGACAGCGGCACCTCGGCGGTCCCGCGCGGCACCCCACGGATGTTGTCATCGCTCATGCTCGGCCTAACCTGAGGTCGCATCACGATATTTCCGGACACGGAGAGAGGTGTGCTTCGTCACTCCGTCACCTGCCATGCTTGGACACATGAGCGAGCGAAAGCCCATCGAGTCGTGGCTGTCCGACATGGACGGGGTGCTGGTCCACGAGGGGCAGCCGGTGCCGGGTGCCGACGAGTTCATCAGGCGCCTCAAGGAGTCGGGGAAGCGGTTCCTCGTCCTGACGAACAACTCGATCTACACCCCCCGCGACCTGTCCGTGCGGTTGCGCGCGGCCGGGCTCGAGGTGCCGCCGGAGGCGATCTGGACCTCCGCGCTGGCCACCGCCAAGTTCCTCGCCGACCAGCGGCCCGAGGGCTCGGCGTACGTGATCGGGGAGGCGGGGCTGACCACGGCCCTGCACGAGGCCGGATATGTGCTGACCGATCTCGACCCCGACTACGTGGTGCTGGGCGAGACCCGCACCTACAGCTTCACGTCGATAACGCGGGCGATCCGGCTGATCGACAACGGAGCCCGTTTCATCGCGACCAACCCCGACCCCATCGGCCCCTCGACCGAGGGCTCGCTTCCCGCCTGCGGCGCGGTGGCCGCGATGATCACCAAGGCGACCGGGGTGGAGCCGTACTTCGTCGGCAAGCCCAACCCGATGATGATGCGCAGCGCGCTCAACCAGATCGACGCCCACAGCGAGACCACCGCGATGATCGGCGACCGGATGGACACCGACGTCGTCTGCGGCATCGAGGCCGGCCTGCACACGATCCTGGTGCTCACCGGCGTCACCCAGAAGGACCAGATCGACCGCTACCCGTTCCGGCCCACGCAGGTGGTCAACTCCGTGGCCGACCTCATCGAGCTGGTCTGAACCTGACGCGCCCTGTCAGGTACGGGTGCCAGGCTGATCGGCATGAACCATCGCGTCTACCTGGAAATCGGTCCCAAGAAGGTCTTCGCCTGCTCGGTCGACTGGCCGGGCTGGTGCCGCATCGGCAGGACCGAGGAGGCCGCGCTCGGCACGCTCGTGGACTACACGCCGCGCTTCCGGGTGATCGCCGAGCGGGCGGGGCTGAAGTTCGCGCCGGGCGACCCGGCGGTCGTCGGGCGGGTCAAGGGCGACAGCACCACGGACTTCGGCGCGATCTCCGCCATCCCCGACTTCGACCGGGAGCCGGTGGACGCGCCGGAGGCCGCGCGTGCGGCCGCCCTCGCCCGCGCGGCGTGGGCGGCGTTCGCCGAGGTGGCCGCGACGTCCCCGGAGGAGCTGCGCAAGGGCCCCAGGGGCGGCGGCAGAGACCGCGACAAGATGGTCTCCCACGTCGTGGAGGCCGAGCGCGCGTACGCCCGGAAGATCGGCGTACGGCACAAGCCGTTCAAGGACGAGGCCGGCCTGACCGCCATGCGCGAGGACATCGTGCGGGTGCTCGAACGGCCCGCCGAGGCGTTCCCTCCCGGCGGTGAGGGCTGGCCCGTCCGCTATGCCGCCCGCCGCATCATCTGGCACGTGGTCGACCACATCTGGGAGATGGAAGACCGCCGGATCTAGGGCCCGAGCCGGTCAGGTGGATCCGCGCGGCCTCCGGCAGTCGCTCGTCCGCGCCGGGAGAGGGACCGCTCAGATCGCGGCTCGTCCGCCGTCGACGCTCAGCGTCGCCCCGTGGATGTTCGACGCGTCGTCGCCGGCGAGGAACACGACCGCCCGGGCCACCTCGTCCGGTGTGCTCGCCCGCCGGGACGGCAGCCGGGAGATCATCGGTGTCAGGTACTCCTCCATCGCGGCGACCTTCTCGGTGAACGTCGGGCCCGGAGCCACGGTGTTGACCCGCACGCCGTGGGGGCCGTACTCGTCCGCCCACGACTTGGTCAGCGAGTGGATCGCCGCCTTCGTCATGCTGTAGAGGGCCGACCCGTCCGTGCCGAACAGGCCGCTGATCGAGCCCATGTTGACGATCGCGCCGCGGCCGCGGGCGGCCATGGCCGGGGCGACGAGGCCGGTGAGCAGGAAGACGGCCCTGACGTTGACCGCCAGCGCTCCGTCGAGGAGGTCCTCGGCCACCTCGGCGGTCGGGCTCGGCGTGATCAGCATGGCGGCGTTGTTGACCAGGATGTCGAGCGGTCCACCGGCCAGGTCGTGGGCTGCCGCGGCCAGGTCGCGTACGGCCTCGGCGTGTGCGAGGTCGGCGCGGACGAAGGCGGCCCGTCCGCCTGCCTCGGCGATGGCGGCGACCACCTTCTCTCCCCTGGCCGGGTCGCGGCCGTGGACCACGACCATGGCTCCCTCCGCGGCGAGCGCGCGGGCGATGGCGGCGCCGATGCCGTCGGTGGCGCCGGTGACGAGGGCGGTGCGGTTCCGCAGGTGTTCCATGATGGGAAATCTCCTTGTGAGACGTGGTGCGTGAGACGAGGTGCGGCGCTCATGCTGCCTGCGGCAAAATGGACCGGCAAGTCCAAAATAAGGGAGGGTGCGATGGGGGCGCTGACCGCGAAGGGGGCCGCCACGCGGCAGCGGATCGTCGAGGGCGCGGCCGAGACGATCCGCGAGCGCGGGGTGATGGACACCACCCTCGACGACGTGCGCGCCCGGACCCGCACCAGCAAGAGCCAGCTGTTCCACTACTTCCCGGGCGGCAAGGAGGAGCTGCTGCTGGCGGTGGCCCGCTTCGAGGCCGACCGGGTGCTCGCCGACCAGCAGCCCTACCTCGGCGAGCTCACCTCGTGGGCGGCCTGGCAGGCCTGGCGTGACCGCCTCGTGGAGCGCTACCGCGAGCAGGGGCCGCAGTGCCCGCTCAACGTGGTGATGTCGCAGGTGGGCCAGAGCACACCGGGCGCCCAGGCGGTGGTGACCGAGCTGATGCTCCGGTGGGAGGCGGAGATCGCCGCCGGCGTGCGGCACATGCAGGCCGCGGGCGAGATCGACCCGGGCATCGATCCCGGGCGGGCGGCGGCCGCGCTGCTCGCGGGGATCCAGGGCGGGGTGCTGCTCCACCTGTCCACCGGCCGGCTCGTTCACCTGGAGGCGGCGCTGGACATGGGCATCGCGCACCTGCGCGACAGCGCCGCGCGGCTCAGTCGCCCGTACGGCGCAGGCGCTTGAGGTCGGAGCGGTGCTTCTTGGCCGCCAGACGGCGCTCGACCGCGCCCTTGGACGGCTTGGTGGGACGGCGCCGCTTGGGCGGCGGCGCGATGGCGTCGCGGAGGAGGGCGGCGAGCCGCTCCCGCGCGGCCTCCCGGTTGCGCAGTTGGGAGCGGTACTCCGAGGCCGCGATCGTGATCACGCCGTCCACCGCGCGGGCGGAGAGCCGTTCGAGCGCGCGGGCCCTGAGCACCGGGCCGAGGGCGGTGGTGCGCGCGAGGTCGAAGCTCAGCTCGACCCGGCTGTCGGTGGTGTTGACGCCCTGGCCGCCCGGCCCGGACGAGCGGGAGAAACGCCAGGCGAGCTCCGCTTCGGGCACGACGATCGAGCCGCGCACGTGCAACGGGCCTGACATGGGTTCTCTCCCTCGACGAACGGACGGGACGCCCAACTTATCGGGGTGAATATCGCCACCACTCTCCATTTATCACCGTAAACGCGGCGTGTGGTTGTCGCGGCCGATCGCGTCGTGCACAGTGGCCCCCGGAATCCGGCGGGCCCCGGGCACCGGGGCGACAGGGATGGGCGGGAGCATGACCTCGATCGTGGGCGTCCACGGCATCGGCAAATACCACTACTTCGAGGAGGCCGGCGGGTCGGCGGGCGGCGCCGCCGAGGCCGTGCGGGCCAAGTGGAACACCTATCTGCACCAGGGACTCAACGGCCGGGCGGACGGCACGGGCGAATACTTCGCCGAGATCGCCTATTACGCCCACCACCTGCACGGCGGCCCGCCGAAGCCGCCGCGGCAGATGGCGACGCCCGCCAAGCTGGTCCTCGCCGACTGGGCGGTCCAGCTCGGCGGCCCGTTCCGCGAGGCGGCGGGGGAGTCGCTCACCGGTCTCGCCCACCGGCTGGCCGAGTGGCTGCTGACGAGGATGGGCCCGCAGGCGGTGCGGTTCGCCGAGGACTTCTGCCCGGAGGTGGCCGCCTACCTGGGCGGCGGCGACCCGCGCGTGCGGGCCCGCGAGGCGGTCGCCGAGGTCGTCCGCAGGCGCCGCCCCCGCGTGGTGGTCGCCCACTCGCTCGGCAGCGTCGTGACGTACGAGGCGCTGTGGGCCCATCCCGACCTCTCCGTCGAGCTGCTGGTGACGCTGGGCAGCCCGCTAGGCATGCGCGGCGTCGTCTTCGAGCGGCTCGCGCCGGTCCCGGTGCGCGGGCGCGGGGCGCGCCCGCCGGGGGTGCGCCGCTGGATCAACATCGCCGACAAGGACGACATCGCCGCCATCCCGGCCGTGCTGGCGTCGTGCTTCGACGGCGTCGAACGGGACGTCTCCTGCGACATCGACTGGCTCGACTTCCACACCGTGCGCAACTACCTGCGCTGTGGGAGCGCCAACGAGTTCCTCAAGCCCTATGTGACCTGATTCCGCACACGGGTTATGCTCGTACGACCATGAAGACTGTGCTTTTCGACTACGGCAACGTCGTGTCGCTTCCCCAGGACCCCGAAGACGTCGCGCGCATGGCGGGAGGTGATCCGGGGTTCGAAGACCGCTACTGGGCGGCGCGGCTCGACTTCGACCGGGGCACGCTCGACCCGGCCGCGTACTGGTCCCACGTGTACGGCAGGCCGATGGGCGGGGCCGAGCTGGACGCGGTCGTCGCCCTCGACACGGCGAGCTGGTCGCGGCCCAACGAGGAGACCGTGGCGATCATCGACGAGCTGGCCGGCGTCGGGGTGCCCATGGCGCTGCTGTCCAACATGCCGGTCTGCATCGCCGAGACGATCGACACGCTGCCGTTCATGCGGCCGATCGGCCCGAGGTTCTACAGCGGCCGGATGGGCCTGGTGAAGCCGGAGCCGGAGATCTTCCACGAGACCGTGGCCTGGCTCGGGGCGGCCCCCGGCGATCTCGTCTTCGTGGACGACCGGGAGCAGAACGTCGCGGCGGCCAAGAGGGTGGGGCTGGCCGCCGTCCACTTCCGCGACGCCGCCGCCCTGCGCGAGGAGCTCAAGACGCTGCTGACCTAGGGAGCGTCCGGCGGGGCGTCAGGTGAGGGGTGGCGCCTCGACCGGGCAGCCGGGAGCGGGTGGCTCGGGCGCGGACACGAGCACGTTCCGCCTGATCGTGACGAACGTGAGGGCCGCCGCGACGGCCATCATGGCCGCGGCGGCCAGCATCGAGGTGTGGAACCCCCGGGTGAACGCCGCAGGGGAGTCGTAGGCGGCCCCCGTCAGGCCCACCAGCGGCGGGACGGCGGCGACGGCCAGCAGGCCGCCCGTCCGGGCCAGGGCGTTGTTGATCCCGCTGGCCACGCCCGCGTACCGATCCTCCGCGGTGGCGAGCACGGTCGCGGTGAGCGGGGCGACGGCGGCGGACAGGCCGAGCCCGAACACGACCGCCGCCGGCAGCACGTCGGCGAGATAGGACGCGTCCGGGGCGATACGGCTCATCAGCAGCAGCCCGGCCGCGCACAGGAGGATGCCCGCCGTCATGGGGAGGCGCGGGCCTGCCCGCTTGGCCAGGTCGCCCGCCCGGGGCGACAGCAGCAGCATGAGGATCGTCACCGGGAGCATCGCCGACCCCGCGGCGATCGGGGAGAACCCGGCCGACACCTGGAGCTGGACGACCAGCAGGAAGAACACCAGGCCCATCGCGGCGTACATGACCAGCGTGACGACGTTGACCGCGGTGAACTCCCGCGAGGCGAAGACCCCCACCGGGACGAGCGACCGGGGAGAGCGCCGGATCTCCACGACCACGAAACAGATGGACAGGACGATCCCGGCGGCCAGCGGCACCAGCCCGTCGCCCGCCAGGATCAGCCCGTACGTCAGCCCGGCCAGCGCGGGTGCGGCGAGGACGGTGCCGAGCACGTCGAAGCGGCCGTTCGACCCGGGGTCGCGGGTCTCGGGCACGTGGCGGGTGGCGACGCCGGCCACGACGGCCGCGAGTGGCAGGTTGAGCAGGAACACCCAGCGCCAGCCCGCCGTCTCCACGAGCCAGCCGCCGAACAACGGCCCGAGCGCGGCGGCCACGCCGCCCAGCCCCGACCAGGCGCCGACGGCGCGCGGCCGGTCGTCCGGCACGTAGCTCGCCTGGATGATCGCCAGGGACCCGGGGATCAGCAGGGCCCCGCCGATGCCCTGGAGCGCGCGAGCGAGCACGAGCACCGGCGTGCTGGGCGCGGCCCCGCAGAGCGCGGAGGCCAGGGCGAACCAGACCACCCCGGTGACGAAGATCTTCCGCCTGCCCAGCCGGTCGCCCAGCGACCCGCCCAGCAGGATCAGCGCGGCCATCGTGAGCGTGTACGCGTTCACGGTCCACTGGAGGCCGGACATCCCGGCGTGCAGGTCGCGCCCGAGAGCGGGCAGGGCCACGTTGACCACGGTGCCGTCGAGTGTGGCCATGCCCGACCCGAGGACCGTGGTGACCAGCACCCACCGGCCTGGCGCCGAGCGGAGCCGGATATTTCCGGATGTCATGGACGCCATCATGCGTTACCCGGAGCAGTGGCCCGACCCTCACGGCAAGCCGGATTACACAATTACGATCGCTCACAGCGAACTGACGCAGAACAGGGAACAGGATCGGACTCCTGTTAGTTGAGCCGACATAACTCAACCTAGTGGAGTGCTGATGTCCCAGATCCTTCCCGTCCTTCCGCTCGACGACGAGGTCGTCCTGCCCGGCATGGTCGTGCCTCTCGATCTGTCGGACTCCGAGGTCCGCGCCGCCATCGACGCCGCCCGCGCCAGTGGCGAGAGCACGGTCCTGCTGGTGCCCCGCATAGACGGCCGCTACGGCCCGGTTGGGGTGAGCGCCGTCGTGGAACAGGTCGGCCGGCTGCCGGGCGGCGAGCCCGCGGCCGTGGTCCGCGGCGTCGACCGCATGCGGGTCGGCACCGGCACCACCGGCCCCGGCGCGGCGCTGTGGGTCGAGGCGACCGTGCTCGAACCGGTCCCGGCCGGGCCCAGGGCCGAGGAGCTCGCCAAGGAATACAAGACCCTGACCACCACGATCCTGCAGAAGCGGGGCGCGTGGCAGGTCGTCGACGCCGTCAACCAGATCAAGGAGCCCGCGGTCCTCGCGGACAGCTCCGGTTACGCCCCCTGGCTGACCACGCAGCAGAAGCTGCTGCTGCTGGAGCTCAACGACCCGGCCGAGCGCCTCGACAAGCTGGTCGGCTGGGCCCGCGACCACCTCGCGGAGATGGACGTCGCCGAGACCATCCGCAAGGACGTCCAGGAGGGCATGGAGAAGCAGCAGCGGGAGTTCCTGCTCCGCCAGCAGCTCGCGGCCGTCCGTAAGGAGCTCGCCGAGCTCAACGGCGACCCCTCCGACGAGGAGGAGGACTACCGCGCCCGCATCGAGGCCGCCGACCTGCCGGAGAAGGTCAGGGAGGCCGCGCTGAAGGAGGTCGGCAAGCTGGAGCGG
Organism: Microbispora hainanensis; assembly: GCF_036186745.1. Lineage (NCBI taxonomy): Bacteria > Bacillati > Actinomycetota > Actinomycetes > Streptosporangiales > Streptosporangiaceae > Microbispora > Microbispora hainanensis. The sequence goes on along the minus strand of NZ_CP108086.1, from coordinate 7,264,804 downwards.
ACCTCCGACCAGTCGCCCGAGAGCGGCTGGATCCGCACCTGGCTCGACACCGTGCTCGACATGCCGTGGAACGTCCGCACGACCGACTCCTACGACATCGCCGGGGCCCGCGCGGTGCTCGACGCCGACCACACGGGCCTGACCGACGTGAAGGACCGCATCGTGGAATACCTCGCGGTGCGCAAGCGCAGGGCCGACCAGGGCCTCGGCGTGGTCGGCGGCCGGCGCAGCGGCGCGGTCCTCGCGCTGGCCGGCCCTCCCGGCGTCGGCAAGACCTCGCTCGGTGAGTCGGTCGCCCGCGCCATGGGCCGCAAGTTCGTCCGCGTCGCGCTCGGCGGCGTCCGCGACGAGGCGGAGATCCGCGGCCACCGGCGCACGTACGTGGGGGCGCTGCCCGGCCGTATCGTCCGGGCGATCCGCGAGGCGGGCTCGATGAACCCGGTCGTGCTGCTCGACGAGATCGACAAGGTCGGCGCCGACTACCGGGGCGACCCGACGGCGGCGCTGCTGGAGGTGCTCGACCCGGCGCAGAACCACACGTTCCGCGACCACTACCTGGAGGTCGAGCTCGACCTGAGCGACGTGCTGTTCCTCGCCACCGCGAACGTGCTGGAGCAGGTGCCGGGGCCGCTGCTCGACCGCATGGAGATCGTCACGCTCGACGGCTACACCGAGGACGAGAAGGTCGCCATCGCCCGCGACCACCTGCTCCCGCGCAACCTGGAGAAGGCGGGCCTCACCGCCGACGACGTGACGGTGGAGGACGCGGCGCTGCGCCGCCTGGCGGGCGAGTACACCCGCGAGGCCGGCGTCCGCTCCCTCGAACGCTCGATCGCCCGGATCCTGCGCAAGGTGACGGCGCAGCTCGCCCTCGGCGAGGCCGAGCTCCCGCTGACGGTCACGGCCGACGATCTGGTCTCCTACCTGGGCCGGCCGCGCCACGTGCCCGAGTCGTCCCTGCCGGAGGCCCGGCAGCGTACGGCGGTGCCGGGCGTGGCGACCGGTCTCGCGGTGACCGGGGCGGGCGGTGACGTCCTCCACGTCGAGGCGTCGCTGGCCGATCCGGAGACCGGGGCGACCGGGGTGACGCTGACCGGTCAGCTCGGCGACGTGATGAAGGAGTCGGCGCAGATCGCGCTGTCCTTCCTGCGGTCGCGGGGCGCCGAGCTGGAGCTGCCGGTCGGGTCGCTCAAGGACAGGTCGGTGCACATCCACGTGCCCGCGGGCGCGGTGCCCAAGGACGGCCCGTCGGCGGGTGTCACGATGACCACCGCCCTGGCCTCGCTGCTGTCGGGCCGGCCGGTCCGCGCCGACGTGGCGATGACCGGCGAGGTGTCGCTCACCGGGCGGGTGCTGCCGATCGGCGGGGTCAAGCAGAAGCTGCTGGCCGCCCACCGGGCCGGGATCACCACCGTGCTCATCCCGGCGCGCAACGAGCCCGACCTCGACGACGTGCCGGCCGAGGTGCTCGCCGACCTCACCGTCCACGCGGTGAGCGACGTGCGCGAGGTGCTCGACCTGGCCCTCACCCCGGCGACGGTCGCCCGGCAGGCGGTCGCCTGACCGGTTCCGCACGGCCCGCGTCTCCGTCCCGGAGGCGCGGGCCTTCTGCTGTGACTAAGCACACATTCCCGGTATGGAATAAGGATTGGCCTCACAACCGTTTCAGCCGCCTGTGAGCGTATCGAACCCGATGAACCCGCCTGAGCAGGGGTGTTGTCCCGCGGCCTGAGTCTCCCGCCGCCCGCACCCCTCCTCCACGAAGGCATTCCCCCTGATGACGCTCTCCCCGCTGCCCGATCCGATCCTGCGCCGGATCACGCCCCAGAAGGACAGCAAGTGATCACCGTTTCCGGCCTGCGCAAGGCCTACGGCGACGTCGTCGCGCTCGACGGCGTGGACCTCCACGTCGGCAAGGGCGAGGTCTTCGGCGTGCTCGGGCGCAGCGGCGCCGGCAAGAGCACCCTGCTGCGCTGCGTCAACCTGCTCGAACGTCCCGACGAGGGCGTGGTCACGGTGGACGGACGCGAGCTGACCGCCCTCGGCGCGGCCGACCTGCGCCGGGCCCGCCAGCGCATCGGCATGATCCACCAGCACTTCGCGCTGCTGTCGTCACGCACGGTGGCGGGCAACGTGGCCTTCCCGCTGGAGGTCATGGGCGTCGGCCGGGCCGCCCGGGCCCGGCGCGTCGCGGAGATGCTCGACCTCGTGGGCCTGGCCGACCGCGCCGGGGCCTACCCGGCGCAGTTGTCCGGCGGCCAGAAGCAGCGGGTCGGCATCGCGCGGGCGCTCGCCGCCGAGCCGTCGGTGCTGCTGTCGGACGAGGCCACCTCGGCGCTCGACCCCGCCACGACCCAGTCGATCCTCGCCCTGCTCCGGCGGCTCAACCGCGAGCTGGGGCTGACCATCCTGCTCATCACCCACGAGATGGACGTCATCAAGGCCGTCTGCGACTCGGTGGCGATCATGAGCGACGGGCGGATCTCCGAGGCGGGCCCCATCCCCGAGCTGCTCGCCACCCCCGGGTCGCGCCTGGCGGCCGAGCTGTTCCCGCTGCCGCCCGCCGAGCCCGGCGCCGTGACGGTCGCCCTGGCGGCGGACCCGGCCCTGCTGTCGCGACTCGCCCGTACGCACGACGTGGACGTCGCCGTCGTCGCGGGCGCGGTCGAACAGGTCGCCGGGGTCCCGGCGGGCCGGCTGCGGCTGCGGATCACCGGAGCCGGCGCGGCCGCCGCCCTCGCGGAGCTGCGTGAGCGCGGGCTGCTGGTGGAGGAGGACGCATGACCTGGTCGGAGATGAGCCCCCTGCTGTGGGAGGCCACCGGGCAGACCGCCGTGATGGTGGGCTGGTCCACCTTGTTCACCGTACTGTTCGGGCTGCCGCTCGGCGTCTGCCTCGCCGGGACGGACCGGGGCGGGCTGTTCCCCGCGCCCGCCGTACGGCGCGTGCTCGGGCTGGTCGTCAACGTCGGGCGGTCGCTGCCCTTCATCGTCCTCATGATCGCGGTCATCCCGGTCACCCGCCTGCTCACCGGTACCACGATCGGGACCGCCGCCGCGGTGGTCCCGCTGACGATCGGCGCGGTGCCGTTCTTCGCCCGGCTGGTCGAGACGGCGCTGCGCGAGGTGGGCCGCGACGTCGTGCAGGCGGCCGAGGCGATGGGGGCGGGCCGCGTGACGATCGTGGCGCGCGTCCTGCTGCCCGAGGCGCTGCCCGGCCTGGTCGCCGGGCTGACCGTCACCGTCGTGACGCTGATCTCCTATTCGGCCATGGCCGGGGTGATCGGCGGCGGCGGCCTCGGCGACCTCGCCGTCCGCTACGGATATCAGCGCTTCGAGACCACGCTCATGGTCGTCACCGTGGTCGTCCTGGTCGTCGTGGTGCAGCTCGCACAGACCGTGGGCGACGCGGTCGCCCGCCGTCTTTCCCACCGTTGATCCCTCTGAAGGAGTCTTCTCATGCGTAGAACGCTCGGCCTCGTCATCGCCGCCGTGGTCGCGCTCGTGCTGTCCGCCTGCGGGTCCTCGTCCTCTTCCACGTCCTCGCCCTCGTCCTCGGACGGCGCGGCCGCGGCGGCGGACGCCCCGCTCAAGGTCGGGGTGAGCCCGGTGCCGCACGCGCAGATCCTGAAGTACGTGGCCGACAACCTGGCCGCCGCGAAGGGCCTGGAGCTGGAGATCGTGGAGTTCAGCGACTACGTGCAGCCCAACCTGCAGCTCCAGGACGGCCAGCTTGACGCCAACTACTTCCAGCACAAGCCCTACCTGGACGACTTCAACGCCTCCAAGGGCACGAAGCTGAGCTTCGTCGCCCCGGTGCACCTGGAGCCGCTCGGCCTGTACTCCAGGAAGGTCAAGGACCTCGCCTCGCTGCCGCAGGGCGGCACGGTCGCCGTGCCCAACGACGCCACCAACCTCGGCCGGGCGCTCAAGCTGCTCGCCGACAACGGCGTGGTCACGCTGAAGGACGGCGTGGGCACCGCCGCGACCGAGCGCGACGTGACCGGCAACCCGAAGAACCTGACCTTCCGCCCGCTGGAGGCCGCCCAGCTCCCGCGCTCGCTCGACGACGTGGACGCCGCCGTGATCAACGGCAACTACGCGCTGGAGGCGAACCTCAACCCGTCGTCCGACGCCCTGGTGCTGGAGAAGGCCGAGGGCAACCCGTACGCGAACGGCCTGGTGGTCGCACAGGGGCACGAGAACGACCCGCGGGTGAAGACGCTGGCCGGGCTGCTGACCGGCCCCGAGGTGAAGAAGTACATCGAGGACACGTTCAAGGGCTCGGTCATCCCCGCGTCCTGACGCGCACATGCATGGACGAATCATCAAGTCGTTTGACTGGATGATTCGTCCATGCTGTTCTGGTCAGATGTTGTACGCCACACCGGCACTGGAGGCCGCGGACGAGAAGGTGCTCGCCGAGATCGAGGAGATGCGGCGGGACCTGAGATACCGGCTGGCCGAGCCGCACCGCTGGGACGGCCTGCTGCGGCGGCAGTTGCAGGCGCGGGCGATCCAGGGGTCCAACTCCATCGAGGGCTACCACGCCAGCATCGAGGACATCGAGTCGATCATGTCCGGTGAGGACCCCCTGGAGGCGTCGGCGGCCGTGGCGCGCGAGATCTCCGGTTATCGGCAGGCGCTCACCTACATCGGCGCCCTCGCGCGGGCCTCGGCCTTCCGCTACGACGCCGGCCTGCTGCACGCGCTCAACTTCATGATGATCGGCCACCACGCGGACGCGGCGCCGGGCACCGTGCGGCCCGGCGGGATCTACGTCCGCGACTCCGCCACGGGCGAGGTGGTCTACGAGGGGCCGGACCACGAGCAGGTCCCCGGCCTGCTGGCGGAGCTGGTCGACTGGCTCAACGAGGGCGACCTCGGCGCGCCCAGCTACGTCCGCGCCGCCATGGCCCACCTCAACCTCGTCAAGATCCACCCGTGGCGGGACGGCAACGGTCGCATGGGGCGTGCGCTGCAGACGCTCGTGCTCGGCCGCGACCAGATCACCACGCCGGAGTTCGCCTCGATCGAGGAGTGGCTGGGCGAGGGCCGCACCGCCTACGACTACTACGACGTGCTCGGCGAGGTGGGACGCCGCCGGTGGAGCCCGCACGGGGACACCCTCTCGTGGGTGCGGTTCGTGCTGCGCTGCCACCACATGCAGGCGCAGCGGGTGGGGCGCCGGCTCACCGAGGCGGGCGAGGTCTGGATGCTGCTGGAGGATCGGACCGCGGCGCAGGGCCTCCACCCGCGCACGGTCTCCGCGCTCTACCAGGTGTTCGTCTCCCGGCGGCTGCGCCGGGGCATGTACCAGGCCGACGAGGGACTGAGCCAGGGGCAGGCCGCCCGCGACCTGCGCGAGCTCGCGGCCACCGGGTGGCTCCAGCCGTACGGCGAGACGAAGGGCCGCTTCTACGCGCCGGGGCCGAAGATGACGGAGATCAAGGCGGCGTTCGCCGAGCGGGCCGCGCCGCTGCGCGACCCCTACCGGGCGCTGGAGGGCTGATCACATCCGCATCGGGATGTGACTCCTACCACATCGACGGCAAACCGAGTAACGTTCGGTTATGCACCCTGGGGCGATCGCGGCGGTGACGCCGGACAAGCCTGCGGTGATCATGGCGGGCTCCGGCCGCGTGGTCACCTTCCGCGAGCTGGACGAGGAATCCAACCGCCTGGCCCACCTGCTGCGGGCCTCGGGGCTGAAGCCCGGCGACCACATCGCCTTCATGCTGGAGAACCATCCGCTCTTCCTGGTGATCGCGTGGGCCGCGCACCGCTCGGGCCTCTACTACACCGCGATCAGCTCCCGCCTCCAGGCCGACGAGCTGTCGTACATCGTGGACAACTGCGGCGCGCGGGTCTTCATCTCCTCGGCGAGGCTCGCGGGCGTCGCGAGCGCCGTCACCGAGGCGACGCCCGGGGTCGAGCTGCGGCTCATGGTCGACGGCGTCGCTCCCGGCTTCACGCCGTACGAGGAGGCGGTGGCGGGGCAGCCCGTCACACCGGTCGAGGACGAGTGCCAGGGCGCCGACATGCTCTACTCGTCGGGCACCACGGGACGTCCCAAGGGCGTTAAGCCACCGCTCAGCCGGGCGCCGCTGGAGGCCCCCGGGGCGTTGGTCCAGCTCATCCAGGGCCTGTTCGCGCCCTCGGCCGACAGCGTGTACCTGTCGCCCGCGCCGCTCTATCACGCCGCACCGCTGCGCTACAGCATGTCGTTCCAGCGTCTCGGCGCGACCGTCGTGGTGATGGAGAGGTTCGATCCCGAGGAGGCGCTGGCGCTCGTCGAGCGCTACGGGGTCACCCACGCGCAGTGGGTGCCGACGATGTTCGTCAAGATGCTCAAGCTGCCCGAGGAGGTGCGCGGGCGCTACGACCTGTCGTCGCTGCGCTGCGCCGTCCACGCCGCCGCGCCCTGCCCGATCGAGGTCAAGGAGCGGATGATGGCGTGGTGGGGGCCGATCATCCACGAGTACTACGCGGGCACGGAGGGCAACTGCTTCCTGTACGCGAGTCCAGAGGACTGGATGGCCCACAAGGGCACCGTGGGCCGGCCGTTGCTCGGGGTCGCCCACGTCTGCGACGAGGAGGGCGACGAGCTGCCGCCCGGTGAGCACGGCACGGTCTACTTCTCCGACGGTCCCAGGTTCGAGTATCACGGCGATCCCGCGAAGACCGCGTCGGTGCAGGACCCCAAGGGCCGCGGCTGGACCACGCTCGGGGACATCGGCTACCTGGACGAGGACGGCTTCCTCTACCTCACCGACCGGCGCTCGTACATGATCATCTCGGGCGGGGTGAACATCTACCCGCAGGAGGCCGAGAACGTGCTGGCGATGCATCCCGAGGTGGCCGACGTGGCCGTCTTCGGGGTGCCGGACCCCGAGATGGGCGAACAGGTCAAGGCCGTCGTGCAGCCGGCGGACCCGGCCGCCGCCGGTCCCGCCCTGGAGGCCGAGCTGATCGCCTACTGCCGGGAACGGCTGGCCCACTACAAGTGCCCGAAGTCGGTCGACTTCCGCGACGAGCTGCCCCGCCACCCCACCGGCAAGCTGTACAAGCGCCTGCTCAGGGACGAGTACTGGCCTCGGACGAGCTGACATAAAGTACGCGTAGGGCGCTCGGGGAACCCCGCAAGTGATCGCTTAACGAGACCTTATCGCCGATGCGTCATCGTATTACGTGTACCGGCGGAGAGCCGGGATCACCGGCGAATCCATTGAGGGGGATGGCGATGAGCTCACCTGAGCACGTTCCCGGCGACGAGAACACCCAGATAATCCCCGGTCACGGCTGGAGCCAGTTCGGAAGCACTCCGCCGCAGCACGGGCAGTACACCGGGGCGTACCAGTCGTATGGCGCGTACGGGAGCGGACCTTTCGACACGGCGCAGTTTCCGCCGCCTCCGGCGCGGAAGGGCACGCTGAGCGCGCGCCAGAAGGCGGGCGCCGGCCTCGCCCTCGTGGCGGTGGCACTGGGCGGCGGGGTTATCGGGGCCCTCGTCGCCAACAGCGTGAACGGCGGGCAGACGGTGATCGCGAGCCCGGTCGTCAAGGGAGTGGCGAACTCCTCCAGCACCTCGATCGCCGCGGTGGCCAAGGCGATCATGCCATCGGTGGTGTCGATCGAGGTGAAGACCGCCACGGCCGGCGGCGAAGGGTCCGGCGTGATCCTGTCGGCCGACGGCCTGATCCTGACCAACAACCACGTGGTGGCCATCGGCGGCGGGGGCGGCGGCACGGTCACCGTGAAGTTCAGCGACGGCAAGACCGCCAACGCCGTCATCAAGGGCACCGACCCCACCACGGACCTCGCCGTCATCCAGGCGCAGGGCGTGTCGGGCCTGACCCCCGCCTCGCTGGGCGACAGCGACAAGCTGCAGGTCGGCGACGGGGTCCTCGCGATCGGCAGCCCGCTCGGCCTGGAGGGATCGGTCACCTCCGGCATCGTGAGCGCCCTCGACCGCACGCTGACCGAGGCGCCGGAAGAGCAGCAGCAGCCGCAGTTCCCCTGGGGGATGGGGCAGCAGCAGCCGCAGAGCCAGGGCAACACGATCGGTGGCATGATCCAGACCGACGCCGCGATCAACCCCGGCAACTCCGGTGGCGCGCTGGTCAACACCAGCGGGCAGGTCGTCGGCATCAACACGGCGATCGCCACCTCGGGCTCCAGCTCCGGCAACATCGGCGTGGGCTTCGCGATCCCCATCAACACCGCGAAGCTCGTCGCCGACCAGCTCATCAAGACGGGCAAGGCGACCCACGCCTTCCTCGGGGTGAGCGTGGCCGACGCGGTCGGCGGCGCGTCCGGCGCGGTGGTCAGCTCGATCACGGCCGGCAGCCCGGCGGAGAAGGCCGGCCTCCAGGAGGGCGACCTGATCACCAAGATCAACGACAAGGTGGTGGACAGCGCCGAGGCGCTGGTCGGCACCATCCGCAGCTCCCGCCCCGGCGACAAGGTGACGATCACCTTCACCCGGGCAGGCAAGGAGAACACCATCACCGCCGCGCTCGCGGAGCAGTCCGCGGGCTGACGCCCACGATCATCGCCGGCGGGCCTCTGGGGGGACGGCCCGCCGGCGATCGGCTTTCCGGCGCGTTTCTGCCTCACTTGCTCATGCCGGCGGTCAGCCCGGCGATGATCTGCTTGGTCGCGAGGACGAACAGCACGAACAGCGGCGCCGTGGCGAGGACCAGCCCGGCGAACAGCGCCGACCAGTCGGTCGTGTACTCGCCGAAGAACTGCGACAACCCGCGCGGGATCGTGAACTTCTCGTCGGAGCGCAGCAGCACCAGCGGGTAGAGGAACTCATGCCACAGCGGCACGAACTGGAACAGCATCACCGATGCCAGCGCGGGCCGCACGAGCGGCAGCATGATCTGCCCGAAGATCCGGAACTCCCCGGCTCCGTCGATCCGGGCCGCCTCGTCCAGCTCGCCGGGCAGGGAACGGTAGAACGCCGACAGCACGAACATGCAGAACGGCACTCCCGACGCGGCGTACAGCAGCGTGAGCCCGAGCAGCGAGTCGATCAGGCCCATGGAGTCCATGAGGTAGAAGATCGGCACCAGGCCCAGCCGGATCGGCAGCATCAGCCCCGCCAGGAAGTACGCCCCGAGCAGCCGGTTGCCGGCGAAGTCGTAGCGGGCCAGCGGATAGGCCGCCAGCGCGGAGACCGCCGTGCCGAGCAGCACCGCGCCGCAGGTGACGGCCAGGGAGTTCAGCAGGTAGGTGCTGAACGACGCCTCCGTCCACACCCGGGCGTAACTGTCCAGCGTGGGGGAGGCCGGCAGCCCCAGCGGCGTCGTGAAGATCTCGGTCGTGGGCCGCAGCGAGTTGAGCAGCATGACGACCAGCGGCAGCAGCGCGACGACCGCGTAGCCCCACAGCAGCAGGTGGACGGCGACCCGCCCCGGAGCCCGGCCCCGCGCCGTCACAGCAGCCTCCGCTCGCGGCGGCGGAAGTAGGAACCGGCCAGCAGCGACACCCCGAAGATGAACACGAACATCAGCACGGCCAGCGCCGACGACCGGCCGATCGCCTCCGTGCCGCCCTCCACGAACGCGACCCGGTAGAACAGCAGGCCGAGCACGTCGGTCGAGCCCGCCGGAGACCCGGTCGACCCGGCCATCGCGTAGACCAGCCCGAAGGCGTTGAAGTTGCCGATGAACGTCAGCACGCTCACCACGCCGATCGCCGGGGTGAGCAGCGGCAGCGTCACGCGCCGGAACGCCTGCCAGGCCGACGCGCCGTCGACCCGCGCCGCCTCGTGATACTCGGCCGGGATCCCGGCGAGCGCGGCGGAGAACAGCAGCATGGGGAAGCCCACCCACTGCCAGGCGTTGACCACGATGACCACCGGCAGCGCCGTACGGGTGTCGCCCAGCCAGGGCAGCGCCCACGAGTCCAGCCCGGCCGCCTCCAGCAGCGAGTTGACCGGGCCGAACGTCGGGTTGAGCAGCAGGCTCCACAGGTAGCCGACGACCAGCGGGTCGACCAGGTAGGGCGTGGTGAACGCGGCCTGCAGGAACCGCTTGCCGCGGCGGTAACGGAACAGCAGGAGGGCGAACAGCAGCCCGACCGTGTTCTGGATCAGCATGGTCCCGGCGAAGAACAGCGCGTTGTGCCCGAACGCCCGCCACAGTTGCTGGTCGTAGGGGTAGACGCCGAACAGGTCGCGATAGTTGGCGAGCCCGGCGAACCCCGTCTGCCGGATCCCGCGCCACTCGAAGAAGCTGTATTCGAGCGCGGTGACCAGCGGATAGACGATGAAGACCGAGTAGAGCAGGAGCGCGGGCAGCAGGAAGACGGCCAGCACCCGCCACCGCGGCACGTAGCGGCGGCGTCCGCCGGTGCGTGCCGCGCGACGACGGGAGAACCGGGCGGACGACCGGGCGGGGAACCGTCCGGGCGAGCGTCGGGGCGTGCTCAGTTCCCCGGCTTGAACCACTGCTCGACGCCCTTCTGCACGCTCTCGGCGACCGCCTTGGGATCGGTCTGGCCGACCAGCATCTTCTGCACCTCGTCGCGGAAGACCGCGTCACCGTTCGGCTGGCCGTACCGGAAGTCGACGAGCAGCGTGTACGGCGCGCCGTTGGCGGCGTAGTTCTTCGCCAACTCGGCCAGCAGCGGGTCGGACGGCGTGACCCCGGGAACCGCGGACAGTTGCTTGAGCTCGCTCGCGTAGAGCTGCCCGAACTCCGGCGTCGCCATCCACTTGACCAGTTCGAGTGCCTCGGCCTGGTGGGCCGACTTGGCGTTGACGCCGAACGAGCCGTCGGCCCAGCCCGGCGTGACGGGCGTGGTCACCGGGGAGCCGGGCGGCGGCGGCACCTGGAACGCGCCGATCTCCAGGCTCGGGTCGGCCGCGAGCACGGGCGCCAGGTCGAAGCTGCCCGTGGGATACATCGCGGCCTTGCCGGTGGCGAACAACGCCTGGACGTCGGGGATCTTGACGGCCGCCACGTCCTTCGGGAAGTAGGGCTCCAGGTCCTTGAGCAGCTTGATCGAGGCCGTGAAGTCGGGGTCGGTGAACTTCTTGTCGCCGTTCAGCAGCGCGTCGCGGAACCGGGTGCTGCCATAGCGGGCGTTGCCGAAGATCTCGTGGACGATCGGCAGCGTCCAGGTCGCGTCGGGCCCGGCCGCGACCGCGAACGGCGTGATCCCGGCGGCCTTCAGCCTGTCGGCCGCCTTGATCATCTCGTCCCAGGTGGCGGGGGGCTGGATGCCGTTGTCGGCGAACAGCTTCTTGTTGTAGAAGACCTGAAGCGTCTGGTAGGCGAACGGCACACCGTAGATCTTGCCGTCCGTGTGGCCCTTGGCGCCTTCGAGCAGCTTGGCGTCGAAGCCCGACAGCGCCTCCACCTTGTCGTCGAGCGGCACGAGCTGGCCGGCCTCGACCAGCGGCTGGAGCCCGCCGTACGCCCGGAGCTGGGCGACGTCGGGACCGGCGGTGCCGGACAGGCCGGTGGCCAGGATGTTGTTGTATTCGGTGGCCTGGAACGGCTTGAACTCGACGTCGATCTTCGGGTGCGACTCCTCGAACCTGGCGAGGATCTTGTCGTACGCCTTGACGTCCTCCACGCGCCACGACCACAGGCTCAGCGTGACCTTGTCACCGCCCGCCTCGCCGCCCTGGCCGGACGCGCCGCTTCCGGGCGCGCAGGCCGCCAGCGCCACCGCGAGCACTCCGATCGCTCCCGCGATCCATCCTCTCTTCATGAGATCCCCTCCGGCTCGTAGCCAGTCCGGCGAGCGCCGTGCATGTAGATGCGTGTAGGTAAATGCCCTGCAAGGTCAGCGCATTGACTGAAAATTACTTACATCTGACATGATCCGCAATGGCTTCCTCACGGAAGGTTTCACACGAAGCGGTGGCGGGGCGGGGGCGTTCAGCCCTGGTGGCGGGTGAGGGCCTCGGACTCCCACAGATCCCGGTAGTAACCGGGCACGGCGACGAGGTCGGCGTGCGCGCCGCGCTGGGTGACCCGGCCGCCCTCCAGCACGACGATCTCGTCGACCTGTTCCAGGCCGCGCAGGCGGTGGGTGACCAGCAGCGTGGTGCGGCCCCGGGTGGCGTCGAGCAGGTCGGCCATCAGCAGGTCGGCCGTCTCCTCGTCGAGTGCCTCGGCCGGCTCGTCCAGCAGCAGCACCGGCGGGTCGTACAGCAGGGCCCGGGCCAGCGCGAGCCGCTGGAGCTGGCCGCCGGAGACGGTGCGGCCGTCCTCGCCGAGCACCGTGTCCCAGCCGGTGCGCTCGGCCCAGGCGTCCAGGCGGGCCCGCCGCACGGCCGCCACGACGTCCTCGGCGGACGCCTCCGGCCCGGCCAGGCGCAGGTTGTCGCCCACCGTGGCCTGGAAGACGTACGGGTCCTGGGTGAGGCCCGTGACGAGCGCCCGCACGTCGTCCGACGACAGGCGCCGCACGTCGGTCCCGTTGAGCCGGATCGCGCCCGACTCGATCTCCACGGTCCGCATCAGCGCCGACAGCAGGGTGCTCTTGCCCGCGCCGCTCGGGCCGACCACCGCGACCCGGCGGCCCGGCGTCAGCGTCAGGCTCACGCCGTTCAGCGCGGGCTCGCGCCCGCCATGGCGCACGACGAGGTCCTCGACTTCCACCGTCAGCGGCGATTCCGGCGCGGGCGCCGGGTCCGCGGGCTCGCGCACGGCCGGGGGAGTGGCGGCGGTCTCCCTGAGCCTGCGCAGCGCCGCGACCACGCCCGCGAACCGCTCGCCGGCCGCCGCCAGCGGCAGCGCGGGCTCGAAGGCGACCAGCGAGGTCAGGGCGGCAACGGCGGTCGCGACGCGGCCGAGACCGGAGGCCTGCGCCGCCAGGACCACGGCGACGACGGTCAGCCCCTGCGTCAGCATGCCGAGGCCGAGCGCGGCGGCGTTGATCCGGGCCTGCCCCCGCTCCAGCCGGGACAGCCGCGCGTCGGCGTCCATCGCCGCCGCAAGCGCCCGGTCGCGCGCGCCGTACGCCGCGAGGTCGGCCGCGCCGTGCACCAGGTCGGCCACCCGGGCGGCCAGGTCGGCGCGGGCCGGGGCGATCCGCGCCGACCAGCGCCGCGCGGCGGCGGCCGTGCCGGCAGGCAGCAGCACCCCGGCGACGAGCAGGCCGGCGGCGAGCGCGAACGCGGCGGCGGGCAGCAGGAAGCCCGCGATGACGACGGCGGCGACGCCGGTGATCAGCGCGGCGGCGGCCGGCAGCAGGCAGCGGACGAGCAGGTCCTGCACGGCGTCGGTGTCGTCCACCATCCGGCTGAGCAGGTCGGCCCCGCGCTGCGGCAGCGGCCCGGCCGGGATCAGCGCCCGGTAGAGGCGCTCACGGGTGCCCGCCTGGGCGCGCAGCGCGACGTCGTGCCCGGCCAGGCGCTCGCCGTAGCGGAACACGCCGCGGGTGGTCGCGAACGCCCGCACCGCCACGATCGCGACCGACAGCGCCGCCAGCGGCGGCTGCTCGGCGGCCCGCGTGATCAGCCAGGCGGCCGACGCGATGAGCGCGACCCCCGCGAGGTCGGCCGCCGCCCCGGCGAGCACGGCGAGCACGAGCCGCCTGCCCATGCCCGTGCCTGCGACCACCGACCACGGGGAGAACTCCGCGCGGCTCATCGGGCCTCCCCGCCCCGCACCGGAACCGGGTGGACGAGGACGCCGCCGTCGAGGCGGACGACCCGGTCGGCCAGGTCGATCATCGCCGGACGGTGCGCGACGATGATCGCCGTACGGCCCTCGGCCAGCCGGCGCGTGGCCGCCACGACCGCCGCCTCGCTCCTGCCGTCGAGCCGCGCCGTTGGCTCGTCCAGCAGCAGCACCTGGGCGGCGGGGCGGCAGAAGGCCCTGGCCAGGGCGACCCGCTGACGCTGGCCCGCCGACAGGTTCGCGCCGCGCTCGCCGAGCGGGGTGTCGTATCCCTGCGGCAGGGCGCTCGCGAACTCGGCCACCTGCGCCGCCTCGGCGGCGGCCCTGATCTCGTCGGGACCTGCGGCCGAGCCCAGCGCGATGTTGTCGGCCACCGAGGTCGCGAACAGATGCGGGCGCTGCGGCACGAAGGCGAGCCGCCGCCGCCACTCGTCCAGGTCGAGATCGGCCAGGTCGGTCCCGTCGGCCAGCACCCGCCCCTCGGACGGGGTCACGAACCCGAGCAGCAGGTGCAGCAGCGTGCTCTTGCCCGCGCCGCTCGGGCCGGCGATCGCCACCCGCTCACCCGGCCGGATGACCAGCGAGACGTGGGCGAGCGCGGTCTCCTCGCGGCCCGGATAGCGCACGGTGACGTCCTCCAGCCGGATCTCCGGCGGCCCGTCGTCCGGGGTCGCACGCCGCGCGCTCCGCCTCGCTCCGGCCGGTGCCGCCGCCCGCCCGGCCTCCCGCGCGGTTTCGGCGGCGGCCTCGCCCGGAGGGCCGATCACCGCGAACGCCTCGTCGGCGGCGGCGACGCCCTCCATGGCGGCGTGGAAGCGCGTGCCCATCGCGCGCAGCGGGAGGTACGCCTCGGGGGCCAGCAGCAGCACGAGCAGCGCCGTACGCAGGTCGAGCGAGCCCGACAGCAGCCGCAGCCCCACGGGCACGGCCACCAGCGCCAGCGACAGTGACGCCACGAGTTCGAGCACCAGCGACGACAGGAACGCCACCCGCAGCGTGCGCATGGTCGCCGCGCGGTGCGCCTCGGCCACCTCGCGGATCACCGACGCCTGATAGCGGGCCCGGCCGAACGCCCGCAGCGTCGGCAGGCCGCGCACGACGTCGAGGAAGTGGCCGCCGAGGCGGGCCAGCGCGCGCCACTGCCGTTCGGTGACGGTTTTGGTGGTCCACCCGACCAGCGCCCCGAAGACCGGGATCAGCGGCAGCGTGAGCACCACGATCACGGCGGTGGCCAGGTCGGCCACGAAGAGCCGGACCACGACCGCGAGCGGCACGATCCCGGCCACGGCGACCGAGGGCAGATAACCCGTCAGATAGGGGTCGAGCGCGTCGAGCCCCCGGCCCGCGAGCGTCACCAGCTCGCCCGACCGGTACGCCGGGCCGAGACCCTCCACCCGGCCGAGGAGGAGCCGCCGCAGGGCCGACTTCAGCGCGGTGGCCGCGCGGCCCGCGAGCACACCCTGCGCCCATCCGAGCAGCCCGCGGCAGGCGACGACGAGCGCCAGGGGAAGCAGGGCGGCGACGGCGAACCGGCCCGACAGCACCCCGGCCAGCAGCTCCGCCTGCACGAGCACGAGCAGCCCGGCCAGCACCGCCGCCACCAGGCAGCAGGCGAGATGGACGCGGACGCCGCGCTCGGCACGGGCCAGCCGGAGGAGGTCCTTGTGCAACGGTCCCCAATCAGAAGAACGTCGGCAGCGCGCCCCTGGAGAAGGTGCGCCACACCCATACTTGCGCGCCCACGAGGATCGGGGCGATCGGCACCACCATGACACTGAGCACACTCAGTGTCTGATCCGGGGCGGCGTTGCCGAGCATGTGGCCGGTCGCGGCCGCCATGACCAGCACCGCGGGCGCGGCGGCGGCGCAGGCCGACAGCAGCAGCGTCCGCCCGGTGCCCGGCGCGCTCTCCTGGAGCCGCCAGGCCGCGAAGGCGCGGCCGTGCCAGGCGAGCAGCGCGAGCAGCGCCAGGCCCCCCGCCACGGCGGGCACGTCGAAGGGCGAGGCGGGCAGGCCGCGCACGACGGCCATCAGGATCGCGCCCCAGGCGAGCGCCAGCCCGGCCGAGCCCGCCCACAGCGCGCCGTCCCACACCAGCCGCCAGGCGGCGCCGCCGGCCCTGCGGCGGAACCACAGCCCCGCGTCGCGCACGATCCAGGCCAGCAGCAGGGCGACGACGAGGGGATACATGCGGCTGAGCGCCCGGCCCTCCAGCACGGGGAACGCGCCGAACAGCACGCCCGCGAGCGCGACCAGCCACACCTCGTTGGCGAGCACGAACGGGGCCATCGCGCCGACGAGGCGGTCGCGGGCGGCCGGGGTGCGGCCCAGCACGGGCAGCAGCACGCCGAGCCCGATGTCGAAGCCCTCCAGGGCGAAGTAGCCGGCCAGCAGGACGGTGAACGTCAGGAACCAGAAGATGTCCATGGGAAGCGTGTCCTCTGCAGCGAGGGGGCGGGGACGGACCCCGCGGTGACGGGAGCGTCCGCGGCGCCGAGCATGACGCGTCCAGGGCCGCGCCGTACGGCACGGGCGATGAGGACGTAGTCGACGAGGGCGAGCAGTGCGAGCACGCCGGCGAATCCCGCGAAGGAGGCGGTGATGTCCGCCCGGGTCAGCCCGGGGGTGAGGGCGTCGGCCACGGAGAGCTTGCCGTAGACGAGCCAGGGCTGGCGGCCGACCTCGCGGACGAGCCAGCCGGCGATCGCCGCGACGAACGGCAGCGGGGTCATGAGCATGAGGAACGGGTGCAGCCGGCGTGAGCGGGCCAGCACGTCACGGATGAGCAGCGGCGTCAGCACGAACATCACCCCGAACTGGCCGAGCTGCCCGATCATGATCATCAGTTCGAGCGAGACGCCGGGGACCGCGCCGTGGAACTTGTCCGGCTGGAGGGAGCCGACCGGTCCGAACTGGGCGTACCCGAACCCGACCGTGAACAGCGACCCGACGAAGGCGGTCAGCACGCCGATGCGCAGCGACCGGTAGAAGAACTCGCGCTCGGGGGTGCGCCGGAACAGGTGGTAGGCGCTGGCGCCCATGACGACGAACCCGCCGGCCCACAGGCCGGCGCTCAGCACGTGGGGGAGCGAGAAGACGAGGGCCGTGTTGGTGAACAGGGCGCCGAAGTCGCGCAGCACGAGCCGTCCGCCCACCTCCTGTGATCCTGCCGGGTTCTGCAGGAAGGAGTTGGCGACCATGATGAACAGCGCCGAGGCGTACGCCGTCAGCGTCACCAGCCAGATGCAGGCCACGTGGAGCCCGCGCGGCAGCCGGTGCCAGCCGAAGATCCACAAGCCGAGGAACGTGGACTCCAGGAAGAACGCCAGCAATGTCTCCATGGCCAGCGGCGCGCCGAACACGTCGCCCGCGTAGTGGGAGAGCCCGCTCCAGCTCAGCCCGAACTGGAACTCCATCACGAGCCCGGTGACGACGCCCAGCGCGTAGTTGATCACATAAATCTGCCCCCAGAAGCGGGTCATCCGCTCGTACAGGGGGTTCCCGCCGATGGCATAGCGGGTGTGCATGATCGCCACCAGTGGGGCCAGTCCCAGCGTGAGCACGACGAACAGGAAATGGAGTGCTCCCGTGACCGCGAACTGCGCACGGGCGAGATCGACGACGTCCATGATTTCTCCATGCGTAGGCTGTCTACATATAGACAGCCTACATGTAGACTCGACGCATGACTAACCGGGATAGGCTGCGGCCGTGAACGCCGATGCGCTCCGGGGCCATATGGACGCCCTGCTGCTCTCCGTGCTGGAGCGTGAGCCGCTGCACGGCTACGCGATCATCGAGGCGCTGCGCGAGCGCAGCGGCGGTGCGCTCGACGTGCCGACGGGCACGGTCTATCCCGCGCTGCGCAGGCTGGAGCGCGCCGGGCTGCTCGCCGGCGAGTGGGCCTCCGACGGAGGCCGCAAACGGCGGACCTATCGCCTCACCGACGCCGGGCGCACGGCGCTGGCGGGGGAGCGGTCGGCCTGGCGGTCGTTCACGACCGCGATAGGGAGGGTTCTCGACCCGCTGCGCTGAGCGCGGAGATCGCCCGGGTGCAGCGCAGGCAGTGCGCGGCGTTGTACAACTGGGCGATCGCGCACGCGTAGCTGACCATGGCCACGCCAAGGCCGGGCAGGTAGTCGGTGAACCCCACCGGGCCCTGCGAGGCCACCGCCAGCGTGATGCCCATGACCCCGATCAGCGGCGTCTGGATCCAGACGAACACCCCGAGCCACCGGGTGAGCCGTTCGGGCCCGGGGACGTGCCGCGATCCGCGCCCGAGCGCGAGCAGCGCGAGGCCGCCCACCACGCCCACGCCGAGCTGGAACGCGTCCACCGTCCTGGCGAGCGGCCCGAACCACACCGGCTTGATCTGCTCGATGTGCGGGCTCTCGGGGAAGATCCGCCAGATCACCGCCCACAGGAACGCGGTCAGCGGCACGCTGAGGAACAGCAGCACCGCCGTCCGCCTGCCCTGGCTCACCGCCAGCTCCCCCTGGAAACCCGGCGCGATCTCGGCGACGGCGCCGAAGTCGGTCACCGCCAGCCGTTCCGCCTCGTCCCGGGGGAGACCCTCGGCCTCGTACGCCTCGGCCGCGTCGAGCAGGCTGTCGCGCGCCTCGGCCAGCAGGTCGCGCTTGGCCCGGCCCGGGCCCCGCAGCGTGTGACGCATCGACGCGACGTACTCGTCGATCGGACCCGCGTTCCTCATCATCCCTCCCCGGTCTGCCGCAAGCGTACGGGCGGGACGTGCCGCCCGCATCAGGGGCATCCCTGACCCGGGCCTAAGGTCCCACCCGGTCCGAGCCGTACGGCACTGCCGTCGCGGGGGCGGCGGGCGCTTTGCTTGAGCAGGCGGGACGGGCAACGAGACGGCCGGCGAAGGCCTCCGGACGGGCAAAGGGGATGAGCGGCACCGCTCCGGTTCGCAGATACGCTGTTTCGAGGTGAACCCCGCCCCCAAAACATGGCCCTGTCCCTTTTGCGGCGCGAGGGACACGGGGGTTTTCTGGGTACAGGGATGCTCATGGGCGGTGTCTTCTGACCGTTTCGCCGCGGCAACACCCTGTTAACCCTGGTCGGCGAGACTGAGAGCGGAGAGCGAGGCGGAACGTGAACCAGCCGAAGATCGTGGTGGGCATCAACGGGTCGATGGCGTCGCAGGCCGCACTGCGGTGGGCCGCCGCCGAGGGTTCGCTGCGCGGCGCGCGGGTCGAAGCGGTGTACGCCTGGGAGTGGACGGGCGGGCTGCACGCCCACTACGCGCCGATCGCGAGCCGCACCTCACGGGAGGACGAGCGCAGGACCGCCCTCGACATCGCCGCCCAGGCCGTCGCCGAGCTCGGCGAGCGTGACGTCGAGCCGGTCGTGATCGAGGGGCCGCCCGCCCAGGTCCTGCTCCGCGCGACCGAGGGCGCCGACCTGCTGGTGCTGGGCGCGCACGAGGCCGAGTCGGAGCCCTACCCCGTGCTCAACCCGGTCGTCTCCGCCTGCCTGCTGCGGGCCAGGTGCCCGGTCGTCGTCGTGCTGCCCGGAATGGAGCACGACCGCCGTCCCGGGGTGCTCGCCGGAAGCCGGTCCTGACCCCTGTCTGATGCCGGGGGCCGGACGTCCTCCCGGTATCGGGACTTTCCGCCCTGCCGGAGCGCACGGCACGGGCGGACTCTGAGCGTATGGACCCCAGCAGCCCGGTCGACGCCCCGGGCATCGTCGTCGGGTACGACGGCTCCGACTTCGCCATGCAGGCGCTCGACTGGGCGATGGACGAGGCCGAGTTCCGCGGCTCGGCGATCACCGTCTGCCATGCCTGGCAGTCGCCGTACGGCACGGACGACGAGGAGGCGCGCCGGTCGCTGCAGCACGCGGCCGAGCACGTGCTGTGGCACGGCGCGGAGTGCGCCCGGCAGTGCACGAGCGGCGTCCGCGTGCGGGAGGACCTGTTCGAGGGGCCGGCCTCCGACCGGCTCGTCGCGCTGTCGGAGACGGCCGACCTCGTCGTCGTGGGATCGCGCGGCCTGAGCGGCGTGGCCCGGCGCGTGATGGGGTCGGTCGCGGGGCACGTCGCGACGCACGCCCTGTGCCCGGTGATCGTGGTGCGCGGCCGGGGGCCGCTGCCGCATCGCAGGCACCCCTGCCCGATCGTCGTGGGCGTCGGCGGCGGCGACGACCACGTCCTCGCCTTCGCCTACCACGAGGCCGCCCTGCGCGGGCTGGAGCTGATCGCGGTGCACGCCTGGCGCTACCCGGCCGCGGCCTGGAGCGCGGGCATGGCGCCCATGGTGATGTCCGACGTCCCCGGCAGGGAGGCCGTCGAGGCGCTGGAGGCCGCCGTGAAGCCCTGGCGCGCGCGATATCCCGAGGTGCGCACGCTGCTCAGGCCGGTCGAGGGGCCCGTGCTCGACGTGCTGGCCGACGCCTCACCCGGCGCGACCATGCTGGTCGTCGGCGCGACCCGCGCCCGTGGAGTGCTCGGCAGGCTCGGGTCGGTCACCCGGCCGCTGATCGACGCGGTCACCTGCCCGGTCGCCGTCGTCCACTGCTGAAGCGCGGCGGCCGCGTGAGGACCGATCCATCCCGGATCGCGCCGCGCAAGGGCAGCAGCCCTACGGTTGCGACGTCTGCTAATCGGCAAATTCATACAAGTTTGTGATAAAGACACTTTTTGGTCCTGGTGTCGAGGTGATCTCCCCCTAAAGTCCGGGGCATGCGTGCTCTATCCCGGGCCTGCCCCGATGACCACCCCGGTGGCCGCGACTCGAGACGCGGTGTCGGCCGCGCCGCTCGCGCGGTCGCCGCGTTCGCGGCCGCAGGCCTCCTGACCGCCGGAGTCACGGTCGCGTCGACGTCGCCAGCCTCGGCCGAGCCGGGCGACGTGGTGATCAGTCAGGTGTACGGAGGCGGCGGCAACTCCGGCGCCCCCTACACCAACGACTACGTCGAGCTGTTCAACCGCGGCACCGCCGAGATCTCGCTGGACGGCTGGTCCCTCCAGTACACGAGTGCCACCGGGACCGGCCAGTTCGGCTCCCAGAAGCAGAACCTGTCGGGCTCGCTCGCCCCCGGGCAGTATCACCTGATCCAGCTCTCCGCCGGAACGACGCCGAGCGGCCCCCTGCCGTCCCCCGACACCGTCGGCACGCTGAGCCTGAGCGCCACGGCCGGCAAGGTCGCGCTGGTCCGCTCGACCACCGGCCTCGCCTGCAACGGCGGCTCCTCACCGTGCACCCCCGAGCAGACCGCGCAGATCGCCGACCTCGTCGGGTACGGCACGGCCAACTACTTCGAGGGCTCGGCGGCGGCCCCGGGCCTGAGCAACTCCACCGCCGCCGTGCGCGCCGGCGGCGGCTGCGCGGACACCGACGACAACGCCGCCGACTTCACCGCGGGCACGCCCGCGCCGCGCAACACGGCGACGCCGCCCGCTCCGTGCGGCGGCGTCTCCCCGTCGCCGTCCGCGACCCCCTCCGCCGGCCCCTCCGCCTCGCCGTCGCCGTCGCCCTCCCCGTCGCCCACGCCCACCGGCGATCCGTGCGACGTGCCGGCGAACCGGCAGATCGCCGAGGTCCAGGGCAGCGGCGACGCCTCCCCGCTCGCCGGGCAGACCGTCCGCGTCGAGGGAATCGTGACCGGCGACTTCCAGACGACCGGTCAGCAGAGCGGCTTCTACTTCCAGGACCCGACGCCGGACGCCGACCCGGCCACCTCCGACGGCCTGTTCGCGTTCGCGCGGGACACCCTGAAGGACGTGAAGGTCGGCGACCGGGTGCTCGTCACCGGCCGGGTCACCGAGTTCAACGGGCTCACCGAGCTGTCCCCGGTCACGGTGGTGGACGTCTGCGGCACCGGCACGATCACGCCGAAGGCCTACGACCTGCCGCGGGCCGGCGACGACACCTTCGAGCCGTACGAGAACGTGCTCGTGACCTTCCCCGAGGCGCTGACCGTGACCGACCACTACAACCTCGGCCGATACGGCGAGGTGACGGTCGCGGCGGGCGGCAGGCTGTTCCAGCCGACCGACCGAAAGGGCGTGGACCCCGCGCTGGACGCCCGCAGGACGCTGCTCGTCGACGACGGCTCGAACACCGAGAACCCGGCGACGATCCCCTACACGAGCCCGGAGGTCGTCCGGCTGGGCGACACCGCGAAGGGGATCACCGGCGTGCTGAGCTACGGCTTCGGGGCCTACCGGCTGGAGCCGACCAAGCCGATCACCTTCCAGCGGACCAACCCCCGCATGCCCGCGCCCGCGCCGGTCGGCGGGAACGTCCGCGTCGCGAGCCTCAACACGCTCAACTGGTTCACGACGCTCGGCTCGCGCGGCGCCAACACGGCCGAGGAGCAGCAGCGGCAGCTCAAGAAGATCGTCGCCACGCTCAAGGGCCTGAACGCCGACGTCGTCGGGCTCATGGAGGTCGAGAACAACGGTCAGACCGCCGTCGACGCGCTGGTCGCCGCACTGAACGCGGAGGTGGGCGCGGGCACGTACGCCGCGCTGACCCACCCCTACCCGGGCACCGACGCGATCCACGTCGCCGCGATCTACAAGCCGGCCAAGGTGACCCCAGTCGGGGCGACGCGGTCGTCGGCCGACCCCGTCTTCCGGCGGCCGCCGCTGATCCAGACCTTCCGCCGGGTGGGCGGCGGCCAGCCGTTCACGCTGCTCGTCAACCACTTCAAGTCCAAGGGCTGTGACGCGGAGGCCCCCAGCGGCGACACGGACCAGGGCGACGGCCAGGGCTGCTACAACGCCGAGCGCGTACGGCAGGCCAAGGCCGTGCTCGGCCTCATCGGCTCGATGGACCTGCCGAACCCGCTGGTGATCGGCGACCTCAACGCCTACGGCGAGGAGGACCCGATCCACACCCTGGAGAAGGGCGGCCTGACCAGCCTGTCCAAGCGGTTCGTGCCCGAGGACCAGCGCTACAGCTACCTGTTCGGCGGGCTGTCGGGCGAGCTCGACCACGCCATGGCCGGCAAGCAGCTGACCAAGCGGGTGACCGGGGCGACGATCTGGCACGTCAACTCCGACGAGTCGCGCATCCTCGACTACAACCTGGAGTTCAACCCGCCGAGCCTCTACCGGCCCGACGCGTTCCGCTCCTCCGATCACGACCCGTTGCTGATCGGGCTGGAGCTGCCCGGCGGCAAGCCCTGACGACCGGCACGCGAAGGGGCCCCCGTCGCCGGGGGCCCCTTTCCGTTCGTCAGGCGTCGGGATCGACGATGTCCCGCTTGGTCTGGGGCGGCTCGCCCGGCTTGCCGCCGAGACGCGGATAGCGCAGGTCGAAGGCGGGCCGCTCGGAGCGGATCGACGGCATCGACAGGAAGTTGTGGCGCGGCGGCGGGCAGGACGTCGCCCACTCCAGCGAGTTGGCATGCCCCCACGGGTCGTTCACCGTCACCTTCTCGCCGTGCCGTACGGTCCACCAGATGTTGTAGAGGAACGGCAGGGTGGACAGGCCGAGCAGGAACGCGCCGAGGCTCGACACCTGGTGCATCCAGGTGAAGCCGTCACTGGCCGCGTAGTCGCCGTACCGCCGCGGCATGCCCTGCGCGCCGAGCCAGTGCTGGATGAGGAACGTCAGATGGAACCCGATGAACAGCATCCAGAAGTGGATCTTCCCGAGCGGCTCGTTCAGCATCTTCCCGGTCAGCTTCGGCCACCAGAAGTAGAAGCCGGAGAACATGGCGAACACCACCGTGCCGAACACCACGTAGTGGAAGTGGGCGACCACGAAGTAGGTGTCGGTCACGTGGAAGTCCAGCGGCGGCGACGCCAGGATCACCCCGGTCAGCCCGCCGAGCAGGAACGTCACGAGGAAGCCCACCGACCACAGCATGGGCGTCTCGAACGTGAGATGGCCCCGCCACATCGTGCCCGTCCAGTTGAAGAACTTCACCCCGGTGGGCACGGCGATCAGGAACGTCATCAGCGAGAAGAACGGCAGCAGCACCTGGCCGGTGGCGAACATGTGGTGCGCCCACACGGTGACCGACAGCGCGGTGATCGCGATCGTCGCGCCGACCATCCCGACGTACCCGAACAGCGGCTTGCGGCTGAAGACCGGGATCACCTCGGTGACGATGCCGAAGAACGGCAGCGCGATGATGTAGACCTCCGGGTGGCCGAAGAACCAGAACAGGTGCTGCCACAGCATCGGGCCGCCGCTCGCGGGGTCGTAGATGTGCGAGCCGAGCTTGCGGTCGATCTCCAGCGCCAGCAGCGCGGCGGCGAGCACCGGGAAGGCCAGCAGCACGAGGATCGAGGTGAAGAACACGTTCCACGTGAAGATCGGCATCCGGAACATCGTCATGCCCGGGGCGCGCATGCACATGATCGTCGTGATGAAGTTGACCGAGCCGAGGATCGTCCCGAGGCCCGACAGCGCCAGCCCCATGATCCACAGGTCCCCGCCGAGCTGCGGGGTGAACGACGCGGACGACAGCGGCGTGTAGGCCGTCCAGCCGAACGTCGGCGCGCCGCCCGTGAGCGACGACGCCAGCACCATCAGGCCGCCGAACAGGAACATCCAGTAGCTGACCATGTTGAGCCGGGGGAAGGCCACGTCGGGCGCGCCGATCTGCAGGGGCATCACCGCGTTGGCGAACCCGGCGAACAACGGCGTCGCGAACAGCAGCAGCATGACGCTGCCGTGCAGCGTGAACAGCATGTTGTATTGCTGCAGCGTGACGAACTGCATGCCCGGTTCGAACAGCTCCGCGCGGATGACCATGGCTTCCAGGCCGCCGACCAGGAAGAAGAAGAACGCGGTGATCATGTAGAGATTGCCGATCACCTTGTGGTCCGTGCTCGACAGCCACGAGACGAGCAGGGCGCCGGGGCCCTTCTGTCCCGTCAGGTCGGTCGGCCGTACGGCGTGAGTCGTCATCGGCGTGCTCCTTCTACGTCAAGGAGGTCTGCTGCCCAATCACACGAGGCTCATCGCGAAATGGAATGCTGGGATCGACCGGCTGGTTATGCCCGCTGAAGACCGAGCGAAAGGAGTCGCCCGTGGCGACCATCGAGGTAACTGAGAAGAACTTCAACGACATCGCCGACAATGGCATCGTACTGCTCGATTTCTGGGCGTCCTGGTGCGGCCCCTGCCGGTCGTTCGCGCCGATCTTCGAGAAGGCGTCCGAGGAGCACACGGACATCACCTTCGGCAAGATCGACACGGAGGCGCAGCCGGGCCTGTCGGAGGGCTTCGAGATCACCGCGATTCCGACGATCATGGCGATCCGCGATGGCATCGTGGTGTTCGCCCAGCCGGGCGCCCTTCCCGCGCCCGCGCTGGAGGACCTGATCAGCCAGCTCCGCGCGCTCGACATGGACGCCATCCGTGCCCAGATCGAGGCGGAGGCCAAGAACTCCTGAGGCAGCGGGCCGCGCCCCCGGAAGCGGAAACCGCCGTCACCCCGTCCGAGCGATCGGAGGGCGACGGCGGGTTCAGCGGTCCTGTGCCGGTGCCGGTCAGCTCGACCGGTAGAGCTCCGCGACGCGGAAGGCGAGGTCGAGCGACTGGCCGCGGTTGAGGCGGGGGTCGCAGGCGGTCTCGTAGCGCAGCGCCAGGTCCTCCTCCACGATCGCGTGCCCGCCGCCCACGCACTCGGTGACGTCGTCGCCGGTGAACTCGATGTGGATGCCGCCGGGGTGGGTGCCGAGCGCGTGATGCACCTCGAAGAAGCCCGCGACCTCGTCGAGCACGTCGTCGAGGCGGCGGGTCTTGTGCCCGCTCGGCGCCTCGAAGGTGTTGCCGTGCATCGGGTCGCACACCCACGCCACGGTCGCGCCGCTCGCGTTGACCTTCTCCACCAGCGTCGGCAGCGCGTCGCGGACCTTGCCCGCCCCCATCCGGGTGATGAAGGTGAGCCGCCCGGGCTCGTTGTCGGGGTTGAGCTTGTCGATCAGCGCGATGGCCTCTTCGGGCGTGGTCGTCGGGCCGAGCTTCACGCCGATCGGGTTGCGGATGCGGCTGAAGAACTCGACATGCGCCCCGTCGAGCTGGCGGGTGCGCTCGCCGATCCACACCATGTGCGCCGACACGTCGTACGGCAGGCCGGTGCGCGAGTCGATCCGGGTGAGCGCCCGGTCGTAGTCGAGGATCAGGGCCTCGTGGGAGGAGTAGAACTCCACGGTGTGGAACTCCTCCGGGTCGGCCCCGCAGGCCCGCATGAACGAGAGCGCCTGGTCGATCTCCCGGGCGAGCTGCTCGTAGCGCCGCCCCGCCGGGGACTCCGCCACGAAGTCCTGGTTCCACGCGTGGACCTGGCGCAGGTCGGCGTAGCCGCCCTTGGTGAAGGCCCGCGCGAGGTTCAGCGTGACGGCGGAGGAGTGGTAGGCGCGCAGCAGCCGGTTGGGGTCGGGACGGCGGGCCTCGGCGGTGAAGTCGAAGCCGTTGACCATGTCGCCCCGGTAGGCCGGCAGCTCCAGGCCGTCGCGGATCTCCGTGGGCTTGGAGCGCGGCTTGGCGAACTGCCCGGCGAGCCTGCCGATCTTGACGACCGGCACGCGGCCGGCGTAGGTCAGCACGATCGCCATCTGCAGCAGGGTCTTGAGCTTGTTGCGCACGTTCTCGGCCGTCGCGCCCGCGAAGGTCTCGGCGCAGTCGCCGCCCTGCAGGACGAACGCCTCCCCGCGCGCCACGGCGGCCATGCTCTCCTTGAGCTGGTCGCACTCGCCGGCGAACACGAGCGGGGGCAGGGACGCCAGCTCCGCTACGACCTTGTCCAGCTCACCGCGGTCCGGCCAGTCCGGCTGCTGGGCCGCGGGAAGATCACGCCAGGCGTCCAGGGCAGGGCCGCTCACGGGGTCGAGGTTCGTTGCGCTCACGGGAACCAAGGTTATTGCACCCGGTCCTGTGCGGGCCCCGTCCTGTCCATTTGCTGAGATCTTTTTTTCGCAGCGGAAGACGTACGTGCTCGGGCAGGACGCCGAGACCGATGAACCGCGGCACCAGCGAGCGCACCGCCGGCACGCGGGTGAGAGCCGGGATCCGCCCCACGGGACCGGCGAGCGCCGGCCGGATGAGGCGGTCCTGCACCACGCGCTGCGCGGTCTGCACGACGATCGTGGGCACCTTCCTGCGGCGCTGGACCCTGGCGAGCACGGCGGCGGGCGCCCGGCCGCGCAGCAGGACGGGCCCGACGATGTTGGCGGCCGCGACGGCGTCCGCCACGGCGAGGTTGATCCCGACGCCGAAGACCGGCGACATCGCGTGGGCCGCGTCGCCGATCAGCAGCAGCCCGGGCAGGTGCCAGCGGGTGAGCCGGTTCACCTCGACGCTCAGCACACCGGTCTGGTCGAAGCCGTGCAGCTCGCCGGTCCTGCCGTCGAGGAAGGGCAGCAGCCGTCCCACCTCGCGGCGCAGCTCGCCGACGCCCTTCGCCTCCAGTGCGGCGAAGCCGCCCTTGGGGATGATGTAGGCGAGCTGCCAGTAGGTCTCCCTGTTGATCGCGACCATGAGCCGTCCGGCGGACGCCCGCAGGAACGGCTGCTCGGGATCGCCCTCCGCCCGCGGCAGCCGGAACCACACGACGTCCATCGGGGCGCCGAAACGCTTGGGCGCCAGCCCGGCCGCCCGGCGCACGTCGGAGTGCCGGCCGTCGGCGGCGACGGTGAGCACGGCCCTGATCTCGTGCTCCTCGCCCCGCTCGTCGCGGTAGCGGACCCCGCGGACCGCGCCGTCGTGCCGTACGAGGTCGACGACCTTGGCGTTCATCAGGAGGTGGAAGTTGGGATAGGCGGCCGCCTCGCGGGTGAGGAGGTCGAGGAAGTCCCACTGTGGGACGAAGGCGATGTACTGGTACTTCCCCGGCAGGCGCCGCAGGTCGGCGATGGGCACCTCGCCGTCGTCGGTCCGCATGGACAGCGTGTGCGCCTTGCGGTGCGGCAGCCGGTGGAACGCCTCGCCCAGGCCGATCTCGTCCAGGATCTGGAGGGTCGAGGGATGGATGGTGTCACCGCGGAAGTCGCGCAGGAAGTCCGCGTGCTTCTCCAGCAGAGTGACATCGACGCCCGCGCGTGCCAGAAGCAGTGCGAGCATGGCCCCCGCGGGCCCGCCGCCCGCGATCACACATGTCGTCTCCATAATTCATCACCCGCTGAAATTGTCTCACGCGGGGGGCCGGGCCGCCAGATGTGGGCCTACCGGAGCGCGTGCGGGACCGCTATTTTGTGATCAATGGAGTCGGCCTTTATGGAGTCCGCTGTGAGTGCTCGTGTGAGTCACCTGCCCCGCGTCGCGGCCGGGACGATGGTCCTGTCCCTCGTGGCCTCGCTGACCGTAGGGGCGCCCGCGGCCCTCGCGGCGACCGGCGACTCCGAGCCGCACACCGGCAACGGGTGCGGCTCGCAGTCCCTCACGCTGGAGGCGTGACCTCAGACGTGCGCGTGGTTCCTCGCCCCCGCGCGCAGCAGGTCGAGGCAGGCGGCCAGTGACCGCGTGGTGATGTCCCTGATGCGGGCGTAGGACTCCTCGGGATACTGCCGGGGGCCGTCCTCCACCAGCATGATCAGGTAGAGGTAGACCCGATAGAGGGCGATCCGTACGCGCGCGGCCTGGTCCAGCCGCACGGGGCCGGCCTCCTGCCGGTAACCCATGAGCATCGGGTCGTCCTCGCGCAGCTCGTCGAAGATCGTCGGAGTGACGAAGTCGGCGAGCGGGTCGCCCCAGAACGCCCTCTCGTGGTCGATGAGCGCCTGCACGCGGTTGTCGCCGTCCAGGAACACGTTGCCCGGCCACATGTCGAAGTGCACCAGCGACGGCGTGGTGACCTGGTCGAGGACGTGCGCGTTCATGTGGACGAGCCCGACGATCTCCACGATCGTGGCGGGGAGCGGGGTGTTGTAGTAGACCGCGTCGTCCAGCAGGGCACCGACCATGATGAGGAACGCCTCCCGCCAGGTCCGGCCGGTCAGCCCGGCGTACGGGTAGCCGAAGACGCCCGTGCCCGGGATGGAGTGCAGGCGGGCGAGGTGGCGGCCCAGCTCGAACCGGAGCGCGCCCTCCTCCGCGGGGCTGAGCGTCGTCCGGTTCCACGGCACCCCGTCGAGCGCGGACAGGATGAGGTAGTCGCCGCCCAGCAGCGGGTCGTCGAACGACGCCTTGAGCAGGGCGGCCATCGGCAGCCCGGCGGGCTGGGCGAGGTGGTAGACCATCGCCTCGGTGCGCAGCAGGTGGCGCTCGTAGGCCAGCAGCCGCAGGTCGGGCGGCGGCCCCACCTTGAGCACCACCTGACGTCCGTCGTCGAGGCCGAGCCGCCAGACGGCGTTCGCGAAGCCGTCGGTGAGCTCCTCCGACGAGGTCACCCCGCAGCCGAGCGCGTCGCGGGTGACCTCGTCGAGCCGGGCGGGGGACAACCGCCTCTTCGTCCTGCTGTCCATTCAGCCTTCCAATGACGCAGTGGTGACCGCGATGGCCCACGTGGCCTCGTGCTTGTCCCCCGGCTGCAAAACGATCAGGTCGGTGCCCGAGTTGAACGCGTCGGGCGGGCAGGTCATCGGCTCCACGGCCAGCCCCTGGTGGCCCAGCCCCGTGCCGGTGCAGATCTGGACCCACGGCAGCACCGCGGGGTCCCAGGTGAGCTCAACCCCGCCCTCCGGCCCCAGCACGCGTACGCGTCCCTCCGTCACGCCCGTGAAGGCGTGGTCGACGGCGGTGTCCCCGATCACGCGCGGCGTCCTGAAGTCGTAGGGCGTTCCCTCGACCTCCACCAGGTCGGTGGGGGCGAGCAGGTCGTCGGTGAGCAGCACCCGCCCGGCCGGCAGGCCGAGCTCGTAGGCGGTGACGTCGGGCCCGGCCAGCAGCCACGGGTGCGGCCCGCAGCCGTACGGCGCCGCCGTCTCGCCCACGTTCTGCGCCGTCAGCGTGGTCGACAGGCCCTCGGCGGACACCGAGTGGCGCACCTCGAGGGAGATCCTGTGCGGGTAGCCCTCGGTGGGCTCCACGACGTGCGTCAGCCGTACGTGGCCGTGGTGGTCCTCCACCGACAGCAGCTCCGCGCACTTCCAGTCGACGCCGGAGACGAGGCCGTGCAGGGCGTGGCCGCGGTCGGGCTCGTTGACCGGCAGGTGGCGGCGCTGCCCCTCGAAGACGTACGTGCCGCCGACCACCCGGTTGGGCCATGGCGCCAGGATGGTGCCGCTGTAGTAGGGGACCGGCCCGCCTTCCGGCCAGCTCGTCAACAGATCGCGGCCCTCGTGCCGCAGCACCCGGAGCGCGCCGCCCCGCTCGCTGATCGTGGCCTGGTATCCGCCGCCGGCAATCGTGTAATCGGGCACGGGGGAGTCCTCTCGCTGACGCGACGTCAAGAAGCTGGTCATCTGACGGTATGCAGGGACTTTATCCCAGCTCATCGCCCTTGATCCAAGCGGGGTGGGAGGATTGTGGGAGCGCTCCCACTTCGGGTAAAGCTAAGTCTTTTCGGCGGACGCGTCAACTTATTCGCGGGATTATCGCGTAGATCGGTATAAGTGCACCGATTTGCCGCACAGCGGCACTTGCGTGCACGTGCATGGGCGAGCGCCCACCACCGCGTGCTGAAAGTTTCAGCGGTTCCGGGCAGCCGTCATCGCACCGCCGCGCGACGGGTCCCGGAGGCCGGTGTCCCGGAAAAGCATCCCGGAGACAGGAGGGCACAGGAGGCGGTGCCGGCCGGGCCTCTGGACAGGGCCCCGGACAGGGCGTGGCAGCAAGGGGCCCGGCGGCACGGTGCCTCCCGGCACTGCGCGCTCGGCACTGCGCGCTCGGCACAGGGCCCCGGAAGCCGGGCGCTCGGCACTGCGCGCTCGGCACAGGGCCCCGGAAGCCGGGCGCGGGGCATGCCGGCCCGAGTGGGCGGGGGAAACCGCTTCGCTCATCGGGCCGGCGTGCTCGCCGAGCGTGTTATCGGGTGGTGTTCATCGGGTCGTGTTGGTCGGGTGGTGTCGCTCCATGCTGTTCGCCGGGTCGTCGCGGGGTCGTCGCGGACTCGTCGCGGGGGTCAGCGCAGCTCGCCGCTCTTCACCACGTCGCGGTACCAGAGCGCGCTGTCCTTGGGCGTACGCTGCTGCGTCGCGTAGTCCACGTATACGATGCCGAACCGCTGGCTGTACCCCTCGGCCCACTCGAAGTTGTCCAGCAGCGACCACACGTGGTAGCCCTCGACCTGCGCGCCGGCCTCCATGGCGCGGTGCATCGCGCTCAGGTGGGCGCGCAGGTAGGCGATCCGCCGGTCGTCGCGGACCCGGCCGTCGGCGTCGACCCCGTCCACCGTGGCCAGGCCGTTCTCGGTGATGACCATCGGCACGCCCGGGTAGTCCCGGTGCACCCGGACGAGGATGTCGTGCAGGCCCTCGGGGTAGATCTCCAGCCACTCGGCCTGGGCCCGCTCGTGCAGGAAGACACGTTCGCCCTTGCCGTCCACGAAGACCGGCGTGTAGTACTGCACGCCGAGGACGTCGATGGGCTCGCTGATGACGCCGAGGTCGCCGTCGAGGATGTGGTCGGCCATCGGGCCGCGCTCGGAGATCCAGCGCAGCGTGTCCTCGGGGTAGCGGCCCTTGAAGATCGGGTCGAGGTAGAGCCGGTTCTCCAGCCCGTCCTGGTGGTGCGCCGCCTCGCGCGCCTCCGGCGTGTCGTCGGCCGGGTAGGTCGGGTGCAGGTTGAGCGCCGGGCCGATGCGGCGTCCGGGGTGCCGCTCGTGCAGCACCCGCGAGGCGAGGCCGTGGGCGAGCAGCAGGTGGTGGCAGGCGACGAACGCGCGCGCGTCGTCCTTCACGCCCGGCGCGTGGGTGCCGAAGCGGTATCCGCAGTCGACCACGGTCTTGGGCTCGTTGATCGTCAGCCAGTCCCTGATCTCCAGGGCGTCGAAGCAGATCTCGGCATACTCGGCGAAGCGCTCGGCCGTGTCCCGGTTCTCCCAGCCCCCTCGGTCCTGCAGCTCCTGCGGCAGGTCCCAGTGGAAGAGCGTGGCCATCGGCCGGACGCCGCGTTCTGCCAGCCCGTCCACGAGCCGGCGGTAGAAGTCGAGGCCCTTCTGGTTGGGCTTGCCCGAGCCGGTCGGCTGGATCCGCGGCCAGGCGATGGAGAAGCGGTAGCTGCCCAGGCCCAGATCGGCGATCAGGTCGAGGTCCTCGTTGTAGCGGTGGTAGTGGTCGGCGGCGTGCTCTCCGCTGTCGCCGTCGCGTACGTTGCCGGGGACCGCGCAGAACGTGTCCCACACCGATGGCCCGCGGCCGTCCTCCGTGGTCGCGCCCTCGATCTGGTAAGCCGCGGTGGACGCGCCCCAGACGAAGTCGGCCGGAAACCGTGCGGGTGAGTTCATGGCTTCATCCATTCTCGGTGAGGAAACGCGCGGGTGATTCGAGCGCCGTGCGGAGCTCCCCGAGGAACTCCGCGGCATCGCGACCGTTGATGTAACGGTGGTCGTATGCGAGGCCAACTGTGGCGGTCTTGCGTACGGCGAAGCCCGGACCGTCCTGGACGACCTCCGGACGCGGTGCCGTCAGCGACAGCGCGCACGTCTGGCCGGGGAAGACGATCGGGACGGCGAACACGATGCCGTCGTGCGTGTGCAACGTGAGCGTGATGGCGCCTCCCTGGAGGTCGCGTTCCCGGAACGACCCGGTGAGCGCCGTCTTGCGGAAGCCGACCAGGTCACCGGCGATCTCGGACAGCGGCCGGTTGCCCGCGTCGCGGACGACCGGGATGAACAACCCCCGGCCCACGTCGACCGTCACGCCCACGTCGGCGGTGGCGGCCCTTCTCGCCCGGGGGCCGGGGCCGGGCGCCGCGAAGAACATCGGGAAGCGGTCGAGCAGCCCGCCGGTCGCCTTCACCACCATCTCGGGCAGCCCGACCAGCGTGCGCAGCCGGCGGGTGAGGTCGCGGGCGAGCGACAGGACCTCGGTCACGTCCACGTTCATCGCCGTGAAGGCCGCCGGGATCTCGCGCCGGGACCGTTCGACGACCTCGGCCGTCCGCTGCTGCGCCCGCGACAGCGTGATCCACTGCGCGTCGTCGTCATCCGCCAGGACGTCCCCTGCCTGGGCGTCCGCCGCCAGGACGTCCCTTGCCTGGGCGTCCGCCGCCAGGACGTCCCTTGCCTGGGCGTCCGCCGCCTGGGCGTCCCCTGCCTGGGCGGCGTCCGCGGCGGCGGGGGAGGGCTCCTGCGCGGCGAGCAGCTCCTCGACGTCGGTCCGCCTGATGACCTTGCGGCCGAGGGCGTACACCCGATCCATGGCGACGCCGTGCGCCTCGATGAGTTCGCGCGCGGGCGCCGTGACGATCACCCCGGAGACGTCGCCGGGCGGCGCCGCGGTCTGCGGCCCGCCCGGGTTTCCGTCCGCGGCCTGCTGAGCGGCCTTCCCCGCGGCCTGCCGGGCGGGCCCGGCCGTGGTCTCCCCGGCGTCCTCGTCCGCGCTCGCGAGCAGGCGGGCGATCACCTGCCCGGGCTCGCACTCGGCCCCCTCGGCGAGCAGCCGCCGCAGGACGCCGTCCGACGGGGCCTCGACCTCCTCGGTCGCCTTCGACGTCTCGAGCAGCACGATCGGATCGCCGTCGCGCACCGTCTGCCCGTCCTCGGCCAGCCACTCGACCAGCACGTACGACGTGTCGTTGTTGTTGAGCTTGGGCACCCGGAAGTCGGTCACGACAGCGCCTCCCTCACCGCGGCCCTGATGCTGTCGGACTGCACGAGCACCTCACGTTCCAGATGGGGGGCGGCGGGGATCACCCCGTCCGCCGAGTTGACCAGCGTGATCGGGCCCCGGAGGCGGCCCCACAGGCGCGGATAGAGCGCCGTGGCCACCTCGGACGCCCAGGAGCCGCCCTCGGTGCCGTCGTCCACGACGCAGACGTGCGGCGCGTCCTCAAGCCCCGGCAGCCGCGGCACGGGATAGAGCTGGGCGGGCACCAGCAGCTCGCAGACCAGGTCGTCCTCCAGGAGGAGCGCCCGCATGGCGTCGAGCGTCCGGTGGACGAGCCCGCCGTGGGTGACCAGCGTGCAGTCGGGCCGGCCGGCGCCGTCGACGCGCACCCGCGCCACGTCGTCCACCAGCTCGACGGTGAACAGGTCGTCCACCTGGTGCATCTGCCGCGTGTAGAGCACCTTGTCCTCGAAGAACAGGCAGGGCCGCCCGAGGCCGAACATCCGGGCGAACAGCTCGCCCGCGTCGTGGAACGGCGTCATCTCGAACAGCGACAGCCCCGGCACGCCGATGAAGTGCTTCTGCGGGTTCTGGCTGTGGGTCGGGCCGTAGCCGCGGTTGCCGCCCGTGGGGCAGCGCACCACGAGCGGGATCGGCACCGGCCTGCCGTACATGGAGGTGGACTTGGCGGCGAAGTTCGTGATCTGGTCGAACGCCAGCGCCACGAAGTCGGCGAACATGATCTCGACGATGGCCTTGTCGCCGGCCAGGGCCAGCCCGGCCCCGACCCCGGCGATCGCGCCCTCGCTCAGCGGCGTGGACCTCACCCGGGAGCCGAACCGGCCGGACAGCCCGCGGGTCACCTTGAACGCGCCGCCGTACGGGTCGCTGACGTCCTCGCCGAGCAGGTGGACCGAGGGGTCGGACTCCATGAGGTCGTGCAGCGCCTGGTTGAGGTGCTCGGAGACCCTGGTCACGCCGCTCCCCCCGGCCGGGCGTGGGGCCGGGCGGAGACCTCGGCGACCACGCGTTCGACGAGCTCCCGCTGCTCGGCGTCGATCCGGGCGAACCGCTCGGGATCGGCCTCGGCGTACCGGTCGTACCAGTCGGACTCGCGGGCCCGGCGGATCTCCTCCGGCGGGCGGGTGTCGTCGCCCTTGCTGTGCGGTCCGAGGCGGTGGGTGGCGAACTCGACCACCAGCGGGGACGGCTCGGTCCGTACGGCGTCGACCAGCGGCGCGAGCGCCTGCCTGATCTCGCCGACGTCGGTGCCGGTGATGTGGTGGTGCCGCACTCCGAAGGCCGCCGCCCGGGCGGCGATCGTGCCGGCCATCTGCGCGGACGTGGGGGTCGACTGGGCGATGCCGTTGTGCTCGACCACGACGAGCAGCGGCACCCGCCAGAGGGACGCCATGTTCAGCGCTTCGTAGACGGCGCCCTCGCCCCAGGTGCCGTCTCCGATGTACGCGCAGGCGAGCGCGCCCGTTCCGGCCAGTTTGAGCGCCACCCCGGTCGCCACGGGCAGGCTCTCGCCCTGCACTCCGGTCGAAAGGAACCGCTGGTGGTAGATGTGCTGGCTGCCGCCGACGCCCCCGCACAGCGCGCCATCCCGCCCCATGATCTCTGCGAGCAGGCCGTACGGGTCGGGGTGGCGGGCGAGGAAGTGGCCGTGCCCCCGGTGGTTGCTGAAGACGAAGTCGTCGTCGCGGAGCAGGGACGACACCGTGACCGGGATGTACTCCTGCCCGAGGCAGGTGTGGGTGGTGCCGCTCAGCACGCCCTGCTCGAACAGGCGGAGCAGGGCGCGTTCGAAGTGCCGGATGAGCAGGAGTGAGCGGAGGTCCCCGTCGTTCAGGGCATGCCCCGGGCTCCGGGACGGTGCGGCGGTGACGATCACAGGTGGTCCGCTCCTGGTGCGTCTCTGGTCGAGGGGTGCGCTCGACGCCGGGCCCCGTTGCCAGGGACAGGAGCACCACGGCATCCAGCACAGGAGCAGCGGCATCCGTTGACAGGAGCGCCAGCACCCTTTCGACAGGAGTAACGGGATCACCCTGTCTGGGAGCGCTCCCACGGAGGGTAGGTGCGGTAAGGGTCCATGTCAATCCCTGGCCGAACAGCAATTTTGGGAGATTACGACCGCATTGTCCGTGATCTGCGGCAATATCCTCACATTCACCGTCTTGGGGCTAATAACGGACAGAAACTTCCATGACACTTGACGAACGAAAGCCGTGATCCCTAGCCTCCACTGCCGTGGGAGCGTTCCCACTACCGCGTCCGAAAATGGGGGTTAAGGCGCGAGCGGCAGTGGATTCCGCGCCGCGCCAGGCACCAGTATGGAAGCTTCCGGCGGTGATTCCGCCGCCGGGTCGTTGGTCCGCGTCTTCGCAACGAATCGCCGGCGTGCCGAAGCGCAGAGCGCATAGAGGAATGCCATGTTCTTAATTAAAAATTCAACAGAGGTGCCGGCGTCGTGACCCGGACCGGTCTCTCACCGGCGAAGCAGGCGCTGCTCGCGCAGCGGCTCAGGGCCGGGAAAGCCGCGAGGGTCACCGTGCCGCCGCGCCCGGCAGGCACCCCCCCGCCGCTTTCGCACGCCCAGGAGCGCCTGTGGTTCCTGGAGCAGTACGCCCCGGGCACCACCGCCTACACCGTCCCCTTCGCCGTACGGCTGGACGGCGATGAGATCGACGGCGAGGCTCTGGAGCGCGCGCTCGCCGAGGTGGCCCGGCGCCACGAGAGCCTGCGCACCCGGTTCGTCACCACCGACGACGGGACGCCCGAGATCGTGCTGGACGACGAGCCCGTCGTGGAGCTGCGGCTGACGGAGGCGGACGACCCCGCCGCCGCGCGGGAGGAGGTCCAGGCGCAGCTGGTCCGGCCGTTCGACCTGGCGACCGGCCCGCTGGTGCGGTTGCTCCTGGTCCGGCTCGGCGCCCGCGAGCATGTGCTGCTCCTGACCATGCATCACGCCGTCACCGACGGCTGGTCGTGCGACATCGTGCTGGAGGAGCTGCTCGCCCTGCACGAGGCGTACCGGACCGGCGCCGACGCCGGCCTCGCCGACCCGCCGGTGCAGTACGGCGACTACGCGCTCTGGGAACGCGGACGGACCCACGAGGACGACATCCGCTACTGGCGGGAGCGGCTGGCCGGGCTGCCGCCGCTCGAACTGCCCACCGACCTCCCGCGCCCGCCCGAGCAGGGGTCCGCGGGGGCGGCCCACGGCATCACGCTCGACCGCGAGCTGGCGGACGCGCTCACCGTGCTGGGCGGGGCCAACGGCGCGACGCTGTACATGACGCTGCTCGCCGCCTTCCAGGTGCTCCTCGCGCGCTACTCCGGCCAGGACGACTTCGCGGTGGGATCGCCCGTGTCGGGCCGCGACCTGCCGGAGCTGGAGCGGGTCGTCGGGCTGTTCATCAACTCGCTGCCGATGCGGGCCGACCTGTCCGGCGACCCGACCTTCACCGAGCTGCTCGGCCGGGTGCGCGAGACCGCGCTGGACGCCTACACGCACCAGGAGCTGCCCTTCGACCGGCTGGTCGGCGAGCTCTGCGTCGAACGCGACGTGAGCAGGTCGCCGGTGTTCCAGGTGATGTTCGCGCTGCAGAACTACCGGTCGGCACCGCTGCGCACCCAGGGCCTGACCATGTCGGCCTACCCGTTCGAGGTGACCGCCAGCCGGTTCGACCTCGCGCTCTACCTGATGGACCAGGGCGACGGCCTCCACGGCAGCATCACCTACCGCACCGAGCTGTTCCGCCCGGCCACGATCGCGCGGATGGCGGAGTGCTTCGAGCACCTGCTCAGGTCGATCGTCGCCGATCCCCATGCCCGGGTGTCCGACCTGGAGCTGCTCCCGGCGGCCGAGTGCGACCGCGTGCTCGCGTTCGCGGGGGCGGGCCCCGAGCCCGAGACGCCCCCGGCGGACGCGTTCGGCGGGGCCTCGTCGCTGCACGAGGCGATCGCCGCGCAGGCGGCCCGCACCCCGTCCGCCACCGCCGTCGCCTGCGGCGGCGACGCCCTCACGTACGCGGAGCTGGACGCGGCGGCCGACCGGCTCGCCCGGCGGCTGCGCGGGCTCGGCGTGGGGCGCGACGACCGTGTGGCGATCTGCCTGGAGCAGTCGACCGGGCTCGCGGTCGCGGTGCTCGGCGTGCTCAAGGCGGGCGCGGCCTACCTGCCGCTCGACCCCGAGCACCCGCGCGGCCGGCTCGAGTTCGTCCTGGCCGACGCCGCGGCGTCGATCGTCGTGACCAGCCCGGACCTGCGCGACCGGCTGCCGGACGACGTCACCGCCGTTCACCTCGGCGAGGAGGCGCCGGAGCCCGTCGACCCCTGGGAGCCCGCGACGCCGGGCGACCTCGCGTACGTGATCTACACCTCCGGCACCACCGGGCGGCCCAAGGGCGTCGCGGTGCAGCACCACGAGGTCATGGTCTATCTCGCCGGGGTGCGCGAGCGGCTGGGCGTGGAGCCCGGCTCGTCCTTCGCGTTGCTCCAGTCGCTGGCCTTCGACTTCGGCGTCACTGTCTTCTACCTGTGCCTGATGACCGGCGGCACGCTGCACCTGGTGCCCTCGCGCACCGCCGGTCCCGAGCTGGCGGAGATCTTCCGGCGGACCGGGATCGACTACCTCAAGATCACGCCGTCGCATCTGGCGGCGCTGCTCGCCGACGCTGGGCCGGGCGACCTGCTGCCGAGGAAGCTGCTGCTCCTTGGCGGCGAGGCGGCCCCGCGCGGCTGGGCGGCCGAGCTCGCGGCGCTGGGCCGCTGCCGGGTCGTCAACCACTACGGGCCGACCGAGGCCACCGTGGGCGTGACCACCTACGACGTCGCCCGGCTGCCCGCTCCCGACGGCCCGGCCGAGGCGAGCGTGAGCCTGCCGATCGGCTCGCCGCTGCCCGGGGCGCGGGCGTACGTGCTGGACGAGCGGTTACGCCCGGTGCCGGCCGGAGTGCCGGGGGAGATCTACCTCGGCGGCGACCGGCTGGCCCGCGGCTACCTGAACCGGCCGGGCCTGACCGCCGACCGGTTCCTGCCCGACCCGTACGGCCCGCCCGGGTCGCGCATGTACCGCACCGGCGACCTCGGC
Organism: Microbispora hainanensis; assembly: GCF_036186745.1. Taxonomy (NCBI): domain Bacteria; kingdom Bacillati; phylum Actinomycetota; class Actinomycetes; order Streptosporangiales; family Streptosporangiaceae; genus Microbispora; species Microbispora hainanensis. Next base: position 7,226,425 of record NZ_CP108086.1, on the reverse strand, counting down.
CGCTGGACCGACGCCGGCGACCTGGAGTTCCTCGGCCGCCGCGACCTCCAGGTGAAGATCCGCGGTTACCGGGTCGAGCTCGGCGAGGTCGAGTCGGTGCTGGCCGACCACCCGGACGTCGCCCAGGCGGTGGTCGAGCCGCGCGGCGAGCAGCTCGTCGCCTACCTCGTGCCCACCGCCGGAAACGCCGCCGTCGACGGCGCGCGGCCGGAGACCGCGGACGTGCGCGCATGGCTGGCCGACCGGCTGCCCGCGTACATGGTCCCCTCGCGGTACGCCTGGCTCGACGAGCTGCCGCTCAAGTCGCACGGCAAGGTGGACCGCTCGCGGCTGCCCGAGCCGGAGGCCGACGTCGCGGCGGCCGAATACGTCGCACCGGCGCCCGGCCCCGAGGAGGACGTGGCCCGCGTCTGGGCGGAGGTGCTGGACGTCGAGCGCGTGGGGGCGCTCGACGACTTCTTCGCCCTGGGCGGCCACTCGCTGCTCGCGATGCGGGTCATCGCCCGGCTGCGCAAGGCGCATCCGGACCGGCGGATCACGGTGCTCGACGTGTTCAAGCACCGCACCGTCCGCGAGCTGGCCCGGCTGCTCACCGCCGAGGGGGACGTGCCGCGGTCGCTGCTGCACCGGCTCACCCCCGCCAGGGCCGCCGCCACGACCCTGGTGTGCGTGCCGTACGGCGGGGGCAGCGCCGTGGTCTACCAGCCGCTCGCCGACGCGCTGCCGGACGACTGGGCGCTGTATTCGGTCGCCGTGCCCGGCCACGAGCTGGGGGAGGAGGCACGGCCGTTCGACGAGGTCGTCGTCGACTGCGTGGCCGAGATCTCCGAGATCCTGGACAGGAACGGCGGCTCGCTCGTGCTGTACGGCCACTGCGGCCTCGGCGTCATGCTGTCCTCCGAGATCGCCCGGAGGCTGGAGGCGGACGGCCGCACCGTGGACGCGCTGTATCTCGGCGGCGTGTTCCCCTTCGCACGGCCGGGCCGCGGCCTGAACTGGCTCGGGGCCTTCTTCGACCGCCTCACCAGCGACCAGCAGCGGGTCAACGCCCTGACCGCGGCCGGGCTCGACGTGGAGGAGCTCGGCCGGGAACAGATCAAGCTCATCGTGCGCAACCGCCGCGAAGGCACCCGCGCCGCCGAGCGCTACTTCACGCAGATCTTCGAGGAGGGCGGCGGCCCGGCGCTGCGCGCGCCGGTGATCGCCGTGGTCGGCGAACGCGACCCGGCGGCCGAGTTCTACCAGGAACGTTACAAGGAGTGGCACTGCCTGTCAGAACAGACGGCGTGCGTCGTCCTCGACGAGGCCGGTCACTTCTTCCTGCGCTACCGCAACGAGGAGCTGGCCGAGATCGTCACCGGCATCCACCGCAAGCTCGCCTCCGGGCGTACGGAGGGGATGGAGCGGGACGACACCCGCACCTGGTGGCTGGAGGGCGTCTCGCGCAGGTCCGCCGAGGCCGGGGCCGAGACGGGAACGGCCCTGGACGGCACGGGCGGCACGGGCGGCACGGGCGTGGGGCAGGACCGAGCGGACGGCGTGAACGGCGCGGCGGAGACGCGGGTGCGCGTCGGCCCGCCGCCCAGCATGCGGCGCTTCCTCGTCGTCGCGGCCGGGCAGCTCGTCTCGATGACCGGGTCCGCGCTGACCGAGTTCGCCATCCCGCTGTGGATCTATCTCACCACCGGGTCGCTCGCCAGGTTCGCGCTGTTCTCCGTGCTCGGCCTGCTGCCCGGCATGCTCGTCGCCCCGCTGGCCGGCGCCATCGTCGACCGGTTCGACCGGCGCAAGGTCATGATGGCAGGGGACGCCGCCGCCGGCGGCACCCAGCTCATGCTGGGACTGCTGCTGTGGACCGGCAACCTCCACGTCTGGCACATCTATCCGCTGCTGGTCTGCCTGTCCGTCGCGCTCACCTTCCAACGGCTCGCGTACGGCTCGGCGATCCCGCAGCTCGTGCCGAAACGGTTCCTCGGGCACGCCAACGGCGTCGTCCAGATGGCCACCGGCACCGCACAGCTCATCGTGCCGCTGATCGCGGTCGGGCTGATGGCGGCGATCGGGCTGGAGGGGATCCTCGTCATCGACGTGGCCAGCTACGTCGCCGCCACGCTGACCGTCGCGCTGATCCGCTTCCCGGCGACCATGGCCTGGAAGCGGCGCGAGAGCGTGCTCGCCGAGATGCTGGGCGGAATCCGCCACTCCTGGGGCAACCGGGGCTTCCGCGCGATGCTGTTCTACTTCGCGGTGCTGAACATCTTCCTGTCCCCGCTGTTCATGATGATCTCGCCGCTGGTGCTGTCGTTCGGCACGCTGGCCGAGGTCGGCCGGGTGTCGTTCGCGGGCGGGCTCGGCGCGTTCCTCGGCGGCCTGGCCATGGCCGCGTGGGGCGGGCCGCGCCGCAGGCGGCTGCTCGGCGTGCTGCTGTCGACGCTAGCGCTGTCGGTGTTCTGCCTGCTGACCGGGCTGCGCCCCGACCTGTTCCTCATCGCGGTCGGCGCGTTCGGCATGTCGCTGTGCCTCACCCTGCTGAACGGCGTCTACGCCACGATCATCCAGGTCAAGGTGCCGCAGCGGTTCCACGGCCGGGTCATCGCGCTCAACACGCTGGTCGCCTGGTCCACCCTGCCGATCGGGTTCGGCCTGGTCGCGCCGTACGGCGCGCAGGTGTTCGAGCCGCTGCTCGCCCCGGACGGGCCGCTCGCGAACACGGCGGGCGTGCTGCTCGGCACCGGCGCGGGACGCGGCATCGGCTTCATGTACGCCTGCTTCGCGGTGGCTATCGCGGTCATCGCGCTGGTCGCGCTGCGGGTCCGGGTGCTGCGCCGGTTCGACGTCGAGGTGCCCGACGCCCTGCCGGACGACATCGTCGGTTACCAGGCGCTGACCGAGCGCATCGCGGCCGCCCGTACGGAGGCCAAGACGGAAGCCCGGACAGGCGACACACGGGCGGACGACACCAGGGCAGGCCGCGAGCCCGAGAAGGAGCACGCATGACGGGGACGCCGAGGACGACGAGGACGACGAGGGCGCGCGGCGTGCCCACGCTCACCGTGCCGGAGCTGCTGCGGCTGCGCGCGGAGCAGGAGCCCGACGGCGTCGCGATGATCGTCGAGGGACACGGGGCGCTCACCTTCGCCGAATGGGACCACAGGTCGGCCGCGCTCGCCGCCGGGCTGGCCGCCCGGGGCGTCGCCCCGGGAGACCGGGTGGCGCTGCACTTCGGCAGCCGCGACTGGATCGACTTCGCGGTGGCGTTCTTCGGGGTACTCAAGGCGGGCGCGGTGGCCGTGCCGATGTCGGACCGGCTGGCCCCGGCCGAGCTGCGCTACATGGCCGGCCACTGCGCGGCGTCGGCGGTGCTGCTCGGCCGCGATCTGGCGGCGCCAGAGGGAGAGCACTGGAGCGCGACCCCGGCGGAGCTGGAGGCCGGTTTCGATCCGGAGACGGCGCCGGATATGCCGCGGGTGCGGCCCGGCGACCTGGCGCAGATCCTCTACACCTCCGGCACGACCGGGCGGCCCAAGGGGGTCGGCGCCAGCCACGCCAACCTCGCCTACGGGTGCGTCACGCAGCCCAAGCACCGCAGGTTCGCCCACTCGCGCCATCTGCTGCACGCCTTCCCGATCGGCACCAACGCCGGGCAGACCATGCTGATCAACGCGCTGGACGCCCGGCCGGCCGTGCTGACCCCGGCGAGGTTCACCCCCGGCCGGTTCGCCCGGCTGATCGAGACCTACCGCCCGGGAACCGTGTTCCTGGTGCCGTCCATGGCGATCGAGCTGCTCGACGCCGGGCTGCACGAGCGGCACGACATGTCCAGCGTGGTGCTGCTCGGGTCGGCGGCGGCCGCGCTTCCCCCCGCCTTGTCGGAACGGCTGTCGGCGGCCTTCCCGAACGCGACCGTGACGAACTACTACACGTCCACCGAGGCCGCCCCCGCCCAGACGATCATGATTTACGACCGTACGCGGCCGGCCGCGCTGGGGCGGCCCGCGTTCGGCGGCTCGCTGCGCATCACCGACGAGGAGGGCAACCCGCTCCCGCCCGGGGAGACCGGCGAGGTGTGGATGCGGTCGCCCACCGCCACCCGCTCCTACTACGGCGACGCCGAGGCCAGCGCCCGGTCGTTCCGCGACGGCTGGGTGCGCATGGGCGACGTCGGATACGTGGACGCCGACGGCTACCTCTACCTCGTCGACCGGGAGAGCGACGTGGTGAAGACCGGCGCGTTCAAGGTGTCCACGCTCCAGGTGGAGGCCGCGCTTCACGAGCACCCGGGCATCGCCGAGGCGGCCGTGTTCGGGCTCCCGCATCCGGTGCTGGGCTCCGTGCTGGGCGCCGCGATCGTGCCCAGGACGAAGCCGAGCACGGAAAGCCCCGGGTCGTCCGAGAGCCCCGGGTTGTCCGAGAGCCCCGGGTTGTCGGAGAGCCCCGGGTTGTCGGAGAGCCCCGGGTTGTCGGAGAGCGAGGTGCGCGCCTTCCTGATGGACCGGCTGGCCTGGCACGAGCTGCCCGAACGGGTCCTCGTGGTCGACAGCCTGCCCAGGAACCAGTCAGGCAAGGTCATCAAGAAGGAGCTGCCCGCGCTGCTGGGCGGCCTGAGCAGCACGACGGAAGGCGAGTGAGATGTCACCGACACTCATCGGCGAGGGGGAGCAGGCCTCCCTCGCACAGCACGGCATGTGGATAACGGAACGGATGGGCTGCGGGGGCCGGGTGTACCACATGCCGCTGGCCGTCCGTTTCGACGGCCCCCTCGACGTCGACCGGCTGCAGGCCGCCTGCCACGACGTCGTACGCGCGCATCCCCAGCTGGCCGCGGCCCTGGCGGAGCGGGACGGCGAGGTGCGCCTGGTGCCCGCCGCCGTGCCGCCGCCGATCGGCTTCGAGGACGCCTCCGGGTTCGAGGACGCGGGATACGAGGCGGGCGAGCTGGTCGACCGCGAGACGTCGCTTCCCCTGGACCTGGGCGCCGGACCGGCCGCCCGGTTCACCGTGTTCCGGCTCGCGCCGGAACGGCACCTGCTCGTCTTCGTCGCCCACCACGCCGTCTTCGACGGCATGTCGAAGGACATCCTGGTGCGCGACCTGGCCGCCGCGTACGCCGGGCGGCCGGTGCCCGCCCTTCCCTTGACGCACGGCGAGATCACCGAGCGGGAGAACGCCCGGGTGGCCGAGCTGCTCGGCGAGGCCGCCGAGTTCTGGCGCGACCGCTGGAACGACCGGCAGGATCTGCGGCTCCCCGGGTTGTCCGGGGTCTCTATCCGCGCCGCTGCCGGTGAAGCCGTCGACTTCGCGCTGCCCGCCGATCTCGCCGTCGCCGCGGACAAGCTGGGCGTCACCCGGTTCGAGCTGGTGCTCGCCGCCGTGCACACCCTGCTCGCGGCGTACGGCAACGAGGACGCGGCGGTGGCCGTCGACCTGTCCACCCGGACCGAGGAGACGCGGGACCACATCGGCCTGTTCGTCAACGAGCTGCCGGTGCCCGCCCCCGCCCCGGCCGGGAGGTTCGCCGACTTCGCCCGCGCCGTACGCGACGAGCTGCGGGCCACGTACCGGTTCCGGCAGGTGCCGCTCGCGCGTGCCGTCGGCGGCGTGAGCCCGCGCACCGCGCTGACGCCGGTGTCGGTCAGCTACCGCAGGCGCGACGCGAGCGCGCCGGAGTTCCCCGGCGTCGCGGCGTCGGTGGAGTGGATGGCGTTCAACCAGGCGGTGCGCGGCACGCTGCACCTGCAGGTGGTGGACGCGCCGGACGGCGTCGCGGCCCGGCTGCAGTTCAACCCGCTCGTGCTGAGCCGATCCGGCTGCGAGAGCGTCGCCGAGCACCTGCTCGCGCTGCTGCGCGCGGTGGCCGCCGCCCCGGACGCCGACGTGGCCGACCTGCCCCTCCCTGCTGTGGTCGAGCCGTCCTTCGGCCGGGTCGAGGAGCCGTCCGCCTCGGCGCGGGGCGGAGCGGCGGACGCCGTGCCGTACGCCGCCGAAGTGGGCGAGATCTGGCGCGAGGTGCTCGGCATGCCGGAGATCGGCCCGGACGAGGACCTGTTCGACCTCGGCGGGCACTCGCTGTCGATCACCCAGATCATCGCGAAGGTGCGCGAGCGGATGGACGTGGAGCTGTCCTTCGACGTGTTCTTCGACGACCCGACGATCAACGGCATCGCGGCGGAGGTCGCCCGGCTGCGGGAGGAGGCGTGATGCGGGAGCGCGTGGCCGAACTTGTGGCGAAGGCGAGCGGCGGCGACCTGGCCGTCGCCGACATCCTGGCGGCGGAGTGCAGCCTGCCCGCGCTCGGCCTCACCTCGATCGCCTACCTGCGGCTGATCGACATGCTGGAGACCGAGTTCGACTGTGACGTCGACCTGGACGGCGGCCACCTCGACACGCTCGACGGCCTGGTCGAGCACATCGCGGGGCAGCGGAAGTGACCGCGAGCCCGCCGGCGCAGGTCACCGGCCTCACGCCGCTGCCGCCGCGCACCGTGGAGTTCCGCGGCGCGCGGGGCGGGCAGGCCGCGCTGACCTGGGGCCAGCAGGGGATCTGGCGCTCCACGCAGTGGCTGGACGACGGCGACCCCTACTTCAACCTGGCCTGGACCCTGCCGGTGACCGGCGCGGCCGGTCTGGACGCCGTGCTGCGCGCCGTGGGCCGTCTCGTCGAGCGGCACGAGACGCTGCGCACGGCGTTCGTCCGCGTCCGGGACGACGCCGGGGAGAACGGCGCCGGGGAGAACGGCGCCGGAGAGAACGACGCGGGAGAGAACGACGCCGGAGAGAACGAGGCCCGGGAAGACGACGGGACGGACGGCGAGAACACGGTTCGCGAGAGCACGGTTCGTGAGGACACGGTTCGTGAGGACACGGTTCGTGAGGACACGATCCAGAGGGTGAGCCGCGAGGGCCGGCTCACCGTCGGCGTGTACGAGGCGGCGGCCAAGCCGATGAGCGCGGCCAAGGCGCTGGCCGCCGAGCTGGCCGCCACCGGGTTCGACTACGCGGCCGAGCTGCCGATCCGGTGCGCGGTCGTCTGCCAGCGGGGCCGGCCGCGTGCGCTGGCGCTCGCGCTGTCGCATCTCGCGCTCGACGGCTGGTCGCTGAACATGGTGGCCGCGGAGTGGCCGCGGCTCGTCGCCGGGGAGGACCTGCCCGCCCCGAGCCGGCAGCCGCTCGACCAGGCGGCCTTCGAACGGTCGGACCCGCCGCCCGGCGGCCAGGCGCTGCGGCACTGGCGGACCGGTCTGGCGTCCGCTCCGCGTTCGATGTTCGACTTCCCGATGCGGGAGCCCGAGGAGCCGCGTTTCGTCCGGCACGGGATGGACTCCCCGGCGGCGGCCGTCGCCGCCGAGGCGCTCGCCGCCCGCCACGGTGTGACGACCTCCAGCGTGCTCACGGTCGCGAGCGCAGCGCTGCTGGCCGCCGTCACCGGGCACAGTACGGCGGCGCTGCAGCTCATCGTGTCGAACCGGCACCACCCGGGCATGGAGGCGATGGCCGGGCCCGCCGCCCAGGACGGGCTGTGCGTCATCGAGCTGGGGACCGGCACGTTCGCCGACGCGCTGCGGCACGGACACCGCAGGACCATGGCGACCTACCGGAACGGGCACTACGACCCCGCGCTCGTGCACGCCGCGTGGGACGCGGAGGCGTGGAGCCGCGGCGCCGACATCGACCTGGACGCGTTCTTCAACGACGTCAGGCAGGGGGGCCGCTGGCAGGGCCTGCCGGCGGCCGATCCCGGGGACGCCGCGGCGCTCGCCGCGCTGCGGAAGCGGACCCGCACGTTCTTCGTCGGCGCCTACTCGAAGGTCAAGGCGCGGATCTTCTTCGCCACCGGCCCGTCCCCGTCCACCTGCGAGTTCTACGTGCTGGTGGACACGGCGTTCCTGCCCGGCGACGTCGCCCTGCGGATGCTCACCGGCCTGGAGGAGCTGCTGGTCCGGGCGGTCTCCGAGGACGTGCCGCTGGACCAGGTGGCGAAGATCGCGGGCCTGGACCCGGTGGCGCGCCCCGCCGGATGGACGGCGATCGGCCACGACTGGGTGGACGTGCCGGAGACCGAGGCGCTGCTGCGTCGCGCGTGCGGCACCGACCTCGCCGCGGTCGTGATCGAGCACACCGCGGCGGACGCCGGAAACAGCGCCGCAGATGCCCCCGGAGACAGTGCCGCAGGCAGCGCCGGAGATGCGGACGGCGACAGTGCCGGAGGCGGCGCTGCAGACAAGGCCGGAGATGCGGCCGGAGACGGTGCCGGCGACAGCGCCGCGGACGGCACCGGAGATGCGGCTGGCGACGGTGCCGCAGGCAGCGCTGACGACAGGGACGGCGAGGGGGGCACGGCCCGGCTGACGGGGTATCTCGTCGCGCGTCCCGGGCTGGACACGCCCGAGGCCGTCCACGCCGCCGTGATGCGCGCCGCGGCAGGCCGGACCGACGTGCTCGCTCCCCACCACTACGTCCTGTGCGCCGCGCCGCCGGCCGGACCCGACGGCTGGCCCGCCTGTCCCCGCCGTGCCGAGGGCGGCGGCCGGGGCCCCGACATCAGCAATGACCGTCTTGGGAAGGTGACATGACCGACTCCCCGATGCTCGTGGTCGTCAACGACGAGGAGCAGTACTCCATATGGTGGAGCGACCGCGAACCGCCCGCCGGGTGGCGGGCCACGGGCTTCACGGGCACCCGGCAGGAATGCCTGGACCACATCGAGACCGTGTGGACCGACATGCGGCCCCTAAGCGCGCGCGACCCGGAGACGCGGAGCGTACGCGACCCGGCGACGTCGGGCTCCCGGGACAGATGACCAGCGCGGAGCGCCGCGCCGCGCTGATCGAGAAGCTGGCCGGGCTGCCCCCCGAGTGGCGGGCGGCGCTGCTGCGCTCCCTCGGAGCCGCTCAGCGGGAGCCCGGCGGACAGGAGTGGCCGCTGTCGCCGGGCCAGGAGCGCCTGTGGTTCCTCAGCCGCTTCGACCCCGGCGACACCAGTTACAACACGCCCTGGTGCATGCGGCTGCGCGGGCCGCTCGACGTGGCCGCGCTGACCGCGGCGTTCACCCGGATCGTGGCGCGGCACGAGGTGCTGCGGACCCGCTTCCGGCTGCGCGGGGACGCGCCCGTGCAGGTCGTGCTGCCGCCGGGGCCGGTGCCGGTGGAGCGGCTCGCGGTGTCCGGCGAGGCGGACCTCGACGGGGTGCTGAAGGAGTTCGTCGAGCGCCCGTTCGATCTGGAGAACGCGCCTCCCCTGCGGGTCGGCCTTGCCGAGGCGGGTGAGGACGACGCGGTCGTGTGCATCGTCCTGCATCACATCGTGATGGACGGCTGGTCGCTCGACGTGCTCCTGCGCGAGCTCACGGAGTGTTACGCCGCCGGGCGTGAGGGACGTGAGCCCGAGCTGCCGGAGCTGCCCACGCAGTATCCCCGCTTCGCCGTACAGGAGAGGCAGCGGGACCACACGGCGGGCCTGGCCCACTGGACGAGCCGCCTGGCCGGTGCGCCCGCGCTGGACCTTCCTGCCGACCGTCCCCGCCCGGCCCGCTGGTCGGGGCGCGGCGGACGCGAGGAGCTGCTGCTGCCGCCGGACGAGATCACGCCGCTGGAGAAGGTGGCCAGGAAGCGGCGCTGCACGTCCTTCATGGCCCTGGTCGCCGCCTATCAGGCGACCCTCGCCCTGGCGTCGGGCCAGACCGACTTCTGCGTCGGCGTGCCGGTGGCCGGCCGGTCGCGCAGCGAGCTGGCTCCGCTGATCGGCTACTTCGGCAACACGATGGTGCTGCGTGCCGACCTGTCCGGCGACCCGTCGTTCCACGAGCTGCTCGACCGGGTGCGGGAGGCGACCCTGGCCGGGATGCGGCACGCGGAGGTGCCGTTCGAGCACGTGCTGGCCGCGCTGCGGGTGCCCCGCGACATCAGCAGGCCGCCGCTGTGCCAGGCCATGTTCAACCTGCACAACCTGCCCAAGGACGATCTGCTGGGGACCCGGATGGCCGACCTCGAACGCGAGGTCTACGTGGTCCCGCCCAGCCACACCAAGTCGGAGGTCTCGATGGACCTGTGGCGGGGCCCGGAGGGGCTGGGCGGCGTCTTCGACTACAGCAGCGATCTGTTCACGCCCGAGACCGCGCGCCGCCTCCTCGGCGGCTTCGCCGAGGTCGTACGGCGTGCCGGGGCCGACCCGGACCTCCCGCTGTCCGCGCTGGGCGGCCCGTTCCCGAAGTGAAAGGTGTGGAAAGTGAGTGACGCGGTGAGCGGCGTGACCTTCCCTGATACGGCGCTCGCGCTGATCCGCCGGTGGCGTGACGCGAGCCCCGACGCGGTCGCGGTGAGCGGCGCCGACGGCGTGCTGACCTATCGGGAGCTGCACGACAGGGTCGACCGGCTGGCCGCGCTGCTGCGCGCCCGCGGCGTCGGCCCCGAGGTTCCGGTGGGCCTGTGCCTGGAGCGCTGCCCCGGCATGGTCGTCGCCCTGCTCGCCGTGTGGCGGGCCGGCGGCGCGTACGTGCCGCTCGACCCGGGCTTCCCCGAAGAGCGGCTCCGGTTCATGCGGGAGGACGCGGGCATCCGGCTCGTGCTGGCCGGCCGGGGCGTCGAGTCGCGGCTGCTCGACGGCGTCCCCGACGTCGTCGAGCTCTCGCAGGACGGCGTTCCCCTGGCAGGCGGGGCGTCGGCTGACGGCGACGCGCCGGCCGACGGCCCGACGGGCGACCTGGCCTATCTCATGTACACCTCCGGTTCCACCGGCAGGCCCAAGGGCGTCGCCGTGCCGCACGGCGCGGTGGTCAACCTGCTGGAGTCCTTCGCCACCCTGCTGGAGCTCACGCCCCGGGACGCCTGGCTGGCGGTCACCACATTGTCGTTCGACATCTCGGTGCTGGAGCTCCTCCTGCCGCTGACCTGCGGCGCACGAGTCGTGGTCGCGTCCGGGCACGAGACGGCGGACGGCCGGGCCCTGCGGGCGCGTGCCGTGACCGAGGCCGTCACGATCATGCAGGCGACCCCGGCGAGCTGGCGCATCCTGCTCGAATCCGGCGGGGTTCCCGAGAACATCACGACCCGGCTGTGCGGCGGCGAGGCGCTGCCCCGCGACCTCGCCGACGCCCTCCTCGACGGCGGCGCCCGGCTCTGGAACGTGTACGGCCCGACCGAGACGACGGTCTGGTCGACGGCCGGGCGCGTCAGCCCGTCACCCGCCCCCATCGACCTCGGCGAGCCCATCGGCAACACGACCGTGCACATCCTCGGCCCCGGCGGGCGTCCCGTGCCGCCCGGCGAGGCCGGCGAGCTGCACATCGGCGGCGCCGGTCTGGCCAGGGGATATCGCGGCATGCCGGGCCAGACGGCCGCCAGGTTCCTGCCCGACCCGTTCTCCGGAGTGCCGGGGGCCCGCCTGTACGCCACGGGCGACCTCGCCAGGATCGAGAACGGCAGGCTCTGCTATCTCGGCCGGGCCGACCAGCAGGTGAAGGTGCGCGGGTTCCGGATCGAGCTCGGCGAGATCGAGAGCGTGCTGCGGGCCGCGCCCGAGGTCGCCGACGCCGCCGTCGGCGTCTGCGACGGCCCCGACGGGCTCCCGCGCCTGGTCGCCTACGTCGTACGCGCGACCGGGGAGGCCGGAGAGCAGGCGGAGCCCGGGGAGGCGGGGGAGGCCGGCCTGTGGCCGTCGCTGCGTGACCGGCTGCGCCGCGACGTGCCCGAATACATGGTGCCCGCGCACCTCGTGGTGCTGGACGCCCTGCCGCTCACCCCCAACGGCAAGCTCGACCGCAAATCCCTGCCCGTGCCCGAGTGGACCCGGGCGCGGAGCCGGCCGTACCGGCAGCCGTCCACCGCGCTGGAGGAGGACCTCGCGACGATGTGGGGGGAGGTGCTCGGCATCGCCGAGCCGGTCGGCGTCGACGACGACTTCTTCGAGCTCGGCGGGCACTCGCTGACCGCCACCCAGATCATCGCCAGGATCCAGGCGCGCTTCGCGACCAACGTGCCGATCGTGGTGCTGTTCGAGAACCCCACGGTGGCCGAGCTGGCGGCGGCGATGGACCGGCTCGACGACGACGACCTGGACCTCGCCGACATCGCCGCGCTCCGCGACGAGCTCGACGGCCTCAGTGCCGAGGACCTGGCGGCCGTGCTCGACGAGATGGCGTCGGACAAATGAGGGCGCCCCTGTCTCCGAGCCAGGAACGGCTCTGGCTGCTGCAGAGGCTCGACCCCGCCGACGCCTCCTACACCATGTACAACGTCCGCCGGCTGCGCGGACCCCTCGACGAGGCCGCCCTCGAAGGGGCCCTCGCCGACGTCGTGGCCCGCCACGAGGGCCTGCGCACCCGGTTCGAGGAGGAGGACGGCGTCCCCTGGGCGGTCGCCGAGCCGCCGGGGGCGGCGGGCACCGTCCCGCCGGTCCAGCGGATCCGGGCCGACGACGAGGAGCACGCCCGGCGGATCGTCGCCGAGCGGGTGAACGCGCCGTTCGACCTTGCCGAGGGCGTGCCGCTGCGCGTCGCGCTCATCACGATCGGCGCGCTCGACCATGTGCTGTGCGTCACGATGCACCACATCATCGGCGACGGCTGGTCGCTGGGGATCCTCTTCGACGACCTGGCGGAGTGCTACACCGCGCGCCTGCACGGGCGTGCGCCGAGCCTGGCGCCGCTGCCGGTCCAGCCGTCCGACTACGCCCGCTGGCAGCGCCGCCGCGCCGAGCGCGCGGTGCCGTACTGGCAGGAGCGGCTGGCCGACCCGCCGCCGCCCGACCTGCCCTGCGGCATGGGCAACGGGGGCAAGGGCCAGGGGGACTTCCAGGTCGTCCGGCTGGGCCGGGAGATCGCGGCCGAGCTCGACCGGCTCGCCCGCGAGAACAGGACCACGCTGTTCACCGTGCTCATGGCGGCCTACCAGGTGCTGCTCCACCGCCACACCGGCCACACCGACGTCCTCGTCGGCACGGCCGTGGCGGGCCGCGACCGGGTCGAGCTGGAGCCGATGATCGGCTATCTCTCGCAGACCGTCGTGCTGCGCGGAGACCTCGACGGCGACCCGTCGTTCACCGAGCTGCTGGCGCGCACCCGGCAGGAGGCGCTGACGGCGCTGAGCCGGCCCTCGGTGCCGTTCGAACGGATCGGGCATCCCGCCGAGGCGCTGATGCCGACCATGTTCATCCTGCACACCCAGGACCTGGGACTCAGCCGGGCGTTCGGCGACCTGTCCGTCGGCTACTTCCCGGACGGATATCGGCAGGTCAAGCTCGGCCTGTACGCCGAGGCGTGGTTCGAGGACGGCGAGATCGTCGTGTCGTTCGGCCACGACGGGTCCAGCGGGTCCCCGCACGAGGCGGAGGCCGTCCGCAGGCTCGCCGACCGTTTCCTGCTCCTGGTCGAATCGGCGGTGGCCGAGCCGCGCCGCCGGATCTCCGAGCTGCGCGTCTGGACCGGGGACGACGAGGCCGACATCCGGGCCATGGCCGGCGACGGCGCCGACACCGCCGGGGCCGCGGGTTCCGAGACGGTGCCCGAGATGATCGCGGAGGTCGTCCGGCGCACGCCGCACGCCGTCGCGGTGGTCTGCGGGGAGACCGAGGTCACCTACGGCGAACTGGACCGGCGGGCGGCACGGCTCGCCGCCGCGCTGCGGGCCCGGGGCGTGCGCCCCGGCGAGGTGGTCGGCGTCTGCCTGCCCCGCTCGGTCGAGGCGATCACCGCGTTGCTCGCCGTCTGGCGGGCCGGTGCGGCCTACCTGCCGTTCGAGCCGGAGGAGCCGGAGGAGCGGCTGGCCTTCTCGCTCGCGGACGCCGGGGCGACGCACGTGATCACGACCCGGGCGCTGCCCGCCGGGCTCACCGCCGTCGGCCCGCTGGCAGGCGAGGACGAGGCGGCCCTCGGCGACCGGGGCGAACCACAGGAGACGCGCCCGGGCGACCTGGCCTACGTGATCTCCACCTCCGGCTCCACGGGCAGGCCCAAGGGCGTCGCCGTCGAGCACCGCGCCATCGCGGCCCGGATCCGGTGGATGCGGGAGGAGTACGGCCTGGCCCCCGGAGACCGCGTCGTCCAGTTCGCGTCGCTGAGTTTCGACACCCATCTCGAAGAGGTCTTCCCCACGCTCGCCGCCGGAGCGGCCCTGGTGCTGCTGCCCGGCGGGGCGGCGACGCTGCCCGACCTGCTGGCCGCCCCGGGCGGCGAGCGGGTCACGATGCTCGACCTGCCCACCGCCTACTGGCACCACCTGGTCGAGGAGATCGACCAGATCGCCTGGCCGCCCGCGCTCCGCCTGGTCGTCATCGGCGGCGAGCAGGCGTCCGGCGGCGCGGTGGCGCGGTGGCACGGCCGGTTCGGCGACCGTGTCCGCCTGGTGAACACCTACGGCCCGACCGAGGCGGCGGTCATCGCGACCGCCACCGACCTCGGCCCGACGCCGTACGGCAGGCCCCCGATCGGCCGGCCGGTCGGCGCGACGACGGTCCACGTGCTCGACGCGGCCGGGGCGCCGGTGCCGAAGGGCGTGATCGGCGAGCTGGTCATCGGCGGCGCCGGGGTGGCGCGCGGTTACCTGCGCCGCCCGGCGCTCACGGCCGCCGCCTTCGTCCCCGACCCGCTCGGGCCGCCCGGATCGCGGAGATACCGCACCGGCGACCGGGCGCGCTGGAACCAGGACGGCACGCTGGAGTTCCTCGGACGGCTCGACGGGCAGCTCAAGGTCCGCGGCTTCCGCATCGAGCCGGGCGAGGTCGAGGCGCGGCTGCTCGACCATCCGGGCGTCGGCCAGGCGTTCGTCACGGTCCACGCCGAGGAACTGGTCGCGTACGTCACCGGGACCGCGACCGGGGAGGAGCTGGCCGCGCACCTCGCGCGGACCCTGCCGCGCCACCTCGTGCCGACCGCCTGGGTCGTGCTCGACGCGCTGCCGCTCACCAGCCGCGGCAAGGTGGACCGCGCGGCCCTGCCCGCGCCGGTGCGGGCCTCGTCGGCCGGGCACGTCGCGCCCAGCACGGACGCGGAGCTGCTGGTGGCCGAGATCTGGTCGGAGCTGCTCGGCGTGGACACCATCGGCGTGAACGACGACTTCTTCACGCTGGGCGGGCACTCGCTGCTGGCCACGAGGATCGCGGCCCGGCTGCGCCGGGCGACCGGGGTGGAGGTCCCGGTCCGGACGATCTTCGAGCGGCGCACCGTGGCCGAGCTGGCGGTCGCGCTGGAGGACCTCCTGGTGGCCGAGCTGGAGGAGATCTCGGACGAGGAGGCCGAGCGGCTGCTCTCGTCCGCCGACCTCTGACCGCGCGGCGGGCGTCCACGTCGTCCGGGCGCCCGCCGCACGTCCTGCGGGCGCCGGGTCGTCCGGTCAGGAGGCCGGCGCGTCCAGGTAGTCGCCGTGCTCCAGGTCGTCGAGCAGGCCCGGGTGGGCGGGCGACCAGCCGAGCAGCTCCCGCGTGTACGCGCTGGAGACGGGCCCGTCGAAGCCGTAGACGGTGGCCATGAACGGGCTGACGTAGTGCGTGGCGGCCTCCTGCGGGGTCAGCGAGACCGTGGGCACCCCCAGACCGCGGGCGATCGTCTCCGCGATGCTCCTCATCGTGACGCCGCTTTCCGCCACGCCGTGCAGCACGCTGCCCGCGGGCGCCTTCTCCAGCGCGAGCCGGAACAGGACGGCCGCGTCGAGCCGGTGCACCGCGGGCCACCGGTTGGCGCCGTCCCCGACGTACGCCGAGACGCCGGTCTTCCGCGCGGTGGCGATGAGCATGGGGATGAACCCGTGGTCGCGGGGACCGTGGACGGTGGGGGCCAGGCGGACCACGCTCGCGAGCACTCCCCGGGCGGCGAAGTCCAGGCAGGCCCGCTCACCCGCGATGCGGAAGCCCGCGATCCCGGCCGTGTCGGGCTCGTCCTTCTCGGTGGCCTCCCGGCCGGCGGGCATGACCAGGGTGCCGGAGGTGACGACGAACGGCTTGCCCGAGTGTTCCAGCGGCCGGCCGAGCGTCTCGATCGCGGTCCGGTCGCGTCTCATCATGTCGTCGAGGTCGGAGAAGTCGCCGCCGTAGGCCATGTGCAGGACTCCGTCGGCGGCCTCGGCCCCCCGGCGCAGACTGTCGAGATCGTCCAGAGAGCCGCGGTGGGGTGCGGCGCCCAGCGACTCCAGCCGGGCGGCGGCGGCGTCCGAGCGCGCGAGACCGGTGACGGTGTGACCGGCCGCGATGAGTTCGGCGACGACCGCGGGGCCGGTCTGGCCGGAACCGCCGGTGACGAAGACATGCATGTGACACTCTCCCACATAACGTCAGTGACTGGCACTAAGTAGCGCCAGTCGCTGACCTTACGTAGTGCCAGTGACTGGCGTCAAGTAGCGCCAGTGACTGACATATGCGGTATTCTCGGAGGGTGCCACGAAGCGGAGCAGAAGCGCGCCGCCGTCTTCAGCAGGCGGCCCTGGAGCTATATCGGGAACGCGGGTTCGACCAGACCACCACCGCCGAGATCGCCGCCAGGGCCGGCGTGAACGAGCGCACGTTCTTCCGGCACTTCCCGGACAAGCGCGAGGTGCTCTTCGACGGCGAAGCCGACCTGCGCGCCGCGCTGACACAGTCGGTGGCCGAGGCGCCTGATGACCTGCAGCCGCTCGAAATCCTGCTCCGCGCCTTCCGGAAGGCCGAAGGGATTCTCGAGGGCAACCGCCCGTTCGCCGAACCACGCCTGCGGGTCATCGCGGAGACGCCGGCACTGCGGGAACGCGATCTGGCCAAGGCCGCGTCGATGAGCGAGGCCCTGGCGGAGGCGCTGCGGCGGCGCGGCGTCCCCGACCGGCTGGCCGGCCTGGCCGCGCAGACCGGCTGGGCCGCCTTTCACCATGCCATGCGGGACTGGATCGACGACCCCTCGCGGAGCCTGGACGCACATCTTCTCCAGGCCTTCGACGACCTGCGCGCCCTCTCCCTGACCGTCCCACCGGCACAGGCATCAACGCAGGCATCGGCGCTGGCGCAGGCGCGGCCCGGAGACTGACGTCACTGCCCCCCATGACCGCCGATCGCCCTGGCTCACGGCAGGGACCGCGCGAAGCTGTCCCGCGAAAACAGAACCGCCGCGCACCCCGGAGGGTGCGCGGCGGTCTCGTGGTCGCCGTCGCGCGTCAGGCGGAGGCGCGGATCACCAGGTGCGTGTCGAGGATGACGACCGGCTGCTCCAGCGGCTCGCCGTTGATCCGGGCGATCAGGAGCTGGACCATCTGCCGGCCCATCGCCTCGGTGGGCTGGTGCACGCTCGTGAGCTGCGGATCGGTGTGCAGCGCCACCTTGGAGTCCTCGAAGCCGATCACCGCGACGTCGTCGGGCACGCTCAGGCCCTGCTCCTTCAGCACCCGCAGGGCGCCGACCGCCATCGGGTCGGAGGCCGTGAACACGGCGTCCAGATCGGGGTGACGGGCGAGCAGATCGCGCATGCCCGCCT
Source organism: Microbispora hainanensis (assembly GCF_036186745.1). Lineage (NCBI taxonomy): Bacteria > Bacillati > Actinomycetota > Actinomycetes > Streptosporangiales > Streptosporangiaceae > Microbispora > Microbispora hainanensis. Next base: position 7,209,007 of record NZ_CP108086.1, on the reverse strand, counting down.
CCCCGCTCTCCTCGGAGAAGTCGCCGTACGCGACCCGCTCGGTCATCCCGGTGGCCAGCAGCGCGTCGCGGTATCCGGCGAGACGGTCGACACCCACGCCCATGTCCTGCGGACCGGCGATGGTGGCGATCTTGGTACGGCCCTTGGAGAGCAGATACTTGACCGCCTGCCGGGCGCCGGCCCGGTTGTCCATGTCGACGAAGCTGTACGGGTTGAGCCCGACCGGGCGGCCACCGAGCACGGTCGGCACGCCCAGCTCCTCCAGCCGTCCCGGCAGGGGGTCGGCACCGTGCACCGAGGTGAGCAGCACGCCGTCGACGTGCTGGCCGGTCAGGTAGTGCTCCAGCCGGTCGTGCTCGGCACGGTTCTGCGCCATCGTGAGGATGAGCTGGAGGCCGGTCTCCGCCAGGGCGGAGCCGATGCCGCGGATCAGCCCGGCGAAGTACGGCTCGTCGAAGACACGCTGCTCCGACTCCGACACCACCAGAGCGATGGTGTCGGTCCGGTTGGTCACGAGGGTGCGCGCCGCCCGGTTGGGCACGTAGCCGAGCTCCTGAATCGCCAGTAACACCGCGTCGCGGGCACGGTCGCTCACCTTGGGCGAGCCGTTGATGACCCGCGACACGGTGCCGCGACCGACCCCGGCGCGCGCGGCGACCGCTTCCAGAGTCGGCCGGCCTCCGGAACGGCGGTCCCCGTTCATCTATACTGCCCCCTTATCGAGTCTGCGCTTATTGTGCCCGACCCAGCAGGCCGCCGTGTCTGATGGTGTCGGCATACCACAAAGCGCTTGATTTCATGGTCCTCGCCTGGGTCTCGTAGTCGACGTACACGAGACCGAAGCGCTTGCCGTAGCCCCAGGCCCACTCGAAGTTGTCCATCAGGGACCAGGCGAAGTAGCCCTGGAGCGGGATGCCCGACTCGATGGCCGTGTGGCAGGTCCTCAGGTGGGCCTCGATGTAGGCCACCCGCTCGGGGTCGTGGACGGTGCCGTCCTCGCCGATCACGTCGTCGTAGGCCGCGCCGTTCTCGGAGATGTAGAGCGGGATCCGGGGGTACTCGTCGGAGATCCGCCGCAGCATCTCCAGCAGGCCGCTGTCGTCGACCTCCCAGCCCATCGAGGTGACCGGGCGGCCGCCGTTGACGAAGCCCACGTGCTCGCTGCCGATCCACGGAGACCCGGAGTCCGTCGGCGCGGCGGCCGCGGAGGCGGCGCCGCCGGGCGCGCCCGAGACGGTGAAGCGGCTGTAGTAGTTGATCAGCAGCATGTCGATCGGGGCCGCGATCGTGGCGAGGTCGCCGTCGTGGATGAACTCCATGTCGGACAGGCTGCTCAGGTCGGCCAGCACGTCCTCCGGGTAGGAGCCCTTGAGCAGCGCGTCCAGGAAGAAGCGGTTCTGCAGCCCGTCGATGCGGCGGGCGGCGTCCTGGTCGGCCTCGCTGTTCGTGGCGGGCGTGACCGGATAGACGTTGACGCAGCCGCCGATCAGCGAGTCGGGGTTCTGCGCCCGCATCGCCTGGACGGCCAGGCCGTGCGCGAGGTTGAGGTGGTGCGCGGCGCGCAGCGCGGCGGCCGGCTCGCGCCGTCCGGGGGCGTGCTCGCCCGAGGCGTAGCCGAGGAACGCGGCGCACCAGGGCTCGTTGACCGTGCTCCAGTTCTTGACCCGGTCGCCGAGCTCGGCGTGCACGGTCGCGGCGAAGTCGGCGAAGCGCTTCGACGTGTCGCGCGACGGCCACCCGCCCGCGTCTTCGAGTGCCTGGGGGAGATCCCAGTGATAGAGCGTCAGCCACGGGTCGATGCCGTAGCTGAGCAGCTCGTCGACGAGCCTCTTGTAGAAGTCGAGGCCCTTGCTGTTGTACGCGCCGGAGCCGTCGGGCTGGATCCGCGGCCAGGAGACGGAGAACCGGTAGGCCGTGAGGCCGAGGTCCGCCATCAGCTTGACGTCCTCGCGATACCGGTTGAAGTGGTCGATGGCGATCTCGGCGGTGTCGCCGCCGACGATACGCCCGTCCTGACTACAGAAGGTGTCCCAGATGGAGCGTCCCCGCCCGTCGGCGGTGAGAGCGCCTTCGATTTGGTAAGCGGAGGTGGCGGCGCCCCAGACGAACCCGGTGGGGAACATCACGCTGGGGGCCTCTGCCTCGGGACGTGTGCCTTGCGTTGTCACGCCTTGACCGCACCTTCCATGAGTCCGCCGATGATCTGTCGGCCGAACGCGATGAAAACGACGATGAGCGGGAGGATCGACATGAGCGTGCCGCTGAAGATCAGCACGTAGTCCGTCCCGTACTTCGCGTTGAGCGAGTTGATGGCGACCTGGACCGTCGGGTTGTCCGGCGTCAGCACGATCAACGGCCACATGAAGTCGTTCCAGATCAGCATGAACGTGTTGATGCCCAGCACCGCCATGCCCGGCCGTACGGCCGGCAGGACGACGTTCCACCAGATCCGCAGGGTGGAGGCGCCGTCGACGCGGGCGGCCTCGACCAGCTCGTTGGGCACGGCCTGCTGGGTGTACTGCGTCATGAGGAAGACGCCGAAACCGTTGAGCAGGTACGGCAGGATCACAGCCTTGATCGAGCCGACCCATTCGAGGCTGACCATGAGCCGATAGAGGGGGACGATGCCCATCTGCTGCAGCGGGACCATCATGGTCAGCAGCACCAGCAGCAGCAGGACCTTGCCGCCCTTGAAGTTCAGCCGGGCGAACGCGAAGCCGGCGAACGTCGAGATCACCACCACCGAGACCGTCACCGTGCAGGCGATGATCAGGGAGTTGGTGAGACCGGTCAGGTAGTGCGCGTCGGGGTTGGACAGCACGCGCTGGATGTTCTCCCCGAGCTTGCCGCCGGGCAGGAACGGCGGCGGCATGTCGGTCGCCTCGGTGTTGGTGCGCGAGGCGATGACGATCATGTAGTACAGCGGGAACGCCGAGATGATGATCGTGACCGCGAGGATGAGCCTCGTCATCGGCGTGGCGTTCCAGAGGCCGGCGGTACCTCCCGGCGCCTTGGCGCGGCGCCGCCGCGTGGTGGCGGGCGCGGAGAGCGTGGTCACTTGTTGCCCCCGATCCGGCGGATGAGCAGGAAGTTGATGGCCGATCCGATGAGGATGAGCAGGAACAGCAGCCAGGCGGCCGCGGAGGCGTAGCCGTAGTCGAACTCGCGGAAGCCCTGCTCGAAGATGAACATCGACACGGTCTGGAACTGGCTGTTGGTGCCGCCGTGGACGTTGCCGTTGTAGAACGTGGTCGGCTCGGAGAACAGCGTGAGGCCGCCGATGGTGGAGTTCAGGACCACGAAGATCATCGTGGGCCGGAGCATCGGGATCGTGATCTGCCAGAACTGGCGCCGCCGCGACGCGCCGTCGATCGACGCCGCCTCGTAGAGGTCCTTCGGGATCGTCTGCATGCCGGCCAGGAAGATGATCGCGTTGTAGCCGGTCCAGCGCCAGTCGATCATGGTCGCGATGGCGAGCCAGGAGGGGAGACGCTCGGCCTTCCAGTCGATGGGATCGACCCCGAACCAGCCCAGAACCCAGTTGATCACGCCCCAGTCGCGCCCGTAGAGCTGGGTGAAGACGACCGCCACCGCGACGACAGAGGTGACCAGGGGGAGCAGGACGCCCAGCCGGACGAACAGCTGCGCCTTGATCCGCTTGTTCAGCGCGTTGGCCAGCATCAGGGCCAGCAGCATCTGCGGAACCGTCGCGATGATGAACATCGCGAGGGTGTTGACGACCGCCCTCCAGAAGGCGGCGTCGTCGAGCATGGCGGCGTAGTTGCCGAGACCCGTCCACTCGACCGTGCCGGTGAGGTCGTAGTCGAAGAACGAGTAGTAAAGGGTGAAGCCCAGCGGGAAGAGCCCGAAGATCAGGAAGAGCAGGTAGTAGGGAGAGACCAGGAGGTACGGCGCGGCCTTGAGGTCCAGCCAGGTCATGAAGGACCGGCCCGGTCTCGACCGGACATGCTTCCGATTGGGCGGCATCGGTGCCCGGGTGGGTTGCCCGGCGTCGACGTGCAGGCTCATAAGTTACCTTTCGGGTGAAAGCAGGCGACCGGCCCGCCGGCGGGGGTGCCGCTGCGGCGGACCGGTGCTCACCTGGCGGGCGTGATCAGCCCGCGGCCTTCACGGCGTCGTCGACGAGCTTCTTCCAGCCGTCGGCGTACGGCACGGAGCCGTCGTCGATGGCGGAGACGACCGACTCGATGGCGTTCTTGACCTGGGCGTGCTTCACACCGAGGAAGACCGGCTGGAGCGCGGAGGCCGACTTGGCGAAGATCTCACCGACGGGGGCGTCGTTGAAGTACTCGTTCTTCGCGCCCTGGACGGCCGGGTCCTGCTGCGCCTGGATGTTGGACGGCATGTTGCCGGCGTAGGTGAAGACGCTGACCTCGGCCTCCTTGCCGGTCAGGTAGTCGAGGACCTGCGCCGCCTCCTTGGGGTGCTTCGACTGCTTCGGCACGGCGAGCCAGGAGCCGCCCCAGTTGCCACCGTCGCCGGGCACCGCCGCGACGTCCCACTTGCCCTTGAAGTCCGGTCCGGCGCCGCCGTCGCCGCTGACCGCGCCGAGCATCCACGACGGGCAGCCGAGGGTGGCGAACTGCGACTTCTTCATGCCGGTGTTCCACTCCGGCGTGAAGTTGCGCAGCTTGGCCGTGAGGCCCTCCTGGCTGATCCTCTGGGCGAAGTCGTATGCCGTCTTGACCGCCGGGTTCTTGTCGACGATCAGGTTGTTGTCCTTGTCGAAGTAGGAGACGTTGCCGTTCTTGGCGGCCTCCTGCACCAGGACCACGTTGTAGAGCGTGTTGGTGCCGTCGACGAACTTCGTGTCCTTGATCTTGTCCTGGAACTTGTGGGCGACCTTGATGAAGTCGTCCCACGTCGGCCAGAGCTTGCTGACCTCGTCACGGTCGGAGGGCAGGCCCGCCTTCTCGAACAGGTCACGGCGGTAGCACAGGCTCATGCCGCCGACGTCGGTGCCGAGGCCGAACAGCTTGCCGTCGGCGGTGACGCCGTTCTCCCACTTCCAGGCGGCGAAGTCGCCCTTGCGGTTCTGCAGGCCGAACTCGCCCAGGTCGGCCCACCACTCGGGGTGCGCCTTGGCGAGACCCATGCCGCCCTCGTCGATGCCGACGACGTCACCGGCGCCCGCGCCGGACTGCAGCCACTGGATCATCTGCGGCCAGTAGACCTGCTCGAACTGGTCGGTCAGGTTGTCGTACTTGATCTGGATGTCCTTGTGCTCGGCGTTCCACTTGTCGACGGCTTCCTTGTAGCCGAAGTTCTTGCCGCCGCCGAACGTCTGGAGCGTGATGGTGACGGGACCGGCCGCCGCCGAGGACCCGCCGCCCGACGCCGTGCCGGTGCTGTCGTCCGACCCGCAGGCGGCGGCGCCGAGAGCCAGCGCCGCCACCGCGGCGACCGCGAGCAGCCTGCCGCGGCGCGAGTGTGCAATCATTCCGGACCCCTCTCAGGTGGTATCCCGAATCGTCTGTGGGAGTGCATCCCAGGCCGGTCCCCGATCTCACGGCCCGCGATCGATGGTTGTGCTCGGTGCTCCCGCCCTGTGCCGAGCACGTTGGGAGCGCTCCCACGAAGGGTCCTCTATGAGCAACCGAGGCGTCAATATGCCGAAACCTAACTGTTACTCCCAGGGTGGTTAGAGCTGGTCAATGGGACATACTAGGACATACCACGCTTGGGAGCGCTCCCATATCCATATGGGCAGAAATGAATAGCGGACGCCCCCAACGTGCCGGGGCGTCCGCCCTTATCCGTTCCGCCGCCTCACCCGCCGGGGGCGCCCGCCGTGCCCACGGACACTCCGCCGCTCACCGAGACACCTGTGCCCGAAATCACAGGACCCGCGGCGTCCGCCAGCCGGCAGACCGGTCCCGAGCAGGCCCGCAGCAGCGTGAGCCGGGCCGACAGCGCCGTGATCAGGCCCGGGTCGGCCGTCGCCGCGAGGTTGTGCAGCTCCGCCGGGTCGGCGCGCAGGTCGTAGAGCTGCCGCTCCCCGGTCTCGTACTCCACGTACGCGTATCGGTCGTTCCGCAGCATCGCGTACGTGGGAGGCGAATGCGGCGAGTAGGAGGGATGGTAGAACTCGGTGAGCACGGCGTCGCGCCAGGGGACGGCCTGCCCGCGCAGGAGCGGGACGAGCGAGCGGCCCTCGGCCGTGGGCGGGACCACGGCCCCGCCCAGCTCGGCGAACGTGGGCGCGAGGTCCACCGTCGAGGTGAGCCGGTCGATCACGCCCCCGGCCGGCACGCCCGGGCCGCGCACCACCATCGGCACCCGGATGTCCTCCTCGAAGGGCGTGGTCTTGCCCGGCCGCAACCGGTGCTGGCCCAGGTGGAAGCCGTTGTCGGAGGTGAAGAAGATGTAGGTGTCGTCGAGGCGGCCCGCCCGGCTCAGCGCCTCGACCAGCGCGCCCACCATGTCGTCCACGCCGAGCATGGCGCGCAGCCGGTCGCGGTGGACGCGGTCGATCCTGCGGATGTCGGCGGCCGACAGCGGCGTGCGCTCACGCAGCCAGCCGGGCTCGGCGGACACGTCGGCCTGGTCGAACGACGCGGTCCGGGGCGCCTGCTCCCCGGCGAAGGCGGCGGCGTGACGCGGCGCGTGGTGCGCGGGCAGGTGCGGCGCCACCGGGGCGAGGTAGAGGAAGAACGGGGCGTCCCCCCGCGTGGTGTCGGTCGCGAACGCCGTGGCCTTGGCGCTCAGCACGTCCTCCAGGTAGTCCTCGGGGGCGTGGCCGTAGCGCCGGATCACACCGTTCTCGTTGAGCGCGTAGCCGTACTCCTGGTAGAGCCGGGTGACCGGAACGTGCCACTCGTCCCAGCCGGGCGGGATGTAGGTGCGCGGCGCGCCCTCGGGATAGTTGTTGAGATATTTGCCCATGAGCGCGGTGCGGTAGCCCGCGTCGTGCATCCACGTCCCGAGGGTGGACGCCTCCAGTGGCCGGAACTTCGGGAATCCGCCGGTCGGCGACCGGTTGCTGTCCACGTGGTGGCTGTGCATGTACTGCGAGCGCAGGATGGACGAGCGGGAGGGGCAGCACCAGGGATTGGTGACGAAGAAGCGGGACAGCGTGGTGCCCTGGCGCACCAGCAGGTTGGTGATGTTGGGGAACCGGCTCAGGTCGGCCGCGTCCAGGTCGTCGGCGAGGATGAGCACGATGTTGGGCCGTTGGGCCGCGAGCGCGAGCGCGAGTGCGGGGGCGGGCGCGCGGGACGCGCCGGTGAGCCCGAGGCACAGCAGGAGCGCCGCGGCGAGCCCGGCCCACAGCTTTCTCGATGGTCGTGGTTGGGGCACGGCAGCAATCATTGCCACGCGTTCGCCTGGGGAAACGTACGCAACGTGATCGCGTGACCGCGGCGCGTCCCGGTTCATGGAAAAATCTGGTCGATCCTCCCTGCCTCAGCCGACCACGGCGGGGTCGGGGCCGAGACGGCGGCCCTCGTCGAGGCCGTTGATGGTGGCCATGTCCTCCGGGCTCAGCGCGAAGTCGAAGACGTCGATGTTCTCCCTGATGCGCGACGGCGTCACCGACTTCGGGATCACCACGTTGCCGAGCTGGATGTGCCAGCGCAGCACCACCTGCGCCGGCGTCTTGCCATACTTCGCGCCGATCTCGGCGAGGACGGGCAGATCGAGCAGGCCCTTCCCCTGGCCGAGCGGGCTCCACGCCTCGGTGACGATGCCGCGTTCGGCGTGGAAGCCGCGCAGCGCCCGCTGGGCGAACAGCGGGTGCAGCTCGACCTGGTTCACGGCGGGGGTCACCGTGGCCTCGGCGAGCAGGCGCTCCAGCGTGTCCACCCCGAAGTTGGACACCCCGATCGCCCGCACCCGTCCGTCGGCGTACAGCTTCTCCAGGGCCTTCCACGTCTCGACGTACTTGCCGCGCCGGGGCGCGGGCCAGTGGATCAGGTAGAGATCGAGGGTCTCCAGGCCGAGCCGCCGCATGCTCTCGTCGAAGGCGCGCAGCGCCTCGTCGTAGCCCTGCTGGTCGTTCCACAGCTTGGTGGTGACGAACAGCTCCTCGCGAGGGACGCCCGAGGCGCGCAGGGCGCGGCCGACACCCTCCTCGTTGCCGTACAGCGTGGCGGTGTCGATGCTGCGGTAGCCGGATTCGATGGCGGTCGTCACGGCCTTCTCGGCCTCGTCGTCGGTCATCCGCCACACCCCCAGGCCGAGCTGAGGCATCCGCACGCCGTTGTTGAGAGTGATCGCGTTCATGCGTCCCATGCTGCCGTAACGCGCCGAGGCGATCCCTTCGGGGTCTGTTCACCGTGCGTTCCCGTCCCCGTCGTGTCGGGCGGCTAGGTTGAGCGCGTCGTGAACGTTTCTTTACGGGGCGTGGAGAACGAGGGACGGCGCCACGCCGCCGAGCAGGGGCAGGCCGTCGCGTGGGTGGAGTCCCCCCTGCAGTTGCTGTGCGCCGTCGAGGCGCACCACGCGGGGCTCCTCGGGCCCGTCACCACCGTGGTGCCGCGGGCCGGGCTGCCGGCCCTGCGGCTGACCCTCCGCGAACTCGACCGGCTCGGGTTGCCCGAGGGGCTGAGGGTCGCCGAGCCGGCCGCGCGGGCTCCCCGGCCCGGCCGCGTCTGGGCGGTGGGCGACGCCTTCTCCGGGCGCGTCCAGCTCGCCCTCGTCACCGCGCTCCCCGGCCGCACGGTGCTGGTGGACGACGGGCTGGCCACGATCCGCCTGCTCGAACTGCTGGTCGCGCGCGGCCCGCTGCTGCGCGCCCGCGGAACCCCCGGCCTCGGCCGCAAGGTGCTCGCCACGGCCGCCGGGTTGCGCCTGCGCACCCGCAGGCCCACGGTGTTCACCGCGCTCCCGGTGCCCGCCGGCCTCGCGGCCGCGGTGGAGGGCACGGGCGCCCGGCTCGTACGGCACGACTTCGCCTGGCTGCGCGCCCAGCCCGCCCACCGGCCGCCGCCGGAGCGCACCGTCGTGCTCGGCACCTCGCTCGTACGCAACGGGCTCATCCACCGCGACCGCTACCTGCGCTGGCTGGAGCGGATCGACGAGCCCGTCGCGTACTTCCCCCACCGGCGCGAGGACCCCAGGGACCTCGACCGGGTGCGCGGGATCGCCGGACTGACCGTGTACGACACCGGGGCGCCCGCCGAGATGACGCTGCGCGACCTGCGGCCGGACCAGCGGGTGCTGAGCCTGCCGTCCACCGCGGTGACCTCGCTGCGCGTCCTGCTGTCGGCCCGGGGCGTACGGGTGGAGACCGTCGACGTGCCGGACGACTGGTGGACGGCGTCGGCCGTCCCGTCGCTGCGCTCCCACCTCCAGCTCTTCGCGCACGAACCTCAGCCCCACCTGCACGATCCCGGAAAGGTCGTTCCTTGACCCGTCTGCTCGCCGTGGCCGACTCCGACTCGTATCTCAAGTGGGCCGCGGGCCTGCTGGACGCGACTCCGGAGGACTGGGTCACTGACATGGCCGTCGTCCGCACGCCCATCACCCCCTCCGCGGCGCAGATCGCCGCCGCGGTGAGCGGCACCCGCGCGCAGGGCGAGGGGCTTCCCCAGGTGCTGGCGGCGCGGCAGCTGCGCCGGGCCGCCGAACGGTTCCGGCCCGACGCCGTGCTGCTGGCCTGCACCGGGCCGGTGGTGGACGCGCTGGCGGCCGAGACGCTGGCCGGGCTGCGGCCCCGGCCGGTGCTGGTGTCGGGGCTGCCCGGCATCTCGGTGCCCGCGACGGAGAAGGCCTGGCTCTTCCGCAGCGGCTGCGATCTGTTCGTCGTGCACAGCGGCCGGGAGGTCGCCGAGTTCTCCGAGATCGGCGCGCGGCTCGGCGGGGGAGGGGCGGTGGCGCTGGCCCGCCTGCCCTACCTCGATCTCCTGGCTCGCGGCCCGGCCGCGCGGACCCCCGACGGCGTACGCGACCGCGTCGTTTTCGCGACCCAGGCCAAGGTGCCCAGGCGGCGCGAGGAGCGGGAGCGGATCCTGCTCGCCCTGGCCGAGCTCGGCAAGGCCAGGCCCGACCTCGACGTGGTGGTCAAGCTGCGGGCCCGCGACGACGAACGGCAGACGCACAACGAACGGCACCACTACGAGCGGCTGTGGACCGTGATGGAGGCCGAGGGCCGGGTGCCCGCGGGCGCCGTGCGCTTCGCCGCCGGGCCGATGCACGAGCATCTGAGCCGCGCCGCCGGGTTCGTCACGGTCAGCTCGACGGCCGCGCTGGAGGCGATCGCCGGTCACGTGCCGCTGCTCGTGCTGTCGGACTTCGGGGTCAGCGCGGAGATGATCAACCTGGTGTTCGATGGCAGCGGCTGCCTGGGCACGCTCGACGACCTGGTCAAGGCGGACTTCCGGGTCCCTGCCGGGGAGTGGTGCCGGGCCAACTACTTCCACGACCCCTCGGCCGGCGACTGGACCGGCCGCGTCGCCGCGCTGGTCGCCGCGGCCCGCGCGGGGACGCTGGAGCCGGCCCGCTCGCTCCTCGACGGTCCCGGGCACGCCGCCGCCCGCCGCCGCGCCCGGCTGCGCCTGGAGGTGCCGCCCAAGGTCCTGCGGTACGGCTACCGCGCCAGGCGCCGCATGCGCCGCGTCCTCAAGGCGCTGTAGACGATCACAGCGGGAGCGTCGCGGTGAGCAGCCCGGCGGCCTTGCGGACGTCGGCGTCCAGCGGCCGGTCGGGATCGGCCGCGGGGATCGCCTCGGCCAGGGTGTCGAGGAGCGCGGCGCAGCCCGAAGCCGTGGGGCGGCGGGCGCCGACATGCGCCGCCTGCCGCAACCCCACCGCCAGCGACCCGCAGAGCAGGCGCAGCAGTCCGGCCATGTCGTAGGCGCGCAGGGCGGCCTGAGTGCCGAACGGCACCACGTCCTGGTTGTGCAGGTTGGTCGGCAGGCTCTGCATACTGGCGGGCACGGCGGCGCGGCGGAGCTCGGCGACGAACGCGGTCGTGGCGAGCTGCACCCCCTGCATCCCGTGCTGACGGCCGGGCCCGGCGGCGAGCATGGGGGGCAGACCGCCGTTGCGGGCCGGGTCGACGAGGAGGTCGAGCTGCCGCTCGGCGAGGTTGCCGAGCTGAGCGGTGACCATCGCCAGGACGTCGGCGGCGAACGCGGCCGGCTGCCCGAAGAAGTTGCCGCCGTGCACGACCAGGTCGTCGTCGGGGAAGAACAGCGGGTTGTCGCTGACACTGGACAGGTCGGCCGCGACGACACCGTCCACGTAGCGCAGTGCGTCCTCGGCGGCGCCGAGCAGTTGCGGGGAGCAGCGGATGCTGTACGGCTCCTGCAGCGGACGCGTGCCGGAGGGGACGGTCCCGGCGAGGATCTTGCGCATGCCGTCGGCGACGTCGATCGCGCCGGGATGGCCGTAGGCGCCGAGCAGGCGCGGGTGGAGGAAGCCCGGGTCGCAGCCGAGCAGATCGGCCAGCAGGCAGGTGAGCGCCTGCAGCGCGCGGTGCGAGGACCGGACGCTGTCCAGGGCCAGGGCGGTCGCGGCGGTGGTGAGGGAGGTGCCGTTGACGAGCGCGAGCGCGTCCCGGCCGTCGAGCGTCAACGGGGTCAGCCCGGCATGGCGCAGCGCCTCGGCCGCGGGCATCCGCGAACCGTCGAGATACGCCTGTCCCCGGCCGCGCAGCGCCTGGGCGGCGTAGGCGAGCGGGATCAGGTCCCCGCTCGCGCCGACCGACCCGTAGCGTGGGATCGCCGGGACGAACGTCGTCGCGAACATCGCGGCGAGCCCGTCGACCACGTGTGCGGACACGCCGGACGCCCCCTGGGCGAGCGACCACGTGCGCACGAGGATCGCGGCCCGGCTCACCTCGTGGGGCAGATCCGGCCCCTGCCCGGCGCCGAGGTGGGCCAGGGTGTTGTCACACTGGTCCGCTTCATCCTCCCGGCCGGCGAACCCGACGAGGGCGCCGAATCCGGTGGTCGCGCCGTAGACCGGACGTTCCTCCTCCCGTACGTCGCGGAGGAAGCCACGGCCGCGCTCGACGCGGTCACGGACGGACGCGTCGACCACGACGGACACCGGTGCCGCGGCGCGGCGCAGGTCGGCTGAGCGCAGCGGAGCGCTGAGGTCGATGATGCCTTCGACGACGGGCATGTCCGGACTGTAGGCAGCCGATTCTCAGAAACCTATGAGAATCGGCTGCCTACAGTCCGGCTCATGGCGCATGACTACCTGATCATCGGGGCCGGGCCGGCCGGGCTGCAGCTCGCCGCGGAGCTCGAACGCGGCGGTCACGACTATGTCGTCCTGGAGCGCGGAGCCGGCCCGGGCACCTTCTTCACCCGGTTCCCGCGGCACCGCAAGCTGATCTCCATCAACAAGGTGCACACGGGGTACGACGACCCGGAGCTGCGGCTGCGGATGGACTGGAACTCGCTGCTGAGCGACGATCCCGGCCTGCTGTTCACCCGCTACAGCGACAGGTACTTCCCGCAGGCCGACGACCTCGTGCGTTACCTGTCCGACTACGCGGCGGCGACCGGCGTCCGGGCGCACTACGGCGTCGACGTCTTCCGGATCGGCCGGGACGACAACGGGTTCACCGCCACCGACCGCGACGGGCGCGCGTGGCGGGGGCGGCGGCTGGTCGTGGCCACCGGAGTCTCCCAGCTCTACGTCCCGCCGATCCCGGGCATCGAACTCGCCGAACGCTACGACACGTTCGAGACCGACCCGCGGTCCTTCGCCGACCAGCGGGTCCTGGTGATCGGCAAGGGCAACTCGGGGTTCGAGACCGCCGACGCGCTCATGGAGCACGCCGCGGTCATCCACGTCGCCGGGCCCCACTCCATCAGGATGGCCTGGCAGTCGCACTACGTCGGGCACCTGCGGGCGGTGAACAACAACTTCCTCGACAGCTACCAGCTGAAGTCCCAGAACTCGGTGCTCGACGGCACGGTGGAGAGCATCGAACGCCGTGCCGACGGCCGCTATCGGGTGATGTTCCGCTATGCCCGCACCGTGGAGGCGCTGCGCGAGCTGTTCTACGACCGGGTGATCGTGTGCACCGGCTTCCGGTTCGACGCCTCGATCTTCGACGACGGGTGCCGGCCCGCGCTGGTCATCGACGACCGTTTCCCCGAGCAGACCCCCGCGTACGAGTCCGTCAACGTGCCTGATCTGTACTTCGCCGGCACGCTCACGCAGCAACGCGATTTCAAGAAGGCCACCAGCGGGTTCATCCACGGTTTCCGGTACGGGGTGCGCGCGCTCTACCGGATCCTGACCACCCGTTATCACGGCGGGACCTGGCCGGCCGAGCGGGTCGAGCCCACGCCCGACGCGATCGCCGACGCGATCATCGCCAGGGTCAACCGCTCGTCGGCGCTGTGGCAGCAGTTCGGGGTGCTCGGCGACGTCGTCAGCGTGTCCGGAGCCACCGCGCTGTACCAGGAGGAGGTCCCGGTGGCGTACGTCGCGGACGGCGGCCTCGGACGCGCCCCGCACACGTTCGTCGTCACCCTGGAGTACGGCCCGCACCACGACGCCGTCGACCCCTTCGACGTCTCGATCCCCAGGGTCGCCGAGAACGACGCGGTCCACGCCTATGACGCGAGCTACCTGCACCCGGTGGTGCGGCACTACCGGGACGGCGCGCCGGCCGGCGTCCACCACCTCGCGGAGAACCTGGAGAACCAGTGGAACCTGCCGCACGTGCACCAGCAGCCCCTGGCCGTCTTCGTCAAGGAGTGCCTGGCCGATGCCGGCTGAGCCGTACCCGCGCGCCGTTCTGGACCTCCTGGCCGCGGCCGGGGACCGGCCCGTCTTCGAGCACGGCGCCCGTGTCGTCACCGGTGCGCGGATGCTCGGCCTCGTCCGGCGGATCGCGGCCGGGCTGCGCGCCGCGGCCGTGGGGCCCGGGGACGGCCTCGCCCTGGTGCTCGGCGTCACCCCGGAGGCGTTCGCCGCGACGATCGCCGCCTACGTCGTGGGAGCCCGGGCCGTCGGCGTGCGGCCCGGGCTGCCCGGCGGCCAGGTGCGCCACATGCTCCACCAGGACATCGCCGCGGTCGTGACCGACGCGGCCACCGGTCCGGAACACGCGCGGCGCACGCTGACCGTCTCCGAGCTGCTGGCCACGCCGGACGAGGACGGTCCGCTGCGCCTGTCCGGACGGCCGGAGGACGTCGCCCGGCTCGTCTACACCAGCGGCAGCACCGGCACCCCCAAGGCCTGCGCACAGACCTACGCCGCCATGAACGCCGCGTGGACGGCCCGCCCGGCGGCGTGGCCGCCCGCCATCCGCGAACTGGCCTCCCGGCTGCGCCGCTACCTGGTGTTCGGGTCGCTGAGCAGCCAGGTGATGATGGAGTACGGCGTGCTCACGCTCGCCGCGGGCGGGACCATGGTCGTCGCCGACCCGCCCGCGTTCCCCGAAGCGATCACCAGGTATCGGGCGACCGCGAGCGTCATCACCGTGCCCCGCCTGAACAGACTCGTCGCCGCCCAGCGCACCGCCCCGGCCGACCTGAGCAGCCTCCGGGCGCTCATGGTGTCCGGGTCGCCGCTGGAGGCGTCCCGGCTGCGCGAAGCGTCCGACGTGCTCGGCCCGGTCGTGTTCCACGGTTATGGGCAGACCGAGACCGGCACGATCTCCATGGCCACGCCGCGGGACGTCCCCCCGTCGGTCGGGTTCCCGCCCGACGCCGTCGACGTCGAGATCCGGGACGCGGACGGGCGGCCCGTCCCGCCCGGCGTCGACGGCGAGCTGTACGTCCGTACGCCCGCTCAGGCCGTCGGATACTGGGCCGACCCGGCGGAGACCGCCGAGGTGTTCGTCGACGGGTGGGTACGCACCCGCGACCTGGGCCACTTCGACGAAGACGGACGGCTGTACCTGACGGGGCGGGCACGGGACGTCGTCATCGTCAACGCCAACCTCTACTACACCGGCCCGATCGAGCGGGTCCTCGCCGCGTCCCCCGGCGTCGCGGAGGCGTACGTGGTCGGCGCCCCGGACGAGGACACCGGCGAGGCGGTGCACGCGTTCGTGGTGCCGGCGGCGGGCCGGACCCCCGACCTCGACGCGCTGCGCAGGCTGGTCGGCGAGCGGCTCGGCGCCGAGTGCGTTCCCGCGGCCATCACCGTCCTCGACGAGGTGCCGCTGACGCCGAACGGCAAACCGGACAAGCGCCTTCTGGCGACCGCGATCTCCCGCGCCGGGCACGCCCCGCCGGACGAACCCGTCTGACGCCGAACCGCCGCCTACAGCGAGCGGGCCGGCTCGCCCGCGTGCGGCGCGGTGGGCCCGGAGGTGGGCTCGGCGGTGGGCCCGGAGGTGGGCTCGGCGGTGGGCTCGTGTGGCCGCGATGCCGTACGGCGCCGGGTGAGCAGCAGCGCGAGCGACCCGGCGGCCAGCCCCCAGAAGGCCGATCCGATGCCGGCGATGGAGGTCGCCGAGGCGGTGACGACGAAGGTGACCGCCGCCGCCTCCCGCAGGCCGGGCCCGGTGAAGGCGGCGGCCAGCGAGGAGGCGAGGGCCGGGAGCAGCGCGAGCCCGGCCACGGCGGTGACCAGCGCCGGCGGTGAGGCCACGACGAGCGCGGTGGCGAAGGCGGCGCCCAGCCCCAGCGCGAGCTGCCCGGCGCCGAGGGCCAGGGTGGCGATCCAGCGGCGCGCCGGGTCGGGGTGGGCGTCGGGCCCGGCGGTCAGGGCCGCCGTGATGGCGGCGAGGTTGACGGCGTGCCCGCCGAACGGCGCGGTGGCCGTGCTGACGAGCCCCGTCGTCACCAGTGCGCCGCGCAGCGGCACGGAGTAGCCGTACGTCGAGAGGACGGCCGCCCCGGGCACGTTCTGTCCCGCCATGGTCACCAGGAACAGCGGCAGCGCGATGCCGACGAGGGCAGGCAGGGTCACGGCGGGCATCGTGAACACCGGGTCGGGGCGCAGGGACGCGGCCGGAAACGCGGTGCCGCTGACCGCGAGGCCGGCCACGGCCGCGACCAGCGCCCCGGGGATCGCCCACTGCCGGGCGTACCGCATCAGCACGGCCCAGGTCAGCGTGACCGGCCCGGCCAGCAGCGGAACCTCGGCCATCGCGCGGAGCGGGGCGGTGCACAGCGGGACCAGGACGCCGGCGAGCATGGCCGCCGCGATGGGGCCGGGGATCGCGGCGACGCCGCGGGCCAGCCACGGGACGATCCCGGCGAGCACGGTCAGCACCCCGCACACGGCGAAGGCCCCGATCGCCGCCGGGTAGCCGCCCTCCACGTGGCCGGTCGCGACGAGCAGCGCCGCGCCCGGCGTGGACCACGCGACCGCGACGGGCATCCGATAGCGGACGGACAGGACGGCGGCGGCGATCGCGATGCCGACGCACAGCGCGAGCAGGCCGGAGGCCGCCTGCCGGGAGTCGGCCCCGACCGCCCGCAGGCCCGCGAGGACGATCGAGAACGCGCTGGCGTATCCGACGACCGCGCTGACCAGACCGGTGAGCACCGGCTGCAGTGTCCGCACCATCATCGGCACCGCCTCTCTCACGAACACGACCGTTCCGTATACGGAACGATTTCCGGTGACACCATAGCCACGTGGGTACAGATGGGACAAGCCGGATAGACCCGGCCATCGGGCGGCGGCTGCGCGGGCTCCGGGAGGAACGCGGGCTGTCGCTGTCGGAGCTCGCCCGCAGGGCCGGCGTCGGCAAGGCCACCGTGTCAGGGCTCGAACACGGAACGCGCAACCCAACGCTGGAGACCATGTACGCGATCGCGGCGGCACTGTCGGTCCCGATGAGCGCACTGACGCTGGACCCCGGCGCCCCGGCCGGCGCCGCCTCGGCGGTGCGGGGCACGGCCGTCGTCTCCACCCTGCTGGAGGTGTTCAGGGAGCCGGGCGCGACCTACGAGATGTTCCGGCTGCGGATCGTCGCCGGGGTCGAGCAGACCTCGCCCGCGCATCCGCCCGGTGTGACCGAGCACCTGTCGGTCGTCGGGGGGACGATCAGGACCGGCCCCGCCGCCGCGCCGCTGACCGCGGGCCCGGGGGAGCACGTCTCGTGGGCCGCGGACGTCCCCCACGTCTACGCGGCCCTCGGCGGCGAGGACGCGCACGCGATCCTCCTCATCCGCACCCCTCACGACACCCCCCACGACCCTCCGGCCGGGCCGGTCGGCGGGGCAGGGAGCGTGAGCGGGTGAGCGCGGTGCCGACGGGTGGGCCCGGACAGGTGGGCGCGGGCGGGTGGGCGCGGGCGGGTGAGCATGGTGCGGACAGGTGGGCCGCGGTGCGGGCGCCCGGGCGTCAGCGGGTGAGCACAGTGCGGGCGCGTGGGCGTCAGCGGGTGAGCAGGCGGCGCAGGCGTGAGGCCGGCGGCGCGGGCGGCTGTGCGGGTGGCCGTACAGGTGACTGGGCGGGCGGGGGAAGCGGTGGCTCGATCAGGCCGAGCGACTCCAGCCTGCGCTTCTTGAAGTAGCGCGCGGGGCCGTGGGCGTCCACGTAGGCCGCCGCGGTCTCGCGCAGGCCGGGGTGGGCCGCGCTCTGCATGCAGTAGCCCACGGCTCCCACGAGGGCGGTGAGGTCGGCGGCGGGCGGCTCGGTGAGCGTGCCGTCGGCCTCCAGCCGGGGCAGCGTGGCGTCCACGATCGCCGCCGGGATCCGGTTGCTGTTCTCGTACGGCGTGAGCCGTTCGAGCACGAGATCGGTGCCGGTGGCCGCGACCGGCAGGCCGAAAAGCCGCCGCGCGGTCACCAGCGCGGTGGAGAAGCACCCGGCGACCAGCTCGGGGCGGTGCGCGGCGAAGCACGCCTCGGCGGGCGTCGCCTCGGGGGCCACGAGGAGATCGACCCCGAGCTCCGCGGCGACCGGCCGCAGCTCGCGGGCGTGCCGCCGCCCGGCGGCGGGGTGCGGTTTGAACAGCACGGTCCGGTGGCCGCGCGCCGCGACGCCGCGCAGCACGCGCTCGTGCAGCGCGGCCTCCTCGGCGGGCGTGATCAGGCCGAGCGCGGACAGGTACTGACCCAGGATGACCGCCGCGGCGCGGGGGGCCTCCTCGGCCGCCGCCGCGACCCGGCCGGTCACGCCCGTGAACGACGCGTCGGCCAGGGCCTCGGCCGGCACGCCGTGCTCGGCCAGGAGCAGGGGCGCGAGGCCGGGGACCAGGTCGAGGTGGAGCAGCCGGGTGATCCGCCCGGCGATCTCCCGCGGCAGCGGGTCGCGGGTCGGCCCATAGCTCATGAGGCCGTCGGAGTAGACGGTGATCGGGCAGTCCTTGACCAGGCCCGCGAGCGTGCGCGACGGGGGCACCGCGATCGACTCCAGGACCAGCTCGCCCGGCTCGCCGACCAGGTCGCGCAGCAGGCGGCCGAGCATGGGCGTCTCGATCGAGCGGGGTTTCCAGTCCGACGGGTGCAGCGGCGCGATGATCTCGTTCCAGGACAGGACGCGGTCGAACCGGTCGCGCAGCGCGGCGAACCCCGGCGCCTCGTCCAGCGCCGGGGTGACCTCCGGGATCGCCGCGTTGTTCGACACGAGGAGCACCCGGCCGCCGTCGCGGAACCGCCCCTCGTCGATCGCCGCCGCGAGCGTCATCGCGCCGAACAGCGTGGAGGCGTAGAACAGCGTGGTGTCAGGCACGCGGCCCTCCTGTCGGGTCGGGGTCCGGCAGGTAGGAGCCGAGCAGCGCGGCACGCTCGGGTTCCAGCCCGCCGAGCGCCTCGGTCAGCGTCTCGTGGGGCAGCCGGGCGAGCACCGCCCGCGCCCGCTCGTCGAACCGGGCGCGTACGGCCGGGGTGAACCGGCCGGCCAGCTCCACGTGATGGGCGAGCAGCGCGCACAGGTTGCGGGCCGCCTTCGGCAGATAGCGCGGCCCGGCCTCGTCCAGCACCATCTCGTAGGCGTCGAAGAAGTGGAGCTGCCGCTCGTCGCCGATCTGCGTGAGCGAGGCCGCCAGCCCCCGCCGGTAGAACACCCCGGCGAGGGAGACCACGGCGTACGACCGGGCCAGGCGGTGCAGCCGCCAGATCCACGGGCGGTCCTCGGCGGTGTGCAGCCCGGCGGGGAAGGTCAGCAGGTCGTCCAGCTCCCGCCGGTAGATCCCCGCCCAGGCGTAGGGGTAGTCGACCATGGTCTTGTGATCGACCGGGAGGATGCCGTCGCGGGAGTCCAGCACGACGCCGCGCCGGGGCTGCGGCGCCCGGTGCGTCTCCCGCCTGCGGCCCTCGACCTGGACGTGGTCCACGCGCACGAAGTCGCACCCGAGCCCGTCGATGGCGACGACGAGGCGGGGCAGGTAGCCGGGCGCGAGCCAGTCGTCGGCGTCGAGGAAGGTGACGTAGCGGCCCGCGGCCAGCTTCAGCCCGGTGTTGCGGGCGGCGGCCAGCCCCAGCGGCACCGGGTTGCGGACGACGGTGAGCCCCGGCAGATCGCGCCGGAAGTCCTCGGCGACCTCCAGCGTCGCGTCCGCCGAGCCGTCGTCCACGACGACGACCTCGGTCTCGAACTCGGGCGTCCGGTTGCGCACCAGCGACGTGAGGGCGTCCGCGAGGTACGCCTCGCCGTCCCGGACCGGCACCACCACCGAGAGAGTGATCATGCGGTGACGCGGCGCAGCCGGGCCCGCGGGGCCTGCTCGCCCGGGTAGACGCGCTTCACGCCGTCGCCGAGCGCGGTCTCGATGATGCGGATGTCGCGGACCAGGTGCTCCAGGCCGGTGGGCTCCAGCGAGGCGGCGTGGTCGGAGCCCCACATCGCCCGGTCGAGCGTGATGTGCCGCTCGACGGTCACCGCGCCCAGCGTCACGGCGGCGAGCGAGATCTGCAGCCCGCGCTCGTGCCCCGAGTAGCCGACCGGCACGCCGTACCGCTGCCCGAGCGTGGTGATCATGCGGAGGTTGGCCTCCTCCGGCGGCAGTGGGTAGGTGGAGGTGGCGTGCATCATCACCAGGCGCTCGGTGCCGAGGATCTCCACCGCCGCGTCGATCTCCTCGATCGTGGACATGCCGGTGGACAGGATGACCGGCTTGCGGGTGGCGGCCAGCGCGCGCAGCAGCTCGTGGTCGGTCACCGAGGCCGAGGCCACCTTGTGCGCGACGACGTCCATCTCCTCCAGGAAGTCCACCGACGGGACGTCCCAGGGCGAGGCGAACCAGTCGATGCCGCGCTCCTCGCAGTATTTGGCGATGTAGCGGTATTCGTCGGCGCCGAACTCGGTCCGGATCTTGTACTCCATGTAGGTCATCTCGCCCCACGGCGTCTGCCGGATCTGGTCGCGCTGTTCGAGCGGCACGCAGATCTCCGGGGTCCGCTTCTGGAACTTGACGGCCTGGCAGCCGGCGTCGGCGGCCACGTCGATCAGCTTGCGGGCGATCTCGACGTCGCCGTTGTGGTTGATGCCGATCTCGCCGATCACGTATACGGGCTGCCCGGGGCCGACCAGCGACCGGCCGATCCGCACCGGCCGCGGCTGCCCGAGATGACCGGGCGCGCGGACGGGCGCGGGGGTGGTGACGGTCTCCAGCGCGGTGGACGGCCGGGCCGCGAGCACGCGGTCGGACAGCTCGCGTACGGCCCCGGCGCCCCCGGGGGCCGACAGCACGACGCGGGCGGCGGCGCGCACCCGGGGGTGGGCGTCGGGCACCGCGACCGGCCAGCCGACGATCGCCATGCAGGACAGGTCGTTGACGTCGTTGCCGACGTACGCCACCCGCTCGGGGGCCAGGCCCTCGGCGGCCAGCCACTCGCGCAGCGCGACGTCCTTGGCGCCGAGGCCCTGCACCACCGGCACGCCGAGCTTGGCGGCGCGGGCGGCGACGACCGGGTTGCGCTCTGTGGACAGCACGAGCACCTTAACGCCGGCCCGGCGCAGCAGCGCGATCCCCATCCCGTCGGAACGGCTGACCGCGACCATCTCCCTGCCGTCGGAGTCGACGAACGCACGGTCGTCGGTGTGCACGCCGTCGAAGTCGGTGACGACGGCGTCCACGTCGATCGGCAGCGGCTCGTCCACGAACGGCGCGAGCGCGCGGGCGATCTCCAGGTCCTCCGGAGTGTCGATCTCGACGGCGTGCCCGGCGGGCACCGGCTGGACCGCGACCCTGCCGAAGAAGCGGTGGCCCCGCTCCCGCAGCCCCTCCGTACGCATGACGTAGAACGCGCCGGTCTCGCGGAAGTGGGGCTCGCGGTCCTGGCGGCGCGGGCGCACGGCCGGGTCGTGGTTCACGCCGTGGCCGGCGCCGGTCCAGACGAACTCGTAGGTCTCGGTGCCGGAGAAGACCGAGTCGGCCTCGCCGTCCAGCACCTTCGCGACGGCGGCGTCGAGGTCACGGGGGTCGAGGAACGCGCTCGTGCACTGGACGAGCACGACGATCTCGGGCGTCTCGCCGCCGAGCTCGGACAGGGCGTGCAGCACGGCGGACTCGCTGGAGGCGGTCGGGCCGCTGAGCTCGGCGGGCCGGCGCACGATCCGGGCGCCCGCGCTCCGCGCCACCTCGGCGATGCGGTCGTGGTCGGTGCTGACGACCACGTCGTCGACGAGTTCGGCGCGCAGACAGGCGTCCACCGCCCGGGCGACGAGCGGGACGCCGCCCACCTTCTCGAGGTTCTTCAGCGGGACGCCCACCGACCCTCCACGGGCGGGGACGACGGCCAGCACTCGCACGAGTGACTCCTCTACCTGCGACAACGGGGACCCCAGGGGGCCGGGGTGTCCCGAAAACTAGCCAGCAGGTTCTCCCGTACGGGGTTACTGGGCTGAACGACCAGGGGCGCTGTCCTTAACTTTGGGTGTCACCGCCCGGGGAACTTCGGGTGTCACCGCCCGGGGCGCCGCAGTCGCGGGTGGGAAGGTCGGAGACACGGTAGTCCGCGGCGAGATCGCCGGCGTCCGGCTCGTCGGCGTCCGGAAAGCAGTCGAGGGGGTCCACGGCGCCGGCGCCGGGATCGTCCGCGGCCTCCGGGGACAGCGGCAGCGTGATCACGAAACGCACGCCGGGTTCGCCGTCCGTGACGTCCTCCACCCGGATGGAGCCGCCGTGGGCCTCTATCACCTCACGGGCGATGGCCAGGCCGAGGCCCGTGCCGCCCCGGTCGCGGCTGCGTGCCGCGTCGGTGCGGTAGAACCGCTCGAAGATCCGCTCACGGTCGGCCTCGGAGATCGGCAGGCCGTCGTTGCGCACGTACAGGACGGCCGCGTCCTCGGTGGATGTGACCCGCACGCAGACCACCGTCAGCGCGTGCCGCTCGGCGTTGTCGAGCAGGTTCGCCACCACCCGGGCGAGGTGACGGCGCACGCCCCTGACCATCACCCCCGGGGTGTCGTGGAGGTGGACCGGCAGCCGTTCCGGCCGCCGCTCGATTTCGGCGACCACCAGATGGGACAGGTCGACCTCCTCCCGGGCGGTCTCGGGGACCGTCGGGATCCGTGCGAGCAGGAGCAGGTCGGCGACGATCGCCTCAAGGCGGTCGGTGTCGCGGAGCGCGGCGCAGAGCGCCTCGGCGGTGTCCTCGGGGTGCAGCCGCGCGCTCTCCAGTTGGGCGCGTATGCCGGCGATGGGGGTGAGCAGTTCGTGGGAGGCGTCGGCGGCGAACTGCCGCTGCCGCTGGATCGAGGTGTCCAGCCGCGACAGCGCGTCGTTGGCGGCCTGCGCCAGCCGGGAGAACTCGTCGTCGCCGGGCGGCTCGGGCACCCGGCCGCCGGGATTGCGGTCGGTGATCTCGGCGAGCTCCGACCGGATCGCCTCCACCGGCCGCAGCGCGCGGCCCGTGACGTTGTAGGCCGTCCAGCCCGCGAGCGCGGTGAGCAGCAGGGCCGCCAGCAGCAGCGCCGGCAGCGTGACGGAGGTGTCGAGGATCCCCGGAGCCGCCCGGCCCGCGTAGACGAGGTCGGAGCCGGAACCCGGGGAGACCCGCAGCACCGTGATGTAGAGGCAGTCGCGCCCGGCGGGGGAGCAGGCCGTCGTCTGGGTGACCTCGCGGTCGGGGGCCGGGCGTAACGGGCTCAGGCGGGGCAGGTGCTCGGCCGCCGGGCTCTCGGCGACGACCCGGCCGTCCGGCCCCGTCACCTCGATCAGGTTGATGTCGTTCCCGCCGGTCGGTATGGGATTGGGCAGGTGACCACCGCGGATCTGCGCGGCGACGGACGTGGCGGTGTCGAGGCTCCGATCCCAGATGCGGTCCGCGACCATGTCTCGGACGAGCACGTGCACCACGATCGCGAGCGGGATCAGCAGGATCGCCGCTGTCCCGGTGGCGAGGAGGGCCAGCCGGGCTCGCAGCGACGGGGAGCGCCTGGGGAGGAGCATTACCCGAGGTTACTGATGGTCATCTTTAGGGAAACTCGCGACATCGGAAAGCTCGCCCCAAAGTTGCCCAAAGTCTCTCAAGGGGTGCAACCGGGTGCGGGTTTCCGCACCTGGTCGTACCCCGTGGGCGTCCCTGCGACTCCTCGGGAAACACCCCGGCCGTACGGGCGGCACGGCCGGGGTGCCGCTTCACGCCGCCTCGACGAACACCCCGGCCGTACGGGCGGGCACGGTCAGCGTGCCGGTCGCCGGATCGGCCGACGCCTGCCGCACCATCGGGTCGGCCGACGCCGCCTGCACCGGGTGCGGCGCGACCCGGGCGCCCTTCAGCGCGGGCACGACGGGGGCGGCGGTCTTCCCGGTGGCGTTGAACACCACGTAGATCGTCTTGTTCGCGGGATCGACCCCGGCGGCGTCGATGCGCATGACGATCACGCCGGGGATGCCCGACGGCGGGAAGGAGACCCGCCTGGCGATCTCCGCGGCCGAGCCGAGCGAGAAGGCCGGGGAGGAGTAGCGGATCCGCAGCAGCTCGCCGAACCGCGCCCGGGCCGCGCCGATCGCCGCGCAGTCCGGCTTCAGCGCGGGGTCGGCCAGCAGGGGCCGCGCGTACGGCCAGCGCGCCTCGTTGTCCCGCGCGGGCGGCAGGCCGCCCCCGAAGCCGTTGCCCTGACGGCAGTCCCACAGCAGGCGGTTGAACCAGTCGCCCGAGTCGTAGGAGTTGCGGTCGAGCGACTTCGACCGCAGCCGCTCGCTGCCTGCGTGGACGAACGCGGTGCCCTGGCCGAGCAGGACCGTCGCCAGCGAAAGCGACTGCATCCTGACCCGGTCGGCCATCGGGGTGTCCTTCGGCAGCTTGTAGGCGAGCGCGTCGAACAGCGTCTCGTTGTCGTGGGCGTCCACGTAGGTCACCGTGTCGGCGGGCTCGGCGGCATACCCGGCGGGCCCGCCGTTGTAGTCGACCTGCGAGCCCTTGACGGGCGTGCCGGACGACCCGGTGAACGCGAAGTCGCGCAGGTTGCCCGCCAGGCCCAGCTTCACCAGGTCTTCGGCGTGCGCGAGCCGGCCGTCCTGCGCCGAGTCGGCCAGGCCCGAGCCGAAACCCTGGACGCCGGGGTCGGCGTCGAACGGCGAGCCGCCGCGCACCGCGTCGCGCAGCCGGTCGCTGAACGTGCCGATCCCGGTGCCCGCCATGTTGGCCTGGGTGGCCTGCTCGAACCTGGCGTCGTCGGCCACCTCGCCGAAGTTCCAGCCCTCGCCGTACAGGATGATCGACTTGCCGTCCACGCCGTCCTTGGCGGGCGTGAGCGCGTCGAGGGCCTTGCGCACGGCCAGGATGTTCGCCTTCGGGTGGTGGCCCATCAGGTCGAACCGGAAGCCGTCCACCTTGTACTGCTTCGCCCAGGTGACGATCGAGTCGACGACGAGCCGGCCCATCATCGCGTGCTCGGGCGCGGTGTTCGCGCAGCAGGTGGAGGCGGCCACCGTGCCGTCGTCCATGAGCCGGTGGTAGTAGCCGGGGACGACGCGGTCGAGCACGCTGCCCGGGTCCTGCCCGGCGGCGTGGGTGTGGTTGTAGACCACGTCCATGACCACCCGCAGGCCCGCCCCGTTGAGCCCGGCGACCATCTCGCGGAACTCCTTGATCCGCTTGTCCGGGCCGGTCGCGTACGACCCCTCGGGCACGGTGTAGTGCAGCGGGTCGTAGCCCCAGTTGAACGAGTCGTTCGCGGCGGTCTCCGCCACGCACGCCTGCTGCCGGTCGGAGTCGGGCGGCAGCGCGGCGAGGTCGCAGGCGGGCTCGGTGCGGTCGGCCTTCCGGTCGGGCACGGTGGCGAAGTCGAAGGCCGGCAGCAGGTGGACGTGGGTGAGGCCGTCCTTCGCCAGGCTCCGCAGCTCGGTCATCCCCGCGCTGCCGGTCTCGGTGAACGCCTTGTAGGTGCCGCGCTCGGCCTCGGGGACCGTGGTGTCGGAGGCCGAGAAGTCGCGCACGTGCAGCTCGTAGATCGACGCCCGGTCCTGGCGCACCGCGGGCGGCTTCTTCAGGCTGGTCCACCCGTCGGGCCGCAGCGACCGGTCGTCGAGATCGACGATCTGGCTGCGCCCCGAGCCCGCCGAGACCGACAGGCTGTAGGGGTCGGTCACCTCGTTGGTCACGATCTTCCCGGCGGCGGGGGCGTAGACGGTGACGAGATAGGTGTAGTACCTGCCCTTCCATGACGCCGGGCCGTCGATCGACCACACGCCGGTCGCGTCGTCCCTGCGCATCCCGTGCACCGTCCTGCGTCCGCCCTCGGGACCGTCATAGAGGGCCAGCTCGACCTTCCGGGCGGTCGGCGCCCACACCGCGAGCCCGCCGCGGCCCGTCGGGCCCAGCGGGACCTTCGCGGCCCCGGCGTACAGGTCGTCGAGCACGCCGGGGATCTGCACGCCGGTGGCGGTCAGCAGCGCGCCCGAGGGCCCGCGCTCGATCGCCACGACCTGGCCGCGCAGCGCGTCGCGCACGAGGCCGGCGTCGCGCGGGTCCACCTTCAGCGCGCCGTACGCCGCCAGATGCGGCCAGGCGGCCTTCCGGGCGTCGCCGAGCGTGCCCGGCGTCAGCCGGATGAGGTGGACGTCCCCGGACAGGTCGCCCTTGGCGTACGCGATGTCGCCCGTGGGGGAATAGGCCAGCGCGTAGTGGTTCGCCTCGGCGACCGTGCCCTTCCACGCGACCGTGTCCCTGTCGATCCACTGGGCCGTGGCCTTGGACAGGTCGGCGTCCGCACCGGAGGCCGCGGGCTGCGGCAGCAGATATCCGTCCACACCTGACAGTTTCCACACCTCGTGGCCGGTCACGCCCAGGTCGAGCGACTGGTCGGCCTGCTGGTCCTTCTCGTCGCCCTTGTGGATGATCCAGCCCAGCGTCTTCGCGTCGTCCTTGAGCGGCACCTCGAACCACACGCCGAAGGCGTCGGCGCCGGCCGGCTTCAGCGGGTCGCTCCACTCGACCGAGCCGGACGCGTCGCCCCAGAAATGCAGCCCCCAGCCGTCGTAGTCGCCGTCGTCGCGGTGGTAGTGCAGCACCGCGACGTTCCGCGCCGCCGCCGCGCCGGCGTGGATCTGCGTCCCGCCCGAGTTCACGTACGCCTCGGGCTGCCGGGCCGGGACGAACGACTGATCGGGACCGGGGTCCTTGGTGTCGCCCTTGTGGACGATGTAGTTCAGCGCCGCGTCGGCGTTCTTCAGCGGCACCCGCCAGAAGGCACCGAAGGAGTCCGTCCCGTCCGGCGGGCGCGGTGCGCCCCAGTCGGTGCCCGCGCCGTCGGCGATCGCGTCGCCCCACAGGTGCAGGCCCCAGCCGTCGTACGCGCCGTCGGGGCGGCGGTAGTGGATCGTGGCGAAGCCCTCGGCGGCGGCCCGGGAGGCGTACACCTCGGGCCTGCCCTCGACGAGCCACACCTCGCCCGTGCGCACCGGGTCGACCATGCGGTCGCCCTGGTCCTTGGTGTCGCCCTTGTGGGTGATCAGGCCGACCTCGGTGGCGCCGGGCTTCAGCTTGAGCCAGGCGAAGCGGCCGAAGGCGTCCTCGCCCTCGAAGGCGACCGGCGAGCCCCACTCGACCGTCTGGTCGATGTCGCCCCAGGCGTGCAGGCCCCAGCCGTCGTAGTCGCCGCCCTCGCGCTTGTAGTGGACCACCAGGTGGTCGCGTGTGACCGCGCCCGGCTCCTCCTCCGCGGGCACCGGCCCGGCCGTCGCGGTCGCCGTGGCGGAGGCGTACCGGCCCGCCGAGTCCTTCACGACCGCCTTGTACGTGAGCGGGGCGCCCTCGGGCACGCCGGTGAGGTCGTGGAAGACGCGATAGGTGCGGCCGTTGGGCGCGTCGTCGGTGCCGAGCACCCGCCACGGCGCGTCCCCCGCCTTGACGGCGAAGGTGACCTGGGCGAACCCGTCGCCGGGCACCTCGGCGGAGATCGGCACCCGCCCGTCGGCGGCCGTGCCGCGCAGGGTCTCGCCGGGCAGCGTGAGGGTGACCCGCGGGGCCGCGCCGGGGGCGGCCAGAGGCTTGTCCGCGCGGTAGACGACGGCCGACAGCGGCGGCACGGTCACGGCCAGCGTGCCGCCGGAGCCGCTCGTGAGCCGCTGCGTCCCGCCGTACACCTGGGTGAAGGAGGCGCCGGGGGAGTAGTAGGTCGGGATGCGGACGTCCGCGGCCGTCGCGCCGTTGTTGAGCGCCACCACGAACTCGACCCGCTCCCCGGCGGCGATCCGGGAGAACGCGAACACGTTCCCGCTCGCCAGCCGCACGATCTGCGCGCCGTCCGCCAGCGCGGGGTAGCGGTCGCGCAGCCGGGCCAGCTCGGCGATCGAGATGTAGAGGGGATGGGTGGTGACGTAGTTGGCGGTCGCGTGGGTGGCGGTGGTGCCGATGAGGTCGTCGTCGAGATAGCCGGCCGTCTTCGAGGCGAACATCGGCTGCCGGGCGTCCTTGTCGCCTCCGCCGCCGGTGAAGCCCTGCTCGTCGCCGTAGTACACGACCGGCTGGCCGCGGGTCAGGTACATGAGCTGGTGGGCCAGGCGATCGCGGGCGAGCAGTGTCGCGTCGTCCGCCGAGGGGGCGTCCTGCTTGAGGAAGTAGCCGATCCGGCCCATGTCGTGGTTGCCGAGGAACGTCGGCAGCGACGAGGCGTTGGAGTCGGCGTCGGTGAAGTAGTCGTCGGCGGCGTACAGCCTGCCGAGGCTCGCGGCGTCGCCGCCGCTCGCGAACGAGCGGGCCGCCTCCTGGAAGCCGAAGTCGAGCGTGGCGTCGAGCGTGCCGGTGGTCGTGTAGCGGCTCTCGAACGCGGGGTCGGAGCTGTAGACCTCGCCGAACATGAAGAACCTGTCGTTGCCGAGCTTGGCGGCGTAGCCGTGCAGGGCGGGCGCGAAGCGCTGCCAGAACTCCATGTTGACGTGCTTGGCGGTGTCGATGCGGAAGCCGTCGACTCCGGTCTCCTTGACCCACGTCCGGTAGATGTCGGTCATGCCCTTCACGACCTCGGGCCGCTCGGTCCACAGGTCGTCGAGGCCGGAGAAGTCGCCATACTCGGAGCTCTCGCCGGAGAAGGTCGAGTCGCCCCGGTTGTGATACATCGTCGGGTCGTTCAGCCACGACGGCACCTTCGACTTCGCCGTCACCACCGGCGTGTACGGGAACGACTCGGCGGTGACCTTCGGGAAGTCGTCGCGCAGGGCGTGGTCGCGGTCGTCGAAGACCCGGCCGGAGGCGTCCACGTAGGGATAGGCGGCCTTGCCGCGATAGCCGTACGTCTTCTCCTTGTAGTCGATGACGTCGGCGGTGTGGTTGGTGATGATGTCGAAGAACACCTTCATGCCGCGCCTGTGCGCCTCCTTGACGAGGCTCTTCATCTGCGCGTTGGTGCCGAGGTGCGGGTCGATCCTGGTGAAGTCGGTGATCCAGTAGCCGTGGTAGCCGGCGCTCGCGTCCGCGCCCGTGCCCTGCACGGGCCGGTTCTTGAACGACGGGGTGAGCCAGACGGCCGTGGCGCCGAGGTCCTTGATGTAGTCGAGCTTGCCGATCAGGCCGGCGAGGTCGCCGCCCTGGTAGAAGCCCTTGTCCGTGGGGTCGTAGCCGGTCGTGAGCCGGTCGCCGGACAGCCCGCCCCGGTCGTTGGACGGGTCGCCGTTCGCGAACCGGTCGGTCATCGCGAAGTAGAGCCGTTCGCGGGACAGGTCCGTACGGAGGGCGTCGCGGGCGAGCTCGGCGTCCGGCGGCGCGCCTGCCGCGCCCGTGACCGCGGAAACCGGGGCGGACGCCGCGGGGGGAGCGGCCAGGGGGACGGCGATGAGCGCGACGGTGAGCGCGACGGTGAGCGCGACGGTGAGCGTGGCGCTGAGGGCCGCGGCCGTGGAGAGTGCCACGGGCACGCGCGTACGCCGGTGCTGGGGGGTCACCATGGCCCGGAAGCTACTGGCGGCCCCAGGTCTGTGCAAGACTTTGCTGCAACTTCCAGAAACATTGCAGCCATTCCGTGACCCACCGGCGTAACAGGCGCGAAACGTGTGTCCGACACTGTTGGTGTCGCAATGAGAAGGAGGTGGTGGCGATGCTGCTGCGGCTGCGGGTCTCGCTCCCCGACCGGCCAGGGGTGCTCGGCCAGGTGGCGCGCGCGTTCGGGGTGATGGGCGCGGACATCCTCCAGGTGACCGTGCTGGAGCGGCAGTCGGGCCGCGCGGTCGACGACTTCACCGTCTCCTGGTCGGGCGTGTTCGAGCCCGGTGTGCTGCGCGAACGGATCGGTGTGGTCCCCGGCACGCGGGTGGAGGCCGTGTGGCCGACCCGCGAGGTGCCCGGATCGACCCCCGACTACGACCTGCTCGGCCACGTCGCCGCGGACCCCGACCGCGCGTACGTCACCCTCGTCGACGCGGTGCCCGACCTGGTCAGCGCCGAGTGGGCGGTGGCGGTCGACTCGGCCGACGGCACGATCGTCCACGGAAGCTGGCAGGCGCCGGAGACCGTCCCCGCGGCCGACCTCACCCCGCTGCGCGCCTCGGCCTTCGAGGAGGGCGGGCTGTATCTGGCGAGCGTGCCGATGGACGGGGTCCACCTGGTGGTGGCGCGGTCTCAGGGGCCCGCGTTCCACCGGGCGGAGCTGGACAAGATCGTGCGCCTGGTGGGGATCGTCTCCGTGCTGGCCGGCGGCGTCAGCCGCACCGTCTGACCGGGGTTATCGTGACCGGGGTTATCGTGACCGGGGTTATCGGCGCGGAGGGTCGATGCGGTTGCCGTCCATCGTGAACAGCATGAGCCGGGAGACGTCGACGGCGACCCGGCCGGCGTCGCCCGCGCGCCACACGGGCCGGTTGCCGAGCCGGACGATCAGGTCCGCGCGGCGGTGCGTGCCCGACTGCGAGAGCGGCGGCGGCTCCTCTTCCTCCACCGCGGCCGAGCCGTTCAGCAGGCGGCGCATCATCGACCGGGCCTTGCCGCCGCCCGCCGCGCCGTTGAGCTGGCGGCGGTCCGGCGGCTCCGGCACGTTGACGGCCGGGATCCCGGCCTCCAGGTAGGCGAGCCACTCGTGACCGTGATACTCCAGCGTCCTGACCCGGCCGAAGAAGGTCGGGCCCTCCGTACGCTCCGGCACCGGCACCAGCCCGTCCGGCCGGATCCCCACGATGATCTGCATGCCCGTGTGCTGCGACACCGCGTACGCCCGTGGATCGGTCCAGGGCATCGTGATCTGGTGAGGGCCGAAGTCGAGCATGATGAACTGGTTCTGCGGGGTGCGCACGGTCGCCGCGAGCAGGTTGAGCTGCTGGGAGTTGAGGAACGCGGCGGTGAACGCGGTCGCGGGGTCGTTGTAGACCTGCGCCGGCGTGCCGATGTCCTGCAGCACGCCGCGGTTCATGATGGCGATGCGGTCGGCCAGGGTGAGGGCCTCGACCTGGTCGTGCGTGACGTAGATGGTGGTGACGCCGAGCGAGCGCACCAGCGACGAGATCTCCATGCGCAGCTCGGTGCGCATGCCGGCGTCCAGGTTGGACAACGGCTCGTCCATCAGGAACAGCGAGGGCTGGCGCACGATGGCGCGGCCCATCGCCACGCGCTGGCGCTGGCCACCGGACAGCGTGCCCGGCCGCCGGTCGAGCGTCTCGTCGATGTGCAGCGCCCGCGACAGCTCGACGACCCGCTGCTTGACCATCGTGGGGTCCGCCTTGGCGATCTCCAGCGGGAACGACAGGTTGCCCCGCACCGTCCGGTGGGGATACAGCGCGCCGTTCTGGAAGACCATCGCGACGTCCCGGTCCCGGGGCGCGAGGTTGTTGGCGAGCTGTCCGCCCAGCCACAGGTCACCGGAGGTGATCTCCTCCAGCCCCGCGATCATGCGGAGCAGCGTGGACTTACCGCAACCTGACGGTCCCAGCAGGACGAGGAGCTCGCCCTCGTCCGCGCGCAGGTTCATGCGGTCGACCGCGAGGTACCCCCCCGGGTAGATCTTCGTCACGTTGTCGAGGACGACGGTGCTCATGCGCGCTCGTTCCTCCCGGGCAGGCACGCCCGGATCCCCAGCCTTCGGTGTGAATGATGAGGTAGTACATCGCGTCACGGGCACTCGTGTCCATACGTGTCGTGAAAGATCCGGCATCTACATGCAACTTCTCGTTACATGTGACTTTCTCATTGCTAAAGATGGCTGTCAGGGTCGCGTTGTGACCTCCTTGCGGCCCTCTTCGGCGCGTCAAATGTAACGAAATTGCTGAAAGTTTCTGCAACGTCTTTCATCCTGCTCGCACCCCTGTTACGTTCCGCTCAAATCCCCCTGAGCAAGGAGTGCGACTCACATGAGGCGAGTCCTCACGTCCGCGGCGGTGGCCGCGGCGCTCGCTTTGGCGGTCACCGCCTGTGGCGACGGTTCCGGCGACACCGGAACGGCCCCGGCCAAGAGCGCCGCCCCCGCCGAGGTGTCCGGAACGGTCACCTGGTGGGACACCTCGGACGCCACGACCGAGGCCCCGGTCTTCCAGGAGATCATCAAGGACTTCGAGGCGAAATACCCGAAGATCAAGGTCAACTACGTCAACGTGCCGTTCGCGAACGCGCGGGACAAGTTCAAGACCGCCGCGCAGTCCGGGGCGGGCGCGCCGGACGTGCTGCGCACCGACGTGGGCTGGGTCGCGGAGTTCGCGTCGCTGGGCTACCTCGCGCCGCTCGACGGCACCCCGGCAGTCGACAAGCCCGAGGAGTTCCTGCCGGTCCCGGCGGCGAGCGGCAGGTTCGACGGCAAGACGTACGGCGTGCCGCAGGTGACGGACACCCTCGGCCTCCTGTACAACAAGGAACTACTGAAGAAGGCGGGCTACGACCAGCCTCCGGCGACGATGGCCGACCTCAAGAAGGTGGCGCTCGACGTCAAGTCGAAGACCGGAGCGGGCGGCCTCGCCCTCAACGTGGACGCCTACTTCCTGCTTCCGTTCATCTATGGCGAGGGCGGCGACTTCGTCGACGTCCAGAACAAGAAGATCACGATCTCGTCTCCGCAGAGCGTGGCGGGGGTGAAGATCGTCGAAGACCTGATCACGTCCGGCGCCGCCGTCAAGCCCGCGCTGCAGGACAGCTACACGAACGCAGAGACCGCGTTCAAGGACGGCAAGGTCGCGATGATCTTCAACGGCCCGTGGTCCAACGCGGACAACCTCGGTGGCAAGGTGTTCAAGGACAATCCGGACAACTTCGGCGTCGCCCCGGTTCCGGCCGGCTCGGTGAAGGCGGGCTCGCCGCTGGGCGGCCACGACTACACCGTGTACGCGGGCTCGAAGAACCTGGACGCGTCCTACCTGTTCGTCCAGTTCATGGCCAGCGCGGAGAGCCAGGCCAAGGTCGCCGGCAAGCTCGGCCTGCTGCCGACCCGCCAGCCCGCCTACAGCGCGCCCGAGGCGACGGCCAACCCCAAGATCGCCCAGTGGCAGAAGCCGATGGAGACGGCCGTCGAGCGTCCCTGGATCCCGGAGGCCGCCTCGCTGTTCCAGCCGCTGGTCGAGGGCTACCAGAAGCTCGCGGGCGGGCAGACGACGACCGAGCCCATGCTCACGGACGTCGCCACCGCCTACCAGGGCATCCTCAAGGGCTGGAGCCTGTAGGCGATGACGGCTGACGTCGTCGCGACGAGAAGGGCCGCGCCCCGTCCGGGGGCGCGGCGCCTTCTGTCGCGCCACTGGTACGCCTGGGCGATGACCGCGCCGGTCGTCATAGTGACGCTGGTGCTCGTCGGCTACCCCCTCGTGCGAGGCGTGTACCTGTCGCTCACCGACGCGACCGAGGGCAACATGGGCCGCACGATCGGGATGAACGTCATCCCGTCCACCTACGAGTTCGTGGGCCTGAAGAACTACACCGACATCCTCACGTCCGCGGAGTTCCTCGGCCGGCTCACCTGGACGATCGTGTGGACCGTCGTCTGCGTCGCCCTGCACGTGAGCATCGGCCTGGGCCTGGCGCTGCTGATGAACCGGCCCATGCGGCTGCGGTCGCTCTACCGGATCCTGCTCGTGCTGCCCTGGGCCGTGCCGGCCTTCGTGTCCGCGTTCATCTGGCGCTACCTGCTGAACGGCGAGTTCGGCGTGGTCAACGCCATGCTGCGGGCCGCGGGGTTCGCCGGCGTCAGCTGGCTCGACGACCCGTTCTGGGCCAAGGTCTCGGTGATCGCCTGCAACGTGTGGCTGGGCGTGCCGTTCATGATGCTCGCGCTGCTGGGCGGCCTGCAGGCCATCCCGCGCGAGCTGTACGAGGCCGCCGAGGTGGACGGCGCCACGCCGTGGCAGCGCTTCCGCCACATCACGCTGCCGGGCCTGCGCCCGGTGTCGAGCACGGTCGTGCTGCTCGGCACGATCTGGACCTTCAACCAGTTCCCGGTCATCTTCCTGCTGACCAGGGGAGGACCGGGCGGAGCCACGGAGATCCTCGTGACGTACGCCTACCGCCAGGCCTTCGAGGGCATCAGGAACTACTCGGGCTCCGCGGCCTGGGGCATGGTGATCCTCGCGCTGCTCGTCGTCATGGCCACGGTCTACCGGCGCGCGCTCAGGCAGCAGGGGGAGGCATGGTGAGCCGGGCCGCTCCCGCCGCCGCGTGGAGCCGCGACAGGCGCAGCCCCGGCAGGTCGATCGCCCTGCATCTCACGCTGATCGCGGCGAGCATCGTGTCGGTGTTCCCGGTCGCGTGGCTGGTGCTGACCTCGCTCAAGCCGCGGACGGTCATCGAGACCGCCTCGGTCGCGCCGATCGACCACCCCACGCTCGCCAACTACACGCAGGTCCTCGGGGAGACCCGGTTCCTCACCTGGGCCGCCAACTCCGTGATCGTGTCGCTGACCACGGCGGTGCTCGGCGTGCTGCTGTCGGCCACGACCGGCTACGCGGTCAGCCGTTTCCGCTTCCCCGGCTTCCGCTCGGTGATGTGGATGCTCCTGATCACGCAGATGTTCCCCGTGGCCATCCTGATCGTGCCGATCTACAACCTGATGGCCGGGCTCGGGCTGATCAACCAGTTCCCGTCGCTCGTCATCGCCTACCTCACCTCCACCGTGCCGTTCTGCGCGTGGATGATGAAGGGCTACTTCGACACCGTCCCCGTGACGATCGACGAGGCCGGCCGGGTCGACGGCCTGACCCCCTTCGGCACGTTCTGGCGGCTCATCCTGCCGCTGGCCAAGCCCGGCCTCGCCGTGGCCGCGTTCTACTCGTTCATCACCGCCTGGGCGGAGGTCGCGTACGCGACCGCGTTCATGACGGGTGACGACAAGTACACGCTCGCGGTCGGCCTGAGCCAGTTCGTCGGCCAGCACAAGGCGGAGTGGGGCCTGCTGACGGCCTCGTCGGTGCTGATCGCGATCCCGGCGGCCGTCGTCTTCCTGCTCGTCCAGCGCCACCTCGTGACCGGCCTGACGGCCGGCGCGACGAAGGCGTGACCCTATATGAGAATCGGGGGATCCCAATGACCGAACTCGCCGTCCAGCCGTCCGCGGTCTCGACGCGGTGGTGGCGCGACGCGGTGATCTACCAGGTGTACGTCCGCAGCTTCGCGGACGGCAACGGTGACGGGATCGGCGACCTGCTCGGCGTGCGCAGCCGCCTGGGCTACCTGTCCGACCTCGGCGTGGACGCGATCTGGCTGACGCCGTTCTATCCCTCGCCGATGGCCGACTTCGGATACGACGTGGCCGACTATCGCGACGTCGATCCGCTCTTCGGCGCGCTTGCGGACGCCCAGGCGCTGATCGCCGACGCCCACCGGCTGGGCCTGCGGATCATCGTGGACGTGGTGCCCAACCACACCTCCGACCGCCACCCCTGGTTCGAGGCCGCGCTGAAGGCCGGGCCGGGCAGCCCGGAGCGGGAGCGCTACATCTTCCGGGAGGGCAAGGGCGCGTCCGGCGAGCTGCCGCCCAACGACTGGGAGTCGATCTTCGGCGGGCCCGCCTGGACCCGCGTCGAGGACGGCCAGTGGTATCTGCACCTGTTCGCGCCCGAGCAGCCGGACCTCAACTGGGAGCACCCGGAGGTGCACGAGGAGTTCGCCGACGTGCTGCGGTTCTGGCTCGACCTCGGCGTGGACGGCTTCCGCATCGACGTGGCGCACGGCATGGTCAAGGCGCCGGGCCTGCCCGACGTGGGCGCCCGGGGCCAGGCCGAGATGATCGGCGCGCAGGTCGTGCCGTTCTTCGACCAGGACGGCGTGCACGAGATCCACCGGGCCTGGCGCCGCATCCTCGACTCCTACGAGGGCGAGCGGATCGGGGTGGCCGAGGCGTGGGCGCCCACCCCCGAGCGGCTGGCCAACTATGTCCGCCCCGACGAGCTGCACCAGGCGTTCAACTTCCACTTCCTCAAGACGCCCTGGGACGCGGCGCTCTTCAAGGAGGTCATCGACGAGTCCGTGCGCACGGCGGCACTGGTGGGCGCGCCCTCGACCTGGGTCCTGTCCAACCACGACGTCAAGCGGCACGTCACCCGCTACGGCGGCGGCGAGCGCGGCCTGCGCAGGGCGCGGGCGGCGGCGCTGCTCATGCTGGCGCTGCCCGGCTCCGCATACATCTACCAGGGCGAGGAGCTGGGGCTGCCCGAGGTGCTCGACCTGCCCGAGCAGTACCTCCAGGATCCGCAGCGGCTGCGCGACCCCGACAGCGGGCGCGACGGCTGCCGGGTGCCGCTCCCGTGGACCGCCGCGGGCGAGCCGCCGTACGGCTTCACCCCGCCGGGCGTCTACGAGAGCTGGCTGCCGATGCCGGCCGACTGGCGCGACCTGTCGGTGGAGGCGCAGCTGCGCGACGGCGCGTCGATGCTCAGCCTCTATCGGGCCGCCCTCGCCCTCCGGCGGGAGCACCCGGAGCTGGGCGACGGCACGCTGACGTGGCTCGACAGCCCGCCCGGCACGCTCGCGTTCCGGCGCGGCGACTCGTTCGCCTGCGTGATCAACATGACGCGGGAGTGGGTGGAGACGGAGGCGCCCGGCGACCTGCTGCTGGCCAGCGGAGGGCCCGAGACGTCCGGCGAAAACGTGCGGCTCGCTCCCGACTCGGCCACCTGGTGGACCGCGAGGAATGTCTAAAGTAATGCTCATGAACAACACACGGCTCGCCGACATCGCCGCCCAGGCCGGAGTCAGCGAGGCGACGGTGAGCCGTGTGCTCAACGGCAAGGCGGGGGTCTCCCCGGCCACCCGCCAGGCCGTGCTCACCGCCCTCGACCTGATGGGCTACGAGCGGCCCCAGCGGTTGCGCCAGCGCAGCAACGGCCTGATCGGCCTGGTGATCCCGGAGCTCGGCAACCCGATCTTCCCGGCGTTCGCCCAGGCGATGGAGAAGTCGCTGATCCAGCACGGCTTCACGCCGATCCTGTGCACCCAGGAGCCCGGCGGAGCCCCCGAGGACGAGTTCACCGAGATGCTCCTCGACCGGGGCGTGTCCGGCATCGTCTTCGTCTCCGGCCTGCACGCCGACACCACCGCCAGGATGGACCGCTACAACCGGCTCACCGACCGCGGGCTGCCGATCGTGCTCGTGGACGGCTACAACGAGGCCATCCCCGCGCCGTTCATCTCGCCCGACGACCGGCTCGCGGCGCGCCTGGCCGTACAGCACCTGGTGGACCTCGGGCACGAGCGCATCGGCCTCGCGCTGGGACAGCGGCGCTTCGTCCCGGTCATCCGCAAGATCGAGGGCTTCCGCCAGGCGATGGCGCAGCTGCTCGGCCTGGCCGACGTCGACGACCTCATCCAGCACTCGCTGTTCTCCGTGGAGGGCGGGCAGGCCGCCGCCTCGGCGCTGCTCGACCGGGGCTGCACCGGCATCTTCTGCGCGAGCGACCTCATGGCGCTCGGCGCGATCCGCGCCGCCCGCGAGCGCGGGCTGTCGGTGCCCGGCGACGTGTCGGTCGTCGGGTTCGACGACTCGCCGCTGATGGCGTTCACCGACCCGCCGCTCACGACCGTGCGCAAGCCGATCGTCGCGATGGCGGCCGCCGCCGTCGAGACCCTGCTCGAGGAGATCGGCGGCACTCCCGCCAAGCACGTCGAGCTGGTCTACCAGCCCGAGCTCGTGGTGCGCGGCTCCACCAGCTCGGGCCCGCTGGTCAACCGCTGAGCCCCTGCCGGGGTCTCGCCTTCCCCGGCCCGGCGGCCACGCGAGGTCGCCACGCCGGGCTCTCCCGACCTTCCGCGGAGCGTTGCCAATGACCGATCATCCCATCGACGTCCTGGTCGTGGGCGGCGCCGGCGTCGACACGACCGTCTACGTGCCCGAGCTGCCCCTGCCGTACGCCGACACCTACGCCGTGCCGCCCGTGGTGGACCGGATCGGCAACACCGGCGCGGGGGTCGCGCTCGGCTGCCACGCCCTCGGCCTGCGCGTGAAGTTCGTCGACCTCATCGGCGACGACCCGCAGGGCGCGCTGATCCGCGGCCACCTCGCCGCCCGTGGCGTGGACTTCGCCCACGCCCCGTCGGAGGCGGGCACCCGCCGCAGCGTCCTGCTCGTGGACCCCGGCGGCAGGCGCCTGTCGCTGTTCGACCCCAGGGCCGTACCCGGCCAGCGGATGCCGCGCGACCTCTACCTGCCCGCGCTCCGGTCGGCCCGGCACGTCCACGTCTCGATCGTGGACTTCGCCCGGCACGTCTACGCCGACATCCCCGACGGCACGACGGTCTCGACCGACCTGCACGACTGGGACGGGAAGAACCCACATCACGAGGATTTCGCCTACTCCTCCGACGTGGTCTTCCTGTCGGCGGCCAGGCTCGGCGGGCGGCGCGAGGAGATCATGCGGGCGATCGCCGGGCGGGGCCGCGCGTCGGTGGTCGTGTGCACGGACGGGGCCGCGGGCTGCCACGTGCTGGCCGGAGGGCGGATCCGCGCCTTCCCGGCCGCGCCGCCTCCCGGTCCCGTGGCCGACAGCAACGGCGCCGGCGACGCGTTCGTGTCCGGCTTCCTGTACGGACGCCTGACCGGCCGGCCCCTGGAGGAGTGCGTACGGCTGGGCGCGGTGGCCGGGGCGCACGCGTGCACCTCGGAAGGCACGCACGAGGACCCGATCGGCCCCGACGCCCTGCTGCGCGCGCTGTCCTAAGGCTGCCCGTCAGGCTGCCCGTGAGGCTGTGCGCGGGGGTTGGTTATGGGGTGACGCCGGGCTCGCCACCGCAGGTGAGCGGTCGCGGGCCCGGCACCCATGGACGTGTCCGGGTCGCGGTCACGAGCATGGCCGCCGGCTCCGCCGAGGGAGGAAGGACGGACCGGCGAGCTTGAGGAGCCCCGGAAAGCGCCCGGGGGCGGGGCACTCGGGACCCGGCATGGCTGGGAGCGAACCCAGAGACCGGGGAGTGCTCGGGGCCCCGGCGCGGGTGGGAGCGCTCTGGAACCCGGAAGCGCTCAGGGACCCGGATCCGCTCAGGGGCGTAGCGCTCAAGGACGCAGCGCGGCGGCCTCGGACGCGAGCTTCTCGATCCTGGCGAAGTCGCCCGCCGCGACCAGGCTGCGCGGGGTGAGCCAGCTCCCGCCGACGCAGCCGACGTTCGGCAGGGCGAGGTAGGCCGGCGCGTTCGACGGGGTGATCCCACCCGTGGGACAGAACCGCACGTCGGGCAGCGGGCCGCCCAGCGACTTGAGATACGCGACGCCGCCGGCCGGCTCGGCCGGGAAGAACTTGAGCTCGCGCACACCGCGCTCGGCCAGCGTCATCGCCTCGGTGGCCGTGGCGACGCCCGGCAGGAACGGCACGCCCGAGGCGAGCATGGCCGCGAGCAGGCCGGGCGTGGTGCCGGGGGAGACGAGGAAGCGGGACCCGGCCTCGACCGCGGCCTCCACGTCCTCGGGCGAGCGCACGGTGCCCGCGCCGACCACGGCCTCCGGCACCTCGGCGGCGATCCGCCGGATGGCGTCGAGTGCGGCCGGGGTGCGCAGCGTGACCTCGATGACCGGCAGCCCGCCCGTGACCAGGGCCCGGGCGAGGGGGACGGCGCTGTCCGCGTCGTCCAGGACGACCACCGGGACGACCGGTGCGAGGTCGAGAAGGTTGCTCATACCAGCTCCACATCGGGATTTCGTTGGGCGAGCCAGGCGGCCGCACCCGTCAGCGCGGGCTGCTCGGCGGTGATCAGGACGGTGGCGATCGCGGCGGCGTACTCCGTCAGCGCCGGCGCGGTCGTCTCGAACCGGGCCCGGAACGCGCTGCCCGGGATCCGCGAGAGCAGGCGGGGCAGCACGCCGCCGCCCAGGTATACCCCGCCCCGCGCGGCGAAGGTGAGCGCCACGCCGCCGGCGAAGCTGCCGAGCATGGCGAGGAAGACCTCCACGGTCTCGGCGCACAGCGGGTCGTCCGAGGAGGTGATCTGCGCGGCCGTGCGGTCCTCGGGCGTGACGCCGCGCACGAGCGCGAGCCCGCGGTGCAGGCGCGGCAGCCCGGTGCCCGACAGCAGGTGCTCGGCGTCCACGTACGGCAGGCCGTCCGCGCGCACCGCCCGGACGATCTCCATCTCCAGGTCGGTGACGGCGGGAGCCGCGATGTGCCCGCCCTCGCCGGGCACCGGCTGCCACCCCTCCCGTACGGGCACGAGACCGGCCACCCCGAGCCCGGTGCCGGGCCCGAGCACGACCTTCGTCAGGCCGGCCGTCGGCGGCGGGCCGCCGAGCGGCACGAGGTCGTCCCCCGCCAGGTGCGGCAGCGAGATCGCCAGCGCCTCGAAGTCGTTGAGCAGCACCGTACGCGGGATGCCGAGCTCCTTGACGGACCCGGTCCATCCCGCGTTCGTCAGCCGGTATCGGTCGTCCTCGACCGGACCGGCGATCGCCAGGCACGCGGCCCCCGGCCGAACTCCGCCCGCATGGTCTGCGAGATAGGCGGCTACGGCATCGGCAAGGCCGAGATGCTGGGAAACGTCGAGTACGGCTACCGCCTCCGGCTGCCCTCCGGGCCGGGTCACCAAACCGAACCTGGCGTTGGTTCCGCCGACGTCCGCGACCAGCCAGGGAAGGCTCACGCGGCACCTCCGAAGACGCTCGCGCCGCGCTCGGCCGGGCCGACCGTGCGGCGGAACGAGGCGAACAGCTCGCGGCCGGTGCCGGCCCACTGCTCGTCGGTCAGCGGGGCGCCCTCCGGCGTACGACCGGTGAGGTCGGCGAGCACGGTGAGGGTGCCGGCGGCCGAGTCGAGGCGGATCACGTCGCCGTCGCGCAGCAGCGCGATCGGCCCGCCGTCGGCGGCCTCGGGAGACAGGTGGATCGCCGCGGGGACCTTCCCCGAGGCGCCGGACATGCGGCCGTCGGTGACGATGGCCACCTTCTGGCCGCGGTCGAGCAGGACGGCCAGCGGTGGGGTGAGCTTGTGCAGCTCGGGCATGCCGTTGGCCCGGGGGCCCTGATAGCGGACGACCGCGACGAAGTCCTGCCCGTCGAGCTCGCCCCGCTCGAACGCGGCGAGCAGGTCGAGCTGGTCGTCGAACACCTTGGCGGGGGCCTCGATCACCAGGTGCTCGGGCTTGACGGCGGAGACCTTGCTCACCGCCCGGCCCAGGTTGCCCGTCAGCATGTGGATGCCCCCGTCGGGGGAGAACGGCTCGGCGACCGGCCGGAGCACGTCGGTGTCGGTGCTGGGCTCGGTCCGCTCGTCCCACACCAGCGCGCCGTCCTTGAGCGTGGGAGCCGAGCGGTAGAGGCCGAGTCCGCGCCCGGCGACCGTGAGCACGTCCTCGTGGAGCAGCCCGGCGTCGAGCAGGTCGCCGATGAACACCGCCATGCCGCCCGCGGCCTGGAAGTGGTTCACGTCCGCCTGGCCGTTGGGGTACATGCGGGTGATCAGCGGCACGACCTTCGACAGGGCCGCCATGTCGTCCCAGGTCAGCTCGATGCCGGCGGCCGCGGCCATGGCGACCAGGTGCATCGTGTGGTTGGTGGAGCCGCCGGAGGCCAGCAGCGCGACGACCGCGTTGACGATCGCCTTCTCGTCCACGACCTCGGCGACGGGCGTGTACTCCGCGCCGTGCGGGGTGATCGCGACCGCCCGCCGGGCCGCCGCCGCGGTCAGCGCGCGCCGCAGCTCGGTGTGCGGGTTGACGAACGTCGCTCCCGGCAGGTGGAGGCCCATGACCTCCATGAGGAGCTGGTTGGAGTTGGCGGTGCCGTAGAACGTGCAGGTGCCGGGGGAGTGGTAGGACGAGGCCTCGGCGTCGAGCATCTCCAGTCGGCCGATCTTGCCTTCCGCGAAGGCCTGCCGCGCCCTGGCCTTGACCTTGTTGG
Source organism: Microbispora hainanensis (assembly GCF_036186745.1). Taxonomy (NCBI): domain Bacteria; kingdom Bacillati; phylum Actinomycetota; class Actinomycetes; order Streptosporangiales; family Streptosporangiaceae; genus Microbispora; species Microbispora hainanensis. The sequence continues at coordinate 7,167,511 of NZ_CP108086.1, read as the reverse complement.
GCAGGCCCGAGGTCATGGGCCCGGCGGGGACGAATATCGCCGGCAGGTGCCCGAAGCGTAAGGCGCCGATGAGCAGTCCCGGGACGATCTTGTCGCAGACCCCGAGCAGCAGGGACGCGTCGAACATGTCGTGCGACAGCGCGATCGCGGTCGCCATCGCGATCACGTCGCGGCTGTAGAGCGACAGCTCCATGCCGGCCCGGCCCTGGGTGACGCCGTCGCACATCGCGGGCACGCCGCCCGCGACCTGTGCCACGCCGCCCGCCTCGCGGACCGCCCGCTTCAGCTCTGGCGGGTAGGTCTCGTACGGCTGGTGCGCCGACAGCATGTCGTTGTACGAGGTCACGATGGCCACGCCCGGCTTCGCCGTACCACGCAGGCCGATCTTGTCCTCGGCAGGTGCGGCGGCGAAGCCGTGGGCCAGGTTGGCGCAGCCGAGCCGCCCCCGGGCCGGCCCCCGCTCACGCAGTTCGGCCCCGGCGCGGCGCACCCGCTCCAGGTAGGCCTCGCGGCTCTCGCGGCTGCGCGCGACCACGCGTTCGGTGACCTCGGTGATAACGGGGTGCGTCACGGAAGGTTCTCCTCCTGCCGGGGCCGCCGCGAGGCGGGGTCCAACTCGCCCCGGATCCTTCGTCCCGGGACGTGTGCCCGGCCTGACGTCCGGTCTTCGACCCGTTGATCGGGCACCAGGTGTCGATCGGGCACGGAAGGGACAGTATCGGGAAGTTATGCGACTTTTCAAGCCGACTTTTGTAACTTCGAATGAATAAGTCATTGAACTTAGGTGAGCTTCTGTGCTTCACTTACGCTCGATGTCACGTCTAGCCACGACCGGCGAGGTCCTCCAGCTCATCCGGAGCGGGGAGGCGGTGACGCGCGCCGACATCGGCCGTGTGACGGGCCTGTCCCGACCGGCCGTCGCGCACCGCGTCAGCGACCTGCTGCAGCGCGGGTTGATCGTGGAGGACGCCGAGGGGCCGTCCACCGGCGGCCGCCCGCCCATGCGACTGCGCTTCGCCACCTCCGGGGGAGTCGTCCCGGTGGCCTCGCTCGGCGCCCGCCGTACGCAGATCGCGCTGTGCGACCTCGCGGGCGAGGTGCTGCACCGCACCGACCTGGACATCGACGTCGAGGAGGGGCCGGGCGTCGTCCTGCCCCTGCTCATGGACACCTGGGAAAAGCTGCTCGACGGGCGCGACGACGTCGTCGGCATCGGCCTGGGCGTGCCTGCGACCGTGGAGTTCGCCGCCGGCCGGGTCGAGAGCGCCCGCGTGATGGCGAGCTGGACCGGCGTGGTGATCCCGCCGATCATCGCCGAGCGGTTCGACGTGCCGGTGCTCGTGGACAACGACGTGAACGTCATCGCGATGGGCGAGCACCGGGTCGTCTACGCCTCGGAGCTCGACGACCTGCTGTTCGTGAAGGTCTCCACCCGCATCGGCGCCGGAGTCATCTCCGGCGGCGGCATCCTGCGCGGCGCGCTCGGCGCGGCCGGGGAGATCGGGCACATCCCCGTGCGGGACGGCGGCGGAGTGCTGTGCCGCTGCGGCAACCTCGACTGCGTCGACTCGGTCGCCAGCGGCACCGCCATCCTGCGCGACCTGCGGGCGAAGGGCCGCGACGTGATGTCGCTCGCCGACGTGACCGCCCTGGTCCGGGCAGGCGACGCGGAGACCATGGCCGTGGTGCGGCAGGCCGGCCGCTGGCTGGGCGAGGTCATCTCCGGTGCGGTCAACCTGCTCAACCCCGCCGTCGTGGTCCTCGGCGGCGACGTCGCCGAGATGTTCCAGCCGCTCGTGTCGGGCGTGCGCGAGGTCGTCTACCGGCGCTCGACCCAGCTCGCCACCCGCAGCCTGCGCATCGAGCGCAGCCGCCTCGGGCCCGGCGCCGGCATCACCGGCTGTGCCCTCATGGTGCTCGACCACGTCCTGTCGGCCCAGGCCGTCGACGCCGCCGCCCGCTGAAGTCCGCCGTCTGGCAGAGCGGCGTTGTCGGGCGGAGTGACGCTGTTGGGCGGAGTGCGCCGGCGAACACACGGCCTTCGTCGCGGCGCCCGTGAGCGGCTCGCCTGACAGGAGGCCGGACGGAACCCTGCCGCGAAGCCGCACATCACAGGATCACGCGGTTCGCGGGGTGCGCAAGGAGTGCCACGTGTTGGCCGGGCGGGCGTGATGCTCAGGGCGGGATGCTCAGGGCGGGATGCTCAGGGCATGGTGCCCGGGGAATGCCCGGCGAATGGCCGGTGGACGCCCTGGTTCGCCACGCGAGCAGCCAGGAGAGTGGAGCCATGACCGGTGCATGCACGCCGACGCGCGGCGGGGAGCGCCGCTGTTTCCCCACTCCGGCGTCGCCGACGTGAAGGTCCGCACGAGGCGGTCCTCCGGAGACGGTACGGCGCTCCGCGGACCGCTGACAGCCGCGACGACCGGCGCCGGTCACGCCTGACGGATGCGATCGGAAGGACGACATCATGACCGTGCGCTCCTTGACGAAGACGACCATCGGACTGGGCGCGGCGTTCGCGCTGATGGCGGGGGCCATCGCGAGCGCAACCCCAGCCAATGCGCAGGTGCGGGGGGAGGTGCGGCGGGCAGTGGGGGTGCAGGGGGATGCGGGGGTGCACGCGGAGGTGGGGGTGCAGGGGGAGGTGGGGGTGCAGGGGGAGGTGCAGACGCAGGCGAGGGCGGAGCCTGCCACGGCCGGGTTCGCGCCCGCCGTGAGCTGCTCGATCTCGCTGCCTCCGTCGGGCTCCTTCCTGGAGGCCACCTACTCCCAGCCCAACGCGTGCGGGAAGTGCGTGGCCGCGGGCAGCGCATATGAGGCGACCGGGAACTACCGCGCCTACTGCCGGAACCTCCGTGACGGCGGCACCGTCGTCGCGGTCCAGCTCTGGCTCTTCTGCGTGGTCTGCAGAAGCGGTGAGCCGCTTGTCAGCCGTGCCGTGATGGCCTGAGACCGCCACCCGCGGCGCGCTTCCCCGGTGACGTTCGGGAAGCGCGCCGCGGGTCGTCACGTCGGCACCGGCCGCAGGTGTCCGGGTGACCGGAACTGGGGTGACCGGCATGGGCTCGGTGATCAGTGCCAGGCGTCCAGACGCGACCGCCACCGGTGCGACCGGCAGCGGCACGCGGATCCGACCCGCACGGAGGTGGCCTCACTGTCTTGCCGGACCGGTTCGCGGCACGCGGCCGCGGCGAGCAGGGCCCGCTCCCGCCCGTCCAGGCCCAGCGCCTCGGCCAGCCGCCGAAGCGACGCGCTGCGGGGCCGCCCCACGGCGTCGCCCTCGATCCTGCCGATGGTGCGGACGTTGACGCCCGCCCGGTCGGCGAGCTGCTCCTGGGTCAGCAGCGCGCGCTCCCGCCAGGCCCGGATGAGCGCCCCTAGGCTTCGAGGCTCCTTTTCACGTATGGGTGTCGTCCGTTTCATGGCTCGACTCTCCCGGCGGCCCGAGCATGCGCCAAGGACGGCTGCGGCGGCAGGTCCGGAATCTTGGACTGTCCGTCCGTCACCCCGCCCCCGCCACGGCGAGGCGGGCACGCGACGCGGTCAGAGGCGGGGACGCGATGTGGTCAGAGGCGGGGACGCGACGCGGTCACGGGCGGAGAGCCGCCAGGTCGACGTGCCGCAGGCGGCCCGGATCGTCGATCATCTCGATCGCGGTGATCTTGTCGTGATCGAAGGTGAAGGCCAGCGCCCCGATGAGGCGTCCTTGCGGGACGATCGCGAGGCCAACGGCGCCGTCCACCAATGCGGGCCGTACGAACCGGGCGGCACGCGAGAAGGTGAGCGCATGGGCGCCCACGGCTCGCGCACCCCGCACCGGCTCCGCGTCGCCGTCCCTGAGCAGGACATCGGGATCGAGCACGGCGAGCAGCCCGTCGAAATCACCATGCCGCAGCGCGGTGAGGAAGGCGTCCACGACCCGCCGCTGCCGGGCGATGTCCACCTGCCGGGGCGGGGTCGCGCCCACGACCCGTCTGCGGGCCCGGCTGGCGAGCTGACGGGCGGCGGCGGGGGACCTTCCCACGATGTCGGCGATCTCGCCGAAGGGCACGGCGAAGACGTCGTGCAGGACGAAAGCGAGCCGTTCGGCGGGGGCGAGACCGTCGAGCACGACCATCAGCGCGGGACCGATCGAGTCGGCCAGCAGGGCCTCGGCTTCGGGATCTCCCGCGTCGTGGGCTTCGGCGGCGGGCTCGGCGGTGACGTCGGGAAGGGGTTCCTCACGGCGGTTGCGGCGCGCGCGGAGCATGTTCAGGCACTCCCGGGCGACGACGGTGGTCAGCCAGCCCGCGAGGTTGGCCACGCCGGCGGTGTCGGCGCCGCTGAGCCGCAGCCACGCGTTCTGCACCGCGTCGTCCGCCTCCGCGTGCGAGCCCAGCATCCGGTAGGCGACCGCCCGCAGGTGGGGCCGCTGCTCCTCGAAGCGTACGGCCAGCCCGTCTTCGTCCATCGGTCACATCCTTCCGCCGCCGGGGTTCATGGCGATGAACCCGGACCCTGCTCGGATGTGACAAGGAGCATCTCATGGCAACGATTTCGAGCAGCACCAGGAACTGGGCACGCGTGCGCGCGGCCGGCTACTGGACGTCCACCGTGGCGGTGACGGCCGAACTGGCGATCGGCGGCGTCTGGGACATCGCGCGGATTCCGTACGTCAGCGACCTGGTGACGCACCTGGGCTATCCGTCCTACTTCCTGGTGCTGCTGGGCACCTGGAAGGTGCTGGGGGCGATCGCCCTGCTCGTCCCGCGTTGCGCGCTGGTCAAGGAGTGGGCCTACGCGGGCGTCTTCTTCACCTACACCGGGGCCGTGGTCTCCCACCTGACCACCGGGTACGCCGTGGGCGAGGTGTGGGTGCTCTCCATGCTGACCGCGCTCACCGCGGTGTCCTGGGCGCTGAGGCCCTTCGGCCGCCGCACCGGCGGTCTCGCTGAGCGGTGACGGTGTGCCGCGTCGGCCGTCTTGCCGTGCGGCGAGAGCGTGCCGCGCCGGCCGTCTTGCCGTGCGGTGACAGGGTGCCGCGTCGGCCGTCTTGCCGTGCGGTGACAGGGTGCCGCGTCGGCCGTCTCGCCGTGCGATGAGAGCCTGCCGCGTCGGCCGTCTTGCCCCGTGGTGAGACGGTCGGCGGCGGCGTGGCCGGTTCGAACGCCGTCAATAGGAGCGCCAAGGCCGGGTAACGGAAATGTCCCCGGGGGGCACTAGGCTCTGTGCCGATCTTTCAGTGCCTCCCAGGAGTTCTTCGTGCGTGAACGTGTCCGCCGTCTGATCGAGTCGCCGCGGTTCCAGCAGGTGATCACGGTGGTGATCCTCTTCAACGCGGCCACGCTGGGCGTCGAGACCTCGGCCGAGGCGACCGCCCAATACGGCACGGAACTGCATGTCGCCGACCACGTCGCCCTGTACATCTTCGTGGCGGAGATCCTCGCCAAGATCTACGTCTACCGGTGGCGGTTCCTCCGCGACGCCTGGAACGTCTTCGACCTGCTGATCATCGGCTTCTCGTTCCTCCCCACGGCCGGGGGCCTGTCGGTGCTGCGGGCGCTGCGCGTCCTGCGGGCACTGCGGCTCATCTCGGTCGTGCCGTCGCTGCGGCGGGTGGTCTCCGCGCTGCTCACCGCCATCCCCGGCATGAGCTCGATCGTCGTGCTGCTCGGCCTCATCCTGTACGTCGCCGGCGTCATGGGCACCAAGCTGTACGGCGCCGCCGCGCCCGAGTATTTCGGCGACCTGCCCACGTCGCTGTACACGCTGTTCCAGGTCATGACGGGCGACGGCTGGTCGGAGATCAACCGCCAGCTGATGGAGAGCCATCCCTCGTCGTGGATCTACTTCGTCATCTTCGTGCTGGTCTGCACCTTCGTCGTGCTGAACCTCTTCATCGCGGTCGTGGTGAGCGCGATGGAAGAGGAGGCCAGGGACACGGACGACCGCTCGACGCTGGCCGAGCTGTCGGCCCTGCGCGAGGAGATCAGGAGCCTGCGTGAGAGCCTCGGCGAACGGGTGCCCTCCTGATATCCCCGTGCCCTCCTGACATCCAGGGCCGCCAGCCGATGATCATCGCTTGCTAGACTCCGCCCATGCGGCTTCCGACGGACGCTGAGCTCCGCGCACTGCACGCGAGACACGCGCCGACGGAGGAGGCGTTCGACCTCGTCTACACGCACTGCGAGATCGTCTGCGCTATCGCCTTGCAACTGGCCGACCGCGCCGACCGCGCCGGGCTCGACGTCGACGCCGACGTGGTGCGGGCCGGAAGCCTCCTGCACGACGTCGGCGTCTACCTGCTCTACGACGAGGACGGGCGGCTCGACCACGCCGGTTACGTACGCCACGGAGTCCTCGGCCACGAGCTGCTCCGCAAGGAGGGCTTCCCCGAGAGGCTGTGCCGGTTCTGCTCCCACCACACGGGCGTGGGGATCAGCCGGGACGACGTGCTGCGACAGGGCCTGCCGCTGCCTTCCCGCGACTACCTCGCGGAGTCGGCCGAGGAACGGCTTGTGATGTTCGCGGACAAGTTCCACAGCAAGACCGACCCGCCGAGGTTCGTCACCGCGGACACCTACGCGGCCCATGTGCGCCGCTATGGCGACGACAAGGCCGAGGCGTTCGCGTCGATGTGCGCCGCCTTCGGTGTCCCCGACCTGCGGCCGCTCGCGGCCGCGTACGGGCACGAGATCGTGTGACCGCGACCGGCAGGGGCCGTGGGGCCACCGGATTCGTCCGCAGTGCTCCGGCCTTCAGTCCGGTAGAGGTGCCGCGCACGCGGCACGGGCTGGAGCCCGGCCTTCAGGCCGGCGAGCGCGTCACGGGGTCAGGACGATCCTGCCGAACACCTCTCCGGCGTCCATCTTCCGGTGCGCCAGCACGGCCTGCTCCAGCGGCAGCACCTCGTGCACCACGGCGTGCAGCGCGTCGCGCCCCGCGGCGGCGAACTGCTCGATCCGTACGGCACGCCGGTCGGAGGCGGCAACGGTGTCGGCGCTGAAGGTGGCGAAGGACAGCGACTTCCGGAACGCGGCCATCATCGTCGTGCCGAAGTCCGCCGGAGGCTGCCCTCCGACCACGCCGACGACCACCAGCCGGCCGTTCGGGTTGAGCCTGTCGAGGAAGGAGGGCAGGTCCGGACCGGCTACGACGTCGATGACGATGTCGTAGCCCGTAGGAGCGTCCTCGCCGCCCTCACCGGAGCGGTCCAGCACGTGGGTCGCGCCGAGCTTGCGCAGCCGCTCGCCGCGCTCGGCCGACGAGGTGGTGACCGCCACCGCACCGGCGCCGCCGCGAGCCGCGAGCTGTACGGCCAGGATCCCTATGCTGCCCGCCGCGCCGCGCACCAGCACCGACTCTCCGGGGGCGAAGTGGGCGTGGGCGAGGGCGAAGTGGGCCACCACACCGGAGCTGCCGAGCGTCACCGCGTCGACGGCGGACAGGTCCGCGGGAAGGGGGACGATCTCCTCGACCGGGGCGACCGCCTGCTCGACGTAGCCGCCGCCCACGCCGGTGGACGCCCACACCCGCTGGCCGATCCATGAGGTGTCGACGTCGTCGCCGACGGCGATCACGGTGCCCGCCACCTCGCCGCCGGGGATGTGGCCTTCCGTGAAACCGTAGGCGGCCAGAGCGCCGCTTCGGATCACGGCGTCCACGCCGCCGACGCCGATCGCCTCCGTGGCGATCAGCACCTGCCCGGCGCCCGGAACCGGGGCGGGGAGGTCGATGACGGCCAGACCTTCGGGAACTCCGAACGCCTTGATCGCGACTGCCTTCACTGTTGTCTCCGTGTTTGGGGATCGATCGGTCCGGGGCGGCTCAGTGCGCTTGCGGGCCGTCCCGGGGAAGCGCGGAGCTTCCACGCCTCGGACGCTAACGAACTCCGCCGTCCCGGCGGCCGAAGTGAGAACGGTGCGCGACCACTTGACTCGGATCCCGCGTCGCGACGCTCCAACGGTCCGCGAACGCATGCGCGAGCACCCGGCGAGCAGCATGCAAGAACGGTTGAGGGTGCGGCCCACGCTCTCGCCACCAGGCGGTGCTCGGATCCCGCGTTCCGACGCTCCGGATGGTCGTGAACGCATGCTCAAGCACGTGGCGAGCAGCACGCGGGAACGGTTGAGGGTGCGGCCTACGCTCTCGCCACCAGCCGGTCGATCTGGACGTCGAGCGGAGGCGCGCCGAGGCGGTTGTCGACCTCCTCGTACGGCACGGCGGGCGGCTCGTCGACGCGGATGGCGCGCAGATATTCGGCGAAGTTCTCCAGCTTCTGCCCGTCCCTGGCGAGGCCTCGGCGGAGAAGCCGCTCACGCAGCGTCGGGCCGTCGGAGCGGATCCAGATCAGGTGTACGTCCGGCCCGCCCAGCGCCTCCACCCACGCGTGCCAGAGCGCCGCGTCGTGCACCTGGGAGGTGAAGGGCCCGCCGAGCATCACCGGGCACCCGTGGGAGCGGATCTCCCTGGCCGTCGCCGTCATGCCGGCGTACTCATGCCGTTTGACGTGCTCGTCATACCACGGCCCCTCACGCTCGCCCGTGGGCCTGCCGTACGCCGCGAGTGTGGCCTCGACGAAGCCGCCGTACATCGTGTCCTTGTCGAGCAGGGCGGGCACGGGGTCGAGACGGGCCAGCAGCAGCTCGCAGACGGTCGACTTGCCCGCGCCCGGCGGACCGGACACCACCCAGACGGGAGCGGTCATCGCGGCGGCCCGTAGGGCTCGATGGGCGGATCGGAGTAGGGCCCGCCGTCCGCCGCCCCGCCGTCCGCCGCCCCGCCGTCCACAGCCCCGGCGTCCGAGTCGCCGACCCGCCGGCCGGCCTCCTCCGTCACCCGCAGGACGTACAGGTCCTTGCGGGGATCGACCGGCACCAGGCCGTAGCCGGTGTCGACCTCGTCCTCGGCGAGGCCGAGTCGCCGCATCGCGGTCTCCAGCGTCGCGGGCGCGGTGAGCCGGACGGTGATGAGCACCTCGGCCACCGGCCCCGCCTCCCTCTGCTGGACGTCTCGTCACCGGACGGCGCGGCGGCCCCAGGCCGCTTTCGTCGCACACCGCTTCCGCGGCCCGCATGACTCAGGCCGTTTTCGCGGCGCCGCGTTGTTCAGCCCGCTTCCACGGCGCTGTGTCTGCAGACCGCCTTGGCGGCGCTGCGTTGTTCAGGCCGCCTTCGCGGCGCTGCGTTGTTCAGGCCGCCTTCGCGGCTCGGCGGCGCAGCGCGGCGATGATGCCGGCGGCGTCCACCACGCCGTACCCGTAGTCGTGGTCATACCCTACGGCACTGCGATCATCGGCCGTCCGGCGGAGCAGCGTACGGAGCTGGGCGGGCGACAGCACCGTGGCAGGCCAGCGGGAGCGTACGGCGGCGACCAGCCCGGCCGCGACAGGGCAGGCGGCCGAGGTGCCCGAGTCGGGCTCGTCGTCGCCGAGCGCACCAGACCCGGCGAAGTGCGTGTAGGCGCAGAAGTCCGGCTTGCGCTTGGTCAGCCGGCCGGGGCCCTGCGAGGAGTAGCCGACCCGCATCCCCGCCGTGTCGACCCCGCCGATCGAGAGCACGCTGGGGTGGGAGTTGGCCCCGACGATGGGCCGGTCGGGGAAGGCGCACCTGCTGTCGCGGCACTGCGTCCCGCAGTTGCCCGCGGCGAACAGGATGTCCGCCCCCGCTTCGGCCAGGCTGCCGACGATGAGGTTGAACGGATGGGCCGCGTTGTCCGAGTAGTTGCCGGGGTGTCCGGGCGGGAAGTCCCAGCGCGGAGAGAACGACCCCCAGCTGTTGGTCACCACGAGCGCCCGCGACTCGGCGGGCTGGGCGTCGAGTACCTCGCGCAGGTGCGCGTACGCGGCGATGGCGTCGGACAGCAGGCCGTCGAGCGTCGAGCCGCCCTGCCGCCGCGACAGCAGCACGGGCACGTCCACCAGCGACGCCTTGGGCGCGGCGATGAGCGCGTCGAAGGCGCACATCGAGCCGTGGTCGACCGCGAAGTCCCCCGGGGTCCCGGAGACGCCCTCGGGGCTCCAGCTCCGTTCGTGATCCACCGTCACGTCCTGCCCGCGGGCGGCCTTGACGTACGCCGCGTTGATGCCGGTGTCGACGACCGCGAGGCTGACGCCGGAGCCGTCCAGCCCCTCGGCCGTCAGGTCGGGCACGCGCAACAGCCGTTCGACGTCGTGCCAGTCACCCACGGCCGGGTCGCCCCCGCAGGTGAGCGAGGTCTCGATCACCGGGTCGGCGTACACCGCGACCACGTCGCGGCGGGTCGCGGGCAGGAGGGCGACCCTGCTGGTGACCTCGTCGTCGGCGATCTCCCCGCGGACCACGACCGAGGCGTCCTGAGGCGCCATGGAGAAGACCAGCGGCTGGTTGAGCGACAGCGGGTCGCCGCCGGGGGATGCGGGCATCGGGCGAGGCACGGCCACCGGGGCGTACGAGTGGTCGAGGACCACCCCGGGCAGGCCGTCGGCCACGTCCGACGCCGCCGCGGGGACCGACGGGTCGGCGACGGCGGCGACCAGGTCGGGGGACGGACGCAACTGGATGAGTACGCGCACGACGAGTCCACTCCGTTACTGTGCGGATCGTGACTGGGTGGATGCGTTACGTGACAACCATGCTGCATCGGGAAGGCGGCGTCCACGCCTTCCCGTAAAAACGGCCTGGTGTCGCCCGGTGGGGACTCCTGGCCGGAAGCCCCGGTCTGAAAGCCCCGCTCAGCAGCACTCCGTCCGGCAGCACTCCGTCCGGCAGCACTCCGTCCGGCAGCGCTCCGTCCGGCAGCGCTCCGTCCGGCAGCTTCGGCCGAAAGCGCCGGCCCGGCAGCCCGCGCCCGAAGGCCTCCGGCCGGGCAGCCTCGGCTCGGCGGCCCTCGGCCGGAAGCCTCCGTCCGATGCCTCCGCTAGGCGGTTCTCGCGGCGGTAGGTTCGCGGTTCTGGCTCAGCCGCGCCGTCTCAGAAGCCGCAGAGCTCCGAGAGGTTCTTGGCCGCCTTGTCGTTCGTGGTGGGCGTCGCGCGGGGGCTCGCCCCGGCGACCACCGGCGTACGGGAAGGGGACGGGCTCGGCGACGCGGACGGGGAGTGCGAGCCGGAGGGAGTGGCGGACGCCGCCGATCCGGCGGACGTCATCGGCGAGGCGGTGGCCGCGACGGTGCCCCGCTCGGCCATCGACTCCCGGATCGCCTCCCGGGTCAGCTTCCTGATCTTGACCCAGTCCGGGTTGCCGGTATAGATGAGCGGCGGCACGAACTGAAGGCTGGTGATCTTGGCGTTGCGCACCTTCATGCCGAGCGGGACGAGGTGCTCCAGCAGGTCGCGGGGGATGTCGGTGCGGAACAGATGCCGAGCAGCCGAGGCGATCTTGTTGAAGTTCGCGAGCACCGTGGCCGGGGTGACCTGCTGGGCGAGCGCACCGATGACGCAGCGCTGGCGGGCCATGCGGGAGAAGTCGTCGCTGTCCACCCGCGAGCGGCCATACCAGAGCACCTCCTCGCCGTTGAGCGTCCGGTAGCCGGCCTTGATGGTGCCGGCGGTGCCGAACTTGCCGCCCCACTTGATGTCCTGCTGGACCCGGATCTTGAGCCCTCCGACCGCGTCGATCAGGGCCGCGAAGCCGTACATGTCGACCATCGCGTAGTAGTCGATGTGCAGACCGAGGGTGTAGCCGATCGCGTCCTTCAGCGCCTGCGCGCCCCTGTTCTTGCCGCCCATGATCTGGGGGTTGTTGTCGGCGTAGTACCAGACGGAGTTGAGCAGGCCCTGCCCTTCGGCGTTGAAGCCGTTCGGGAACACCTTGTGAAGGGGGCTGCTCGCGGGGAAGCGGACGTACTGGAGGTTGCGCGGCAGGCTGAACAGGACGGTGTTGCCGGTGGCGATGTTCACGCTGGCCACGGTCATCGAGTCGGTGCGCACCCCGATCCGGTTGCCCGCCGCGTCGCCGCCGATCAGCAGGAAGTTCACGCGCGTGCGGCCGTTCCACGGGTCCTCGGCACGTACGGGGACGGGGGTCGAGCCCTCCGCCGGAGCCGTGACGTCGTCGAGTAACTGGCTGGCCGTTCTGATCGTGTTCGCGGTGAAGGCGAACGGGGCCATCACGGCCACGCACAGGACGCCCGCGACGACGCCCGACACCACCTGGCCGGTCTGCGTCAGGCGCTGTGGCCGCAGGGCGACGAACGACAGGAGCACGAGAGCGAACCAGGCGAGCGCGCACACGGCGGCTCCGGCCATGACGGCGGTCATCGTGCTGCCGCGCAGCGCGACCCCCGCGTTGTCCTTCAGGCGCAGGACCAGGATCACCAGGGCGACCAGCACGACGCCGAACGTCGCCAGCAGCGCGATCCCGGTGCGGCGGTTGCCCGCCCGCAGATGGGCCGCTCCGGGCAGGACTGCCGACAGCGCCGTCCAGCCGATCAGGGAGGCGGTCGTCAGCGGAGGGCCGAAACGCGGCTGTCCGCCGCGCGGGGCCGTCGTGGGCGGCGCGCCCAGGGGCGGCATGCCGTCCTCGCTCCGGCCATGCCGGCCCGTGTCTCCACCGGCCCGACCTGCGTCCCCTGGCCGGCTCGCGTCTCCTGGTCGGCTCGCGCCAGGCTGCCCGGGACTCGCGCCGGGGTGACCACTGGGCGGCCCGGCGTCTGCGCCCGGCTGGCCCGGGTCGCCACTGTGCTGACCGGGGTACCCACCAGACTGGCCGACATCTGCGCCGAGCGGACCGGCGTGCCCACCGGGTGGGCCTGCATGGCCGCCGGGCTGGCCGGGCTTCCCGTACGGGCCTGGGTTCTCGCCGGGCGGACCTGCGTGCCCGCTGTGCTGGCCGGGGCTCGCGCCAGGCTGGCCGGGGTGCCCACCACCGGGCTGACCTGGGTCTCCGCCGTACTGACCTGGCCGCTGACCTTCCCTGGGCCCTCCGGCCTCGTCAGCGGGACCCCCGCCTCGCATGGTTCACCGCTCTCTCTTCCGAAGCTGTGGCTAGGGATTCTAACCCCCATATCCGGACAAGGTAGACGCAAACTGTGGCGTTGATCACGACACCGAGCTGGAGCCGACTACCCAGGTGTTGCACTGGTATGCCTTCGGGCGGGTGTAGCCCTGACGGAACCAGGCCGCGTTGCTGCGCGTGTTCCCGTGGTCGCGAGGCCCTCCCGGCGGGTCGCCCAGGTGGCTGTAGGCCCACAGGAGCGTGTTGCGCTTGGTGGTGTCGATCGGATACGAGGCGGCGACCGACTGCATGAACATGCCGCCGAAACACGTCGCCTGCAGTTCGTGCCGGCGGCTCAGGGCCATCTTGCCGCTCTGGGAGCTGGAGTCGAGCGTCTGCTGCCACCAGGAGTCGGAGATGCCCGTGAGGTTCTGGATGTGGTGCCCGTACTCGTGGGCCATCATGCTGATGATGATCCCGTTCCACGAGCCGAGCGGGCCGTACTCCCTCGCCATTGCCGAGGTGGAGGCGTAGATCGTGCTGTTGCTCGGGCAGTAGTACGGCACGTTGCTGCCGGGGGAGGGATAGTCGCCGCACGCGCCCCTGCCCTTGCGCGCCGCGATCATGTAGTGCGGCGGGCTCCAGTCGAACCCCACCCGCTCCAGTGCCGGCCCCCACGCCTTGCCCATGCACGTGCCGGTCTTGAGGATCAGCGCCTTGAACTGGGCGTGGTTGTAGATGCTCGCGTTCCCCGCCCGGCAGTTCGTCGTCGCCAGCGACCCGGCCCGATAGAGGCTGTTGTTCTTCGTCGTGCGGTTGAGCACGGGCTTCGGCCGCGTCGTGGGCTGAGAGGTCGGCTTCGACGTCGGCTTCGAGGTGGGCTGCTCGGACGGTTCCGTGCTCGTGGTGGCGTCGTCCGTGGGGAACGGCGAGAAGGTGAAGCTCGGGATCGCGACCGGCGAGACCGTCTCGGTGTGGTGCGTGAGGCCGGTCAGCGCGCCCACGACCACGATGAGCACGAAGACCAGCGCCAGCACGCCCATGAGCGCGCCGATGACCGCCCCTCCGCCGGACTTGCGGCGGGGTGGCCGCCAGGCGGGCGGCGGATAGGGGGCGCCGGGCCCGCGCGGGGGAGGCGGAGGCTGCGGAGCCCACCCCGGCCCCTGGGGCGGCGCCGGCTGCTGCGCCGGTGGCGGTGGCACCTGGAACGGCGTGCCCTGTGGTGCTGCCAGGGGTGCCGGCTGGGGCATCGGCTGCGGAGGTGCCTGGGGCGGCGCTTGGGGCGGTGCGGCCTGGAACGGCGCCGCTTGGAACTGCATGCCCTGCGCAGGGCCGGGGGACGCCGTGCTCCCCATCGATCCCGGGAAGTCCTGCGGATATCCGGGCCCGCCCGGCGCGTACGCCTGGCCTCCCTGGTGGCCCGCCGCCCCGTTCGGCGCGTACGGTGCGCCGGGTTGCGGGGCCGCCGGGGCAGTGGGGGACGGCGAGGGTGCGTAGGGCTGCCCGTAGGGCCCGGCGTACGACTGGGCCGGCGGTTGCGCAGAGGGGTGCGCGGGGGCTTGCACAGAGGGCTGCACAGAGGGCTGCGCAGAAGGTTGCACAGGCGGCTGCGCGAAGGACTGCGCGGGAGGCTGCGCGTGCGCTCCGGCACCCGCCGCATCCGGCCACCCCGAAGCCTGTGGCTGAGGCTGTGCGCCGCCCTGGAACTGCGCCCCACCCGGAGAGTGTGCGCCGCCCTGGAACTGCGCCTCACCTGAGAACTGTGCGAGCAATGCTTAGAACCTGTGGATCTTCAGGGAAGGGGTGTACCTTCCCGATGATCATGTAGGTCTCATGCATGACCGACGCGCCAACGTCGGTCGGGAAGGCACACCCGTGCTCACCGTAGTCCCTGACCCCGCTGACGGCGACCGCCGTACCGCAGACGCCCCGGTCTCCTCCTCCCTGATCGACGAGATCGTCCGGGAAGGCGCCCGCAGGATGCTCGCCGAAGCGCTCAAAGCCGAAGTCGACGCCTATATCGCCCAGTTCTCCGATCAGCGTGACGACGATGGGCGCCGTCTGGTCGTGCGTAACGGCTACCACCAGGCGCGCGAGGTGCTCACCGCGGCCGGCGCGATCGAGGTCAAGGCGCCCAGGGTCAACGACAGGCGCGTCGATGAGGTCACCGGCGAGCGCAAGCGCTTCTCCTCGGCGATCCTGCCGCCCTGGGCGCGCAAGACACCGAAGATCACCGAAGTGCTGCCACTTCTCTACCTGCACGGCCTGTCCTCCGGTGACTTCGTCCCAGCGCTGGGGCAGTTCCTCGGCTCGGCCGCCGGCCTGTCGGCGCCGGTCATCACGAAGCTGACCGAGCAGTGGAAGGCCGAACAGCGCGCCTTCGCCGACCGTGACCTGTCGGGCGTGGACTACGTCTACCTGTGGGCCGACGGCGTGCACGTCAACGTCCGCCTGGAGGAACACCGTTTGTGCCTGCTGGTGATGATCGGCGTGCGCGCCGACGGCCGCAAGGAACTCATCGCGCTGTCCGACGGCTACCGCGAGTCGACCGAGTCGTGGGCCGACCTGCTGCGCGATTGCAAACGGCGGGGGATGCGCGCGCCGGTGCTGGCCGTCGGGGACGGCGCACTGGGGTTCTGGGCCGCCCTCGGTGAGGTGTTCCCGCAGGCCAGGGCTCAAAAGTGCTGGTTTCACAAAATCGCCAACGTGCTGGGAGCCATGCCGAAGTCCGCACAGAGCGGCGCGAAGAAGGCGTTGGCGGAGATCTGGAACGCCGAGGACAAAGACCACGCCCTGGCGGCGGTGAAGGCGTTCCAGGCCGCTTACGGGGCCAAGTACGGCAAGGCCGTGGCCAAGGTCGTCGACGACGTGGACGAACTGCTGGCCTTCTACGACTTCCCAGCCGAGCATTGGGTGCATCTGCGCACGACCAACCCCATCGAGTCGACGTTCGCCACCGTCCGGCACCGCACCAAGGTCACCAAAGGCCCCGGATCCCGGGCGGCCGGGCTGGCCATGGCCTTCAAGCTGATCGAGTCGGCCCAGGCCCGATGGCGCGCGGTCAACGCACCCCACCTCGTCGCCCTGGTCCGCGCCGGGGCCACCTTCGTCAACGGCAAGCTCGTCGAACGCCCCGACGATCAGCCCTCACCAGCAGCTGCTTAGGAACTCGTGATCCACAGGTCTTGACGATTGCTCGAACTGTGCCCCGCCCTGGAACTGCGCCCCACCTGAAAACTGCGCCCCGCTGTGGAACGGTGCCTCACCCTGGAACGGCGTCCCTCCCTGGGGGCCGGACTGGTAGGGCGTCGCGCCGGGATAAGGGGTGCCCTGCCCGTAGGCGCCGCCTTGCGCGTCCGCCCCGGCCTGAGCTCCCGGGCCGTAGGGCGGTGTGCCCTGCCTGTAGGCGCCGCCCTGCGCGTCCGCCCCCGCCTGAGCTGCTGGGCCGTACGGTGGCGCGGCCTGCGAATAAGGGCTGCCGCCGTTCGGTCCGGGATACGGAACCCCGCCCTGCGGCTGAGACCCGGGGTACGCCCCGGAGCCCTGCGGCTGGGGCCCGGGATAGAGACCATCGCCCTGCTGCATGCCGGGGACGGCGGGAGCGCCCTGGGAGGCGGCGTTAGCCGGATAGGCCGGGCCGGGAGACGGGGCCGGGTACGCGGGCGGGCCCTGGGGGTGCGCCCCGGGCGGGTAGGGCGTGCCGTACGGCTGACCTCCCGGCGGCTGGGAGCCGTTCTGCGGCTGCGCCGGCGGCGGGTAAGGAGTGGTGCCGGGCGCCTGCTGCCATGCGCCGCCCTCGAGTCCGCTCCACCCCTGCGGGCCGTACGGCCCCGGCGTCGCGCCGGGTGATCCCGATGCGTCCGGTGCGCCGGGCACGGCCTCCTGCTGCGGCGAGTACGGCGGCCCCGAATAGGGATAACTCTCCCCCGGCGGCTCCTGGGGAGGGTGCTGCTGCGCCACGACTTTGCCCCCTTTGTG
Source organism: Microbispora hainanensis (assembly GCF_036186745.1). Taxonomy (NCBI): domain Bacteria; kingdom Bacillati; phylum Actinomycetota; class Actinomycetes; order Streptosporangiales; family Streptosporangiaceae; genus Microbispora; species Microbispora hainanensis. The sequence goes on along the minus strand of NZ_CP108086.1, from coordinate 7,150,640 downwards.
GATTTGGGGCAAAAGAATACTGAAATCTCATCCATCACGGATGTAGCAGATGTCGGGCACGATGTGTAATCGACCAGCGTGATCTCTGCGATGTTCCGGAATCGCCGGGCTCGTCTGCCCTAGCGTTTTTCGCATGAATCTGCAGCAGCTCCGTTATGTGGTCGCCACTGCGGAGCACCGCACCATGACCGATGCCGCCAGATCGCTCTATATCGCGCAGCCTGCTCTGTCCCGCGCGATACGCGACCTGGAACGTGAACTCGGAATGACGCTTTTCGCCCGCTCGGGCCGGGGGGTCGTCGTGACGGCCCAGGGACGCCGGGTGGTGAAGCTGGCCCGCGAGGCCCTCGACGCGGTGGCCGAGATCGAGGCCCTCGCGACGCAGACCAACTCCTCCGGCGCCGAACTGCGGATCGCGTCCACCCCGAGCCTGGAGCCCGGCCTCGCCGGGCGTCTGCTGCCCGCCTACGCCGCCGAGCATCCGGGGATACGGGTGCAGATCGTGCGGTGCGAGGGCCGGGAGGCGGTGGTCAGCGCGGTCCGCGAGCAACGGGCCGATCTCGGGCTGACCGACCTCCCGGTGCCCACCGACCTGGTGAGCCACCCGCTCGAACGCCAGGAGATCGTGCTGATCTCCCCGCCCGGCCTCGACCTGCCCGACCCCGTCCCCGTGGCCAGGCTCGACGGCATGCGGCTGGTGCTGCCCTCCCCCGGCAGCCCCCGCCGCAGGGAGTTCGACCAGATCTTCGCCACGCACGGCGTCCGTCCGGTCCCGGCCGTCGAGTCCGACGAGCGCCGTGGCTGGCTGCTGACCGTACGGGAGGGCCGGGCCTCGCTGCTGTGGTACCGGGGCATGGCCGAGCAGGCGGCCAGGGCGGGCCTGGTGATCCGCTCGCTCGATCCCTCGCTCCGCAAGATCATCGCGGTTGTGCACGCCCGGCGGCGGCTGCCCGCGATGGCGCAGCACTTCGTGGCTCTGGCCGAGGGCGGCTCGGCGGCGTGACCACATGCCGTCTTTTTGGACCGTTCCACGACCGCGTCTCCGGCGGGCAAGCGAGAGGACGCCGTACCGCTAGGGAGTGTCTGACGAATGCTGCCCGCCGCGAGCGCGTAGGTGGATGCGTCGCAAGGCGGAGGAGGAGCTCGCGCAGGCTGCGGGCGGCGAATCCGCGCCCCGCGGAGATTGCGAGCCTGCGAGCAATCTTCGTGGGTGGGGTGAGAACCCAGCGAGGCGCCGCCTGGGCCACGCGCAGCGGGGCCATGATTTGTCAGCACGACCTAGTACGCTGGCCGCGATGTCCACTTCGCCGATGCCCGCCGAGGCGCCCGGCCTGTCGGCCGTCCTGCGCCTGCGCGGCCGTGCCTTCGGTCCCGGCGACTTCGCGGTCATGGCCGTGGTCAACCGGACCCCCGACTCCTTCTACGACAGGGGATCGACCTACGCCTTCTCGGCCGCGGTCGACGCCGCCTCCCGCCTCATCGAGGAGGGTGCGGACATCGTGGACATCGGCGGCGTGAAGGCCGGTCCCGGCACGGAGGTCGATCCGGCCGAGGAGATACGCCGTGTCGCGGAGGTCGTCGCCGCGGTGCGCGACCGGCACCCCGACGTGATCATCAGCGTCGACACGTGGCGGTCGGAGGTCGCCAAGGTCGTCGCCGAGGCCGGGGCCGACCTGCTCAACGACACCTGGGGCGGGGTGGACCCCCAGCTCGCCGAAGTAGCCGCGGCGTACGGCATCGGCCTGGTCTGTGCGCACGCCGGGCGGGTCGAGCCGCGCACCCGCCCCCACCGCATCGCGTACGAGGACGTGGTGGCCGACGTGGTCGCGTACACGACGGACCTCGCCGAGCGCGCGGTCGCCGCGGGAGTCCGCCGCGACGCGATCCTGATCGACCCGGCCCACGACTTCGGCAAGAACACGTGGCACTCGCTGGAGGTCAGCAGGCGGCTCGACGAGCTGACCGCCACAGGGTGGCCGGTGCTGGTGGCCGTGTCCAACAAGGACTTCGTCGGCGAGACACTGGGCGGCCTGCCCGTCGAGGAGCGCCACGCCGGCACGCTGGCCACGCTCGCCGTGTCGGCGCTGCAGGGCGCCCGGGTGTTCCGCGTCCACGACGCGGCGAGCGCCCGTACGGCTCTCGCTGTCGTCACCCGCCTCTCCGGCGCGCCCTCCTAGCCCCTCGATCCGGCGAGGCCGGGCGGAGGGACCGGAGCTTTGTTCCGGCGCGGTGACCGCAGCGAAGGCCTGAGACCGGGCCCCGCGGCAATTCCGAGCTTGCGAGGATTCGTGGGTGAAGCCGAGCGGGCTTCGCGAAGACCAGAGCTCCTGTTTCCCGTGGGGTGACCGGCCCTGCCGCCTGCAACCGCTCACGACCTGCCGCGTGTGTCCGGCGGGCCCCCGAGGCGGGCGCAACCGGACCGGCCGCGACGAGACCGGGCCGCGATCAAAGCGGTGGACAGGGCGTTCGGGCTGTGGCTAACGTGTCGGCCATGTCGAGCCCCGAGGCGTCGAGACGCTAGCCACCGGTCATTCGGTGGCTGAGCCGTCGCACCCCTGAACTGTCGCGCCGCTGAGCCCTCGTATCACTGAGCTGGTCGCACCACTGAGCGGTCGCAGTACTGCGTGGGCGCGTCGTCCGTCGGGCGCCGAGCCGCGGCGTGGGTGGCATGTCCTGCCGCGTGCGTCTCGCGATATGCCGGGCCGCACGTGGCTCTGCACATCGCCCTGTCGCTCGGCACTTCACGCGGATCGCCGCCTCCGTCGCCGCCCGGCATCGCCGTAGGGGGAGCGCTTTCGCGCCCGTCGCAGCGCCGCTGCGGGGTGTCTGCCACCGAATCACCGTCGTACGGGCCGTTTCTCCTGGGGCTCCGCGCACGATCGTCTTCGACTGCTCCTGCCGCCGGACCCCGGGTTCGTTCGCGCGTTGATCCCGCGTGCCCGGCCGGGTGCTCCTCTCGTCGTCCGGCTGTGGTCCGCAGCGGCTCACCGCGTGCTCATCGACGTTCGCGATCCCCTTCGTGGGCCTTCGCGACCTTTACGACGCGGTGGAGTTGTCATGCCAATCGCCATCTACATGCTCGGACTGGCGGTCTTCGCCCAGGGAACCTCCGAGTTCATGCTGTCGGGCCTGGTGCCCGGCATAGCCCGCGACCTTCACGTGTCCGTCCCCGCCACGGGGGCGCTGACATCGGCCTTCGCCGTGGGGATGATCGTGGGCGCGCCCCTGACGGCCGTCCTCGGCTTCCGGTGGCCGAGACGGCGGGCGCTGCTGGTCTTCCTGACCGTCTTCGTGGTCGTTCACGTGGTGGGCGCGGTCACCACGAGCTTCGGCGTTCTGCTGGCCGCCCGCGTCGCCGGAGCGCTGGCCAACGCCGGATTCCTGGCCGTGGGTCTCGCGACGGCGACCGCCATGGCGGGGCCCGGCGCCAAGGGCCGGGCCGCCTCCGTACTGCTCGGCGGGATCACGCTCGCCTGCGTCGCCGGGGTGCCGGCCGGTGCCGTGCTCGGCCAGGTATGGGGCTGGCGCTCGGCGTTCTGGGCGGTGGCGATCGTCTCGGTGCCGGCCGTCATCGCGATCGCGGTCGCCATTCCGACCACGCCAACGGTGACGCCCCTGCCATCGGAGACGGCTACGCGCCCAGAGGCGGCCACGAACCCGGGGACGGCCATGCCGTCCGAGGCGGCCATGCCCGGTGCGCGGCGCGAGCTGAGAGCGTTGCGCCGTCCCCGGCTGCTCGTGACCCTCGTGCTCGGCGCGCTGGTGAACGGCGCCACGTTCTGCACCTTCACCTTCCTGGCTCCGGTGGTCACCGAGGTCGCCGGCTACGGCCCGCGGTGGGTGCCGGTGCTGCTGGCGATCTTCGGCCTGGGATCATTCGCCGGTGTGACGATCGGCGGCAGGATGGCGGACCGGCGGCCGATGCGGCTGCTGGTGCCCGGCGGCCTGGCCCTGACGGCAGGCTGGGTCGCATTCGGCATGGTCGCGGGCGACCCGGCCGCCGTCCTCGTGCTCGTCTTCGTGCAGGGCACGCTGTCCTTCGCCGTCGGCTCCACGCTGATCACGCGGGCGCTCTACGAGGCGTACGACGCGCCGTCTCTGGGCGGCTCGTTCGCGACCGCCGCCCTCAACGTGGGCGCGACCGCCGGGCCCCTGCTGGGCGGGGCCGCCATCGGCGCCGGGCTGGGCTACCGGTCTCCCCTGTGGGTGAGCGCGCTGCTGGTCGCGCTGGCGCTCGCTGTGGCGGGAGCGGAGTGGAAGGGAACGAGGACCACAGCGAAGGCCTGAGACCGGGCCTCGCGGAAGTTCCGAGCTTGTGAGGAGCTTCGCGGGTGAGGCCGGGCAGGCTCCGCAAGGACCGGAGGTCCCTTCCGGCGCAGTGACCGACCCCGGCGCAGTGACCGACCCCGGCGCAGTGACCGACCCCGGCGCGGTGACCGACCCCGGCGCGGTGACCGACCCCGGTGTCGGTCAGACCGCCCCCGCCAGGCCCTTTGGGCCGGTGAGTCAGGAGTACAGCACCGAAAGGAAGCGGACGAGGATCGCCTCGCGGGTGGCGGCAGGCAGGGCGTCGAGCACGGCGTTCACCACCGCCATCCCGGGCTGTGCCGGCGTTCCCGGCTCCGCTGTTCCCGGCTCCGCCGTCGCGGTGAGGTCGATCCCCACCGACGCGGCGAGCTCGGCGAACGTGGCGTCGTCCAGCGCGTCGAGGTCGAGTGACGCGATGAGCTCGGGCAGGCCCTCGGGCACGTCGGCCGGCCCGCGTCGCCGGGCGGCGTCGGCGGCCTCCGCGATCACCTCCAGCATCGCGTCCACCCCCGCCAGCGTCACACCGGTCACCGTGATGTGGATGTTGGCGGGGATCCCGGCGTACGACAGCTGGGGCTGGAGGAACCAGCCGAGCCGGCGCGCCTCGTCGGCGAGGACGAAGACGTCCACCTCGGGGGAGCCGGCGATGGCGACCAGCGCGGTCTCGGGCTCCCCGAGCACCCGCAGCCCGGGGATCTTCGCCACGCCCTCGGCCAGCCGCCGGGTCGCCTCCAGCGTCCTGCGGCCGAGCTCCAGGTAGCCCTCCCGGCCGAGGGCCTGCAGGGTGGCCCAGGCGCCGCCGAGCGGTCCGGCCGACCGCGAGCTCTGCACGGTCGCGTTGATGATCGTGTAGCCGGGCCAGGCCGCCGAGGCGAAGTAGGCCCGGCGGCGCAGCTCCGCGTCGCGGAACAGCAGCACCGACGCCCCCTTCGGCGCGTACCCGAACTTGTGCAGGTCGCACGAGATCGAGGTGACGCCGGGCACGCTCAGGTCGAACGGCGGGATCGCGGCGCCCGCCTCGCGCAGCCACGGCAGCAGCCAGCCGCCGACGCAGGCGTCCACGTGGCACGGCACGCCGCGCGCGGCGGCGAGCGCGGCGACCTCCTCGACCGGGTCGACCACGCCCTGCGGGTAGGAGGGGGCCGACACCACCGCCAACGCCGTACGGTCGTCGAGCGCGGCCTCGAACGCCGGGACCGAGGCCCGATAGGTGACCGGGTCGACCGGCACCGGCACGACCTCCATGCCGAGGTAGTGCGCGGCCTTGTGGAACGCCGGGTGCGCGGTGACCGGCAGCACGACCCGGGTCGCGCCGGGCCTGGCGTCGCGGGCGGCCTTCACCGCCAGCATGATCGACTCGGTGCCGCCGCTGGTGAAGATCCCCGGCGCGCCGGGACGGCCGAGCAGCTCGGCGACCGCCCCGACCACCTGCCGCTCCAGCGCGACCATGCTGGGGAAGGCCGTCGGGTCGAGCATGTTGACTTCGAGCATCTCCGCGTACGCCCGCTGCGCGGCCTCGTGCACCTCCGGCAGGCCGGTGTCGTAGACGTAGGCCGTGACCTTGCCGCCGCGCACCGGCAGGTCGGCCTCCTTGAGGGCGGTCAGCTCGGCGAGCAGTTCGGTGACGGGCCTGCCGTGATCGGGAAGCAATGGATCTCCTCAACGTGCCAGGGGGAGCCGGACGACGGCGCGCAGTCCGGGGGAGGCGTCCTCCAGGTGGACCGTACCGCCGTGGGCCTCGACCGTGGTGCGCACGATCGCGAGTCCGAGCCCGGCGCCGCCGTCGTCGCGGCTGCGCGCGTCGTCGAGCCGGGTGAACCGGTCGAAGACCCGCTCCCGGTCCTCGGGCGGGATGCCCGGCCCGTCGTCGGTGACGGTCAGCTCGGCGGTGTCCCCCTCGGCGTGTACGCCGATCCGGACCGCCGACGCCGCGTGCCGCAGGGCGTTGTCGACCAGGTTGGCGAGCACCCGCCGCAGGTCGACCGCGTCGCCGAGCACGACGGGAGGCGCGCCGGGCGGTGATCGACGGCACCGCGGTGCTGCTCATCAGCCACGACCTCGGCGTGGTCGCCGAAATCGCCGACCACGTGTACGTGATGAAGGACGGACGGTTCGTCGAGGACGGCCCGGCGGCGGTGGTGCTGGAGTCGCCGTCGCACCCGTACACGAAGACGCTCGTGGGCGCGGTCGCCGGGCACGCGCGCAGGGCGCGCCCGGCGAGCCCCGCCGAGCCCGGGGGCACGGGGACGACCCGCGAGGTGCTCAGGGCCGAGGGCCTGGTCAAGCGCTACACCCTGCCGGGGCGGGGCGAGTTCACCGCCGTGGAGGACGTGTCGGTCACCGTAGGAGCAGGGGAGACCCTCGGCGTCGTCGGCGAGTCCGGCTCGGGCAAGACCACCCTCGGCCGGCTGCTCATGGGCCTGCTGCGACCGGACGCCGGGCGCGTGCTGCTCGACGGGCGGCCCTGGGACGGCCTGCGCGGCACGGAACGGCGCGCGGCCCGGCGCCGGGTGCAGATGATCTATCAGCATCCGCTGTCGTCCTTCGACCCCCGCTACACGGCCCGGCAGATTCTGGAGGAGCCGCTGCGGGCGGACCGCACGCCGCGCGAGGAGCGCGACCGGCGGGTGGCGCTGCTGCTGGAGCACGTCGGCCTCGCCCCAGACGTGCTCGACCGGCGCGCCCGGGAGCTGTCCGGGGGACAGCGGCAGCGCCTCGCCATCGCCCGCGCGCTCGCCCCCGGACCGCAGGTCATCGTCTGCGACGAGCCGGTCTCCGCGCTCGACGCGTCCATCCAGGCCCAGGTCCTCGACGTGCTCACCGACGTCCAGGAGCGGCTCGGCGTCGCGTACGTGTTCATCTCCCACGACCTCGGCGTCATCCGGCGGCTCAGCCACCGGGTGGTGGTCATGAAAGACGGCAGGGTGGTGGAGAGCGGCGACATGGAAAAGGTGTTCGACCACCCCGAGCATCCGTACACGAAAACGCTCATCGACGCGGTTCCCCGTTTCTCGTCGCGTTCCGGTGGAGTTCCAAGGGGGGCGGATGTGACCAGCGCATAAGCCGATCCGGAGCCCGCCGAACACGCGTTGTCCCGCGACCGCCCGGCCGCTCGACATCACCGCGTCGCTCGGAAACGAAACGACGTCCGGCCCTCTCGCCGAAGGGAAAGGGAAATGACGGAAGCTCCGCCGTACCCGCAGAAGCGCACCTGCCCCTACGAGCCGCCCGCCGGTTATCGCGAGATCGCCGAGCGGGGACCGGTGCTCAAGGTGACCCTCTTCGACGGGCGCGAGGCGTGGATGGTGACGGGCTACCGGGAGTCCCGGGAGATCCTCACCCACCCGAACCTGTCCTCGCAGCGCACCCATCCCGGGTTCCCCATCGTGGCGCCCCGGTTCCGCTCGCAGATCGCCCGCACGCTGGCGCTCATCGCGATGGACCCGCCCGTCCACGACGTGTACCGCCGATATCTCAACCCCCACTTCAGCCTCAAGTCGGTCCGCCGGATGCGGCCGGAGATCGAGCGGATCGTCGCGGGATTCGTCGACCGGATCGTCGAGCACGGGCCGCCCGCCGACCTGGTGCCGCTGCTCGCGGTGCCGCTGCCGTCCCTGGTCATCTGCCGCCATCTCGGCGTGCCGTACGAGGACCACGACTTCTTCCAGGACGCCAGCGGCAAGGTGATGCTCGGCACCGAGGAGGAGTCGGCGACTGCGGCGCAGGACCTGTTCGACTACATCGACCGGCTGGTGGCCGAGCAGATCAAGGACCCGTCCGGCGGGCTGCTCGGCACGCTGGTCCGCGAGCGCGTCGTCACCGGCGACATCGGCCACGACGAGCTGGTGTCGATCGCGCTGGTGCTGCTGATCGCCGCGCACGAGACCACCTCGTCCTCGCTGGCGCTGGGCGTCATCACGCTGCTCGAGCACCCCGAGCAGCTCGCGCTGCTGCGCGAGGACCCCGACCGGCTCCCGGGCGCGGTCGAGGAGCTGCTGCGTTACATCGCCACCACCGACCTCGTCGCCACGCGGGTCGCCAAGGGCGACATCGAGATCGCCGGCCACCTCATCCGGGAGGGGGAGGGGGTGCTCGTCTCCGGGACGCTGGCCAACCGCGACGCGGCCGTGCACCGGCGCGCCGACGAGCTCGACGTCCTGCGCGAGGACAGCCACCACCTCACGTTCGGCTTCGGCATCCACCAGTGCCTCGGCCAGAACCTCGCCCGGATGGAGCTGGAGGTCGCGTTCAAGGAGCTGTTCACCCGGATCCCCGGCATCCGGCTGGCGGCACCGGTCGGCGAGCTGCCCATCCTCGGCGCGGGCACCGTGCAGCGGGTGCTCCGGCTCCCGGTCGCGTGGTGACGGCCGTGTGGGTGTCGGCCGACCAGGAGCGCTGCATCAGCGGCGGCCGCTGCATGGCCGCCACCTCCGAGGTCTTCGACCAGGACGAGGACGGCCTGGTCGTGGTCCTCACCCCGCAGGTCGCGCCGGAGCTGGAGGACCGGGTTCGCAAGGCGGCCTACCTCTGCCCGTCGCGGGCGATCCGGATCGGCGACGGCCCCTTGGAGGGCTGATCCCCATCCGCCGGGCCCCGCCGGGGCCCATGGCTCACGCACAACGGAACAGGCGGACGGAAATGACACAAGCGGCACAGGAATCCTCTCCCCTCCCCTCGTTGACCGGAATGAGATTCGTCGCGGCGTTCCTCGTGTTCGTCTGCCACGCCTGCGTGCTGGGGTACTTCCACCAGGAGGTCGCGGCCTCGCTCCAGACCTACGCCTTCACGTCCGGCTGGCTCGGCGTGGAGTTCTTCTTCGTGCTGAGCGGGTTCGTGCTGACCTGGTCGGTCCGGGAGGGCGAGCCGCGCACCCGCCTGTGGCGGCGGCGGCTCGTCAAGGTCTACCCCAGCCACGTCGTCACCTGGTTCGCCGCCCTCGGGCTCGCCGTCTGGGCGGGCCAGTCCGTCGACCTGCTCACGGCCCTGCCGAGCCTGCTGCTCGTGCACACCTGGCTGCCCCGGGCCGACTTCATCCTCTCGATCAACGTGGTCACCTGGTCGCTCGCCTGCGACGTGCTGTTCTATCTGGCGTTCCCGTTCCTGTACCGGCTGGTCCGGCGGATCCCGGCCGCGCGGCTGTGGCCGGCGGCCGTGGCGGTCGTCGTGGTGATCGCCGTGCTGCCCGCGGTCGCACTCGCCGTCCTGCCCGGGACGCCGAGGCTGGCCGGCCAGGAGATGTCGCTCACCCAGAACTGGTTCCTCGTGTCGTTCCCGCCGACCCGGGCGCTGGACTTCGTCCTCGGGATCCTGATGGCCAGGATCGTGGTCACCGGCCGCTGGATCCGGCTGGGCTGGGCGCCCGCGCTGGCGATCGTCGCCGCCGCCTTCGGCCTGCAGATGTTCCTGTGGCCGACCGTCTACGGGCTCACCGCGCCCGTCGCCCTGCCGATCGCCCTGCTGATCGCCGCGGTCGCCGTCGCCGACCACCGGGGCCGCTTCAGCCCGTTCCGCTCCCGCCCCCTGGTGTGGCTCGGCGGCATCTCGTACGCCTCCTATCTGGTCCACTACCTGGTCCTGACGTACTCCCACGTCGCTCTCGGGGCCGGCCGGACGTGGGACGCGCCGTCCGCCCTGTTCCTCGTCACGGCCCTGTTCGGGGTCACCACGGTGCTGGCCTGGGGGCTGACACGGTTCGTCGAGGAACCGGCGATGCGGGCCTGGGCGGGCGCGCGGCCCGCCGGCGGGCACGGAGCCGCGCCGCTGCCGGGGGCCCGCTCACCCGAACCCACCGCCTGATCCCTGCGCACACCCCTTCGAACCAGACCGGCTTCGAACCAGACCGGCCACAGATCGGCTTCGAGACAGATCGGCTTCGAGACAGATCGGCTTCGAGACGGAAGGAACCGAGGTACCCACGTGAACGCTCCCACGACCACCGCGAACGACGACCTGTTCGCCTATCCGCAGGATCGGACCTGCCCCTGGCAACCGTCTCCGGGCTACCAGGACCTGGGGCGGCAGGGGCCGCTCCACCGGGTCAGGCTCTGGGACGGCAGGTGGATCTGGATGGTCACCGGCCACAGCCAGGCCCGCCGCCTGCTCGCCGACCCGCGCATGTCGGCCGACCGGTCCCGCGACGACTTCCCCGCCGTCCTGCCCCGGCTGGACGCGCCCATCTTCAAGCCCATCGCGATCATCGGTTTCGATCCGCCCGTCCACGACGTGCACCGTCGGCTGCTCGCCCCGGACTTCAGCCTCAAGCAGGTGCGCGCCATGCGCCCGCACGTGGAGGAGCTCGCCCGGCGGCTGGTGGCGGACATGCTCCGGGCGGGGCCGCCGGTGGACCTCGTCGAGGCGTACGCGCTGCCCATCCCCTCGATGGTGATCTCCGAACTGCTCGGCGTGCCGTACGACGACCACGAGTTCTTCGAGGCGAAGACGGTGGGGCTGCTTCAGGCCAAGTCGGCCGAGGACGCCGAGAGGGCGGGCCGGGAGCTGTGGGACTACCTCGACGGACTCATCACACGCAAGGAGCGCGAGCCCGGCGGCCCCGGCGTGCTGAGCCGCCTCGCGAGCGAGGTCGACGAGGACGGCGACCTCACCCGCGAGGACCTGCTGCGCATCGCGCTCGCGTTGCTCATCGGGGGGCACGACACGACCTCCCAGATGATCGCGCTGGGCGTCGTCACGCTGCTGGAGCACCCCGGCCAGCTCGCCGCGCTCCGCGCGGACCCGGGCGTCCTGACCGCCGCCGTCGACGAACTGCTGCGCATGGTCTCCATCACCGACGTCTCCGGCGTCCGGGTGGCGACCGAGGACATCGAGATCGACGGAGAGGTGATCAGGGCCGGGGATGGTGTCCTGGTGTCGTCGTCGATGACCAATCGCGACCCCGAGGTCTTCCCCCGGCCGTACGAGTTCGACGTCCACCGCACCCGCGGCGGAAACGCGGCGTCGGGGCGCCAGCATCTGACGTTCGGGTTCGGCATCCACCAGTGCCTGGGACAGAACCTCGCCCGCATGGAGCTGGAGGTCGCCTTCTCCGTCCTGTTCGAGGGGATCCCGGACCTGCGGCTCGGGGTCCCGCTGGAGGCGCTGCCCACGCGCAGCGGCGGCACGATGCAGGGCGTCCACACCCTGCCGATCGAGTGGTGAGCCCCGGCAGGGGCGAGAGAGGAGAAGCGATGAAGGTGACCGCCGACCGGAGCCGCTGCATGGCCGCCGGGCACTGCGCGATCAGCGCGCCGGACGTCTTCGACCACGGCGAGGACGGGCTGGTGGTGGTGCTGGACGCGGAGCCGGGGGAGCAGCGGCGCCGGGAGGTGGAGGTGGCGGAGGACCTGTGCCCGTCCCGCGCCATCGCCATCCTCCGCACCGCCGCGGTGACGGCGCCGCAGGAGGCGGGCGCGCCGGACTCCGCCGGCTGACCGGCACGGACGAGGCGCGGCGCCGCGGGACGGTCTCCCGCGGCGCCGCCCTGCGGCTTACGGCCCTTTCGGTTACGGCCCTTTCGGTTACGGCCTTTCCGGTTCGCGGCCTTTCCGGCTTACGGCCTTTCCGGCTCGCCGGGCGTGGTGGGCCTGCGGTGCGCGGCGAGCGCGCGGTGATGCCCGCGGCGTGCGCGCTTCCGCTTCCGGCGGAACGCGTCAGAGATCGACGAAGCGCATGCTCTGCTCGTTCCAGCGGGTGCCGTGCACCTCGTCCGCCGGCACGGCGGCCTCGACCGCGGCCAGCTCGGCCCGGGTCAGGCTGAGGAACACCGCGTCGACGTTCTCCTCCAGATGGGCTCGCCGTTTCGCGCCGGGGATCGGGACGACGTCCGTGCCCTGGTGGTGCAGCCAGGCGAGCGCGAGCTGGGCCGGGGTGATCCGCAACTCCTCGGCGAGCTTGCCGAGCCGGTCCGCGAGGGGCAGGTTGCGGGCGAGGTTCTCCGCCGAGAACCGGGGCAGGCCGAAGCTCCGGAAGTCGCCGTCGTCCAGCTGGTCGCGGGAGCGGACGGCGCCGGCGAGGAAGCCCCGGCCGAGCGGCGCGTACGGCACCACGGCGATCCCGAGCTCCCGGCACACCGGGAGGACGCGCCGCTCGATGTCCCTCGACCACAGCGACCACTCCGTCTGCAGCGCGGCGATCGGGGCCACGGCGTGGGCGCGCCTGATCGTCTCCGGGGCCGCCTCGCACAGCCCGATCTCGCGCACCTTCCCGGCGGCCACGAGCTCCGCCATCGCACCGACCGTCTCCTCGACGCCTACCTCGGTGTCGACCCGGGTCAGGTAGAACAGGTCGACGTGATCGAGGCCGAGCCGCCGCAGGGAGTCGTCGCACGCCCGCCGCACGTACGCCGCGTCGCCCCGCACACCCGAACCGACGCCGGGGCCGGGGCGCACGACGCCGAACTTGGTCGCCACCACCGCCGACTCCCGGCGGCCGGCGACGGCGCGGCCGACCAGCTCCTCGTTGGCGCCGTGGCCGTACACGTCGGCGGTGTCGAGCAGGGTGGCGCCGATGTCGAGGGCGCGCCGGATGGTCGCGATCGCCTCGGATTCCGAGACCGGGCCGTAGAACTCGGACATGCCGAGACAGCCGAGTCCCTGGGCGCCGACCGTGAGGGAGCCGATCCTGCGGGCGGGCAGCCGGGTCAGAGTCATGGCGTCCCCCGCTACCGGTAGACCACGATCGCGGACTCGTACGTGTCGTGGGCCTCCTTGACCAGCGGGCGGAACCAGCGGACGCCGACGGCCCCGCGCAGCGGCCCCGCGACGACGACGGCGGGGAAGTGCGCGGCCTCGCCCGCCGTGAGCCGCGCGTCGTCCACCAGGCCGCCGGAGCGGATGACGTTGCCGTCCCGCAGCCGGATCTCCTCGCCGAAGTACGCGATGAAGTGGCCGTCGTGCTCCTGCTTGTAGAGCATGCGGCCGGCGCCGGTCGTCTCGCCGAGCGGTTCGCCGTCCGGGCCGAAGATCTCCAGCCTGACCGTGGCGAAGTCCTTCTCGGTCGGGGTCGTCCCGGTGGGGTCGGCGTTGTTGGAGCGATACTCCACGACCTTCTCGGTGAGGTCGCGCAGGATGAGCGACCGTCCGGGCCGGGCGAGGGCGCCCACCCGGTCCGAGGTGGTCTCCGGCGGTGCGGCCAGGAACGGCACCAGGAAGGAGCTCACCGCGTCGTGCACCGGCGCGATCCGGCCGGACAGCGCGCGCAGATCCATATTCGCCTCCCGAGGCGGAAACAAGGTGGTCCGACATTAGAAGGAGGCGCTCAAGCGGCCCTAAAAGCGGGTCGCGTACTCCTGCCCGGCCGTCTTTCGCTGAATCGCCAGCGCGAGCTCCATGCGCGAGCTGACCCCCGCCTTGCGGTAGATGCGGGTCAGATGGACGTCGACCGTCCGCATGCTTATCGTGAGCCGGTCGGCGATGTCCCGCCGTTTCATCCCCGAGCAGATGAGCAACGCGATCTCGCGTTCCCGGTGGGTCAGGCGGCCGAACACCTCCAGACGCCCGAGCATCTCCTGCCGCGCCCCGGGCTGGGGGGCGGGGGCCGCGGGCGGTCCGCCGGTCTGCCGGCCCAGCCAGTCGAGCAGGGTCACCGCCTCCGACCGTCGCGCGATCTCCGCGGCGAGCCGCACCGTGTGGGCCGCCTGCTCGGCGCGGCCCTGCTCGCCGAGCGCCCGCGCCGCCTGCCCCAGGGCGTAGCTCTGCTCCACCGGCATGCCCACCGAGGCGAACAGGTCGGCCGCCTCGCGGTAGCACCGCACCGCCTCGCCCGGCGACCCCTGCACGCGCAGCAGGTGGCCGCGGGTCATGGCGGCGTACGCCAGGTTGGGGGGCACGGGCACGGCGCGGGCGTGCTCCTGGGCCCGGCGCGCCCAGTCGTCCAGAGGCATGCCCGCGTCCATCCCGGCGGCGCAGAGCGTCTCCCAGATCGTGAGGCGGCTGCCCGACGGAATCACCCGCATGTCGGCGCCCCGGCCCTCGTTGAGCAGGAGCGTGACGCAGTGCGCCGGGTCGCCGTCCAGCCACGCGCACCTGGCGAGCGTCAGCGCCGCGATCGAGGCGCTGCCGTTCACGTGCGCGCCGGTCAGCGCCTGTTGCGCCAGCGCCTGCTGGGCCAGCGACTTGGCCCGCCCGCTGCCCGGGGGCTGCATCCACACCTCGGCGGCGGACTTCAGCGCGACCGCCTGGGCGTGCCGCAGCGGGTTGCCCGCATCCGACTCGACGATGGCCGCGTCCGCCGCGTCCCTGGCCTGCCGGAGCCGGCCGAGGTGTCGCTCGGCCTCGCTGAGCAGCACCAGGAGCGTCGGCAGCAGGAACGGCCGCCGGCGTCGCCGGGCGATCTCCACGCCGCGGCCGACCTGCCGCTGGGCGTCGGCGCTCCGGCCGAGGTAGATGTAGGCGAGCCCGGCCAGCAGCAGGCACTCGATGTGGCGCGCCATCAGGTGTTCGGGAGTGCGGTCCAGCGCCTCGGCGGCGGCGTCGGCCTCTGCCAGGGCTCGATCCACGTTCCCGGCGGCGATCGACGCCAGCGCGGCGAGCCCGAGCAGCCCCGCGGCGACCGGGTCGTCGCCCGCGGCCCGCGCCGCGCGCAGCGCGGACTCCGTCTCGGCCCGCCCGGCCGTACGGCCCAGCATCGACACGCGGAAGCCGCGTGCCAGGACCAGGCGCGGCCAGACGGGGGAGTCGCGCAGGTCGGGCCGCCTGAGGAGGTCGCCGAGCAGGTCGAGCGTCTGCACGTCCTGGCTGAGCACGCCCTCGACCACCGAGACGAACGCGACCTGCTCCGCCAGCGCCGCCGGATCCACGGCGGCGCCCGACTCGTGCACCACGAACAGCAGGTCGCGGCTCTCGGCCATCCGTCCCAGGCGGCCGAAGGCCGTGCTGAGCGCCAGCCGGGCGCGCGCTCCGATCTCGGTCGAGGCGGGCGCCTCGGCGAGCACCGGCGTGAGCCAGGAGACGCATTCGCTGACGTCCGTCTCCATGATCTCCTGGGACGCGTCCACGATCCGCGCCAGTTCGCTCGACCGAGACAGGGAGCTGACCAGATGGAAGCCGATCTGGGTGCCGGCCTGCCCGCGGGCGGACAACCGGTGCAGCGCCCGCTGGTGGGCCAGTGCGGCCCAGCAGGGGTCGATCATCTGGCGCAGCAGCATGCCGAAGACCTCGTCCCTGATGGCGAAGAGCGTCCCGACGGGCTCGACCCGCACCAGGTCCCGGCGGACGAGGCGGCGCAGCGCGGCGGAGGCCACCAGCGGGTCGAGTTCCGCGACCTCGGCGAGCAGGTCCGTGTCGAACCGCGAGCGCAGGATCGCGGCCGCGTGCAGCGCGTAGCGCTCGGCGGGCGCCAGGTCGCGCACCTCGCTCATCACGGCGAACTCGTACGGCGCGAGCGCACCGTCGCCGCCCGAGCGGGCGCCGTGCTCCATCGCCTGCAGCGCCCGGAGGTTGAACGGGTTGCCGCCGCTGCGGTGGCGGAGCTCGTACGGCGCGGGGACGGGCGACATGGCGAGCATCTGCTCGTCGTCGAGCGGTCCCAGCTCGATCCGCACGGTGCGCCCGAAGGCCGTGGTGACGGACACCGCCTCGGCCAGGCGGTCGGGGGTCTGGCGGGGGCGCAGTGAGACGATCACGTCGACCAGCGGCGCGGGGTCACCCGCGGCGATGCCCACCAGTTCGCCGATCGTCTGGTCGTCGGCGAGGTGGGCGTCCTCGATGACCACGAGCTCGCGGTCGGGCCGGTGGCGCCGGCGCGCGAGGCCGATCACGGGGCGGTCGCCCCCCTCGCGTTCGCCGGCCCGGCGCGCCCGCCACAGCAGCTTCCTCACGGCGTTCATCGCCCGCTCCCGATCGCCGGAGGAGCATCGATAGACGGTCGCGGGAAGGGCGGTCCACTGGCGCTCCCGGACGAGCGCCGACAACAGGTGGGTTTTCCCGGACCCGGGCTCGCCGAGGACGGCGATGAGACGCCCTTCGGAGCCGGGCTCCTGGGTCAGGGACAGCAGCAGGTCGAGCTCGGCCGTGCGCACCACCCTGGTCGACGCGGTGTCGGTCAGTCTGTCTTCGTACACGCTCATCTTTGTGACGACCCCAGGCATTGAGTGACCGAAAAGAGCTTTTCGACCCTGATCGCGCTCCTTTCTCGCATCCGGGCCGAGACTTCCACTGGTAGCGGAGGGCGGAGGTTCGGGCGACGTGTGCTGGACGGGATGCCCGCTTATTCTATATTACCTAGCTGCTTTGTTGGTTTTATGACGTGCGTCACGGAGATGGGGTGGTGCGGAGAGTCAGTCCCGTGTGGTGATGCCCTCCAGCACCAGTTCGAGGAAGCGGGAGCTGCCGTCCCGGTCGGGGGTCGCCTGCTCGCGCACCCAGGCGGCGCCGCTGAGGAGGTCGAACAGCTCGTCGGGGGTCAGGTCGTGCCGCACCCTGCCGGCCGCCTGGGCGGCGCGCAGCAGGTCGGCGCCGCTGTGGTGCATCGCGCTGCACATCGTGTGGGAGGGCGTGCCCTCGTCGTACATGCTCTGCGCGAGGATGCCCACCAGCCCGCGGAAGGTGCTGAAGTGGACCACCGCCTCGCGCATCCAGGCGACCAGCGCGTCGAGCGGGTCCGGCCCGGAGGCCAGCCGCTCCGCGTGGGCGACGAGGTTCTCCAGGCCGTCGCGGGTCGCGGCCTCCACCAGCGAGGCCCGCGTGGGGAAGTGCCGGTATAGCGTGCCGATCGCCACTCCTGCCTGGCTCGCGATGTCCTCCAGGGAGGCGTCGGCCCCGGCGCTCTCGAACGCCTTGCGGGCCGCGGCCAGGATCGCGTCGTAGTTGCGCCGGCCGTCGGCCCGCTTGGGGCGCTGGGCGATGTAGGGCTTGCCGTCCACTCCGATACCTCCCGCTTGACATCCTGAGGATGCCTCAGCTTGAATCCTCTCACTTAACCTGAGACGACCTCAGTATAGATACGCCCGCTAACCTGAGGTTGCCTCAGTCTGATGCCCCCAGTCAGCAGACCGTGGAGGTTCCATGACCACCGAAAGCGCCCCCGGCGACGTCTCGGCCGGCGCGCCGCCGCGAGCCGGCCGCGCCTGGGCCCTCGTGCTCGCGGCGATCGTCGGGGCGGAGTTCATGCTCCAGCTCGACGGCACGATCGTGAACGTCGCGCTCCCGACCCTCCAGTCCGACCTCCATCTGTCGGTGGCCGGGGGATCGTGGGTGCCGAACGGCTTCTTCCTCGCCTTCGGCGGCCTCCTGCTGTTCGCCGGCCGTCTCGGCGACGTGCTCGGGCATCGCAGGGTCTTCCTCTCCGGGGTCGGGCTGGTCGTGGTGGCGTCGCTGGTCGCCGGGCTCGCGCCGAACGTGGAGGTGCTGCTCGCGGGCCGGATCCTGCAGGGCGCCGGCGCGGCGATCGCCGGTCCCACCGGGCTGGCGCTTCTGGCGATCGTCTTCGAGGGGGAGCGGCAGCAGCGGGCCTTCGGCCTCTACTCCACGGTGACCGGGCTCGGCGCCTCCGCCGGCATGGTGCTCGGCGGCGTGCTCACGTGGGCGGGGGACTGGCGATGGAGCCTGCTGGTGAACGTGCCCATCGGCCTGGTCATCATCGCGGTCGCCGTCCGTGCCCTCGGCCTGCGGGACGAGGCGACCCGGCGCCGCCCGCTCGGCCTGCCGAGCGCGCTGCTCAGCACCGCCACCCTCGCCGCCGCCGTGTACGGCCTCGTCCACGCCGCCGAGAACGGGTGGGGCGACCGCTGGACGCTGACCGCCCTCGGCGCCGCGGTCGTGCTGGCCGTCGTTCTCCTGCTGGTGGACCGGCGGGCCGACGAGCCGCTGCTGCCCCTGGCCCTCTTCTCCGGCCGCGATCGGGCCGGCGCCTTCCTCGCCCTGCTGCTGCTCGCGGCGGTGCTCACGAGCTTCCTCATCTACCTGGTGCAGTATCTCCAGGGCGTGCTGCACCTCAACGCGCTGCAGAGCGGCCTGGCGATCCTGCCGTTCGGCCTGGCGCTGCTCGTCAGCACCCAGATCCTCACCAAGCACATCGCCGCGATCGGTCTCAAGACGCGTGCCGTCGCCGGTCTGGTCGTGGTGCTGGCCGGAGTGGCCTGGCTGACCCGCCTCGACGGCGGCAGCACCTACGCCGGCGGCGTGCTCCCCGCCCTCGTCGTCATGGGGCTCGGCGTCGGCGTGGCGATCATCCCGTTCAACATGATCGTCCTGACCACCGCGCCGCAGGAGTACGCCGGGGTCGCCGCGGGGGTGCTGCAGACGGCGCTCACGATCGGCGGCTCGCTCGGCCTGGCCGCGATGCTGATCCCGCTCACGCAGGGCACGGGTGGTCTCGCCGGGAGCATCTCGTCGGTGTTCGTCTGGGCCTGCGGCGCCCTGGTGATCGCCCTGCTCGTCGCGCTCGTCTTCTGGTACCGCCCCGGCGCGCGGGGGGCCGCACCCGCCGCCCGGGGTTGACGGGGCCGTTCCCCGCGCCCCGAAACGAGGGGCGAGCCGTCCGCAGCCGGCTCGCCCCTCGTGTCGTCTCCGGGGCTCACCCCGCGATGGCGAGGTCGGCGTCGGCGGAGAGGATCGCGAACTGAAGCCGGCGCATGGTCACGCGGGGGTCGAGCCCGAGCTCCTCCCGCAGCACCTGCCGGGCCGACTGGAAGACCTCCAGCGCCTCGGCCCGCCGCCCGGAACGGTAGAGGGCCAGCATGAGCTGCTCGCGCAGGTTCTCGTTGAGCGGATACTCCTCGACCCACCGGGACAGGTCGCCGATCACCTCGCGGTGCCGCCCGAGCCGCAGCGAGCACATCGCGATCGCCTCAAGACACTCCAGCCGGACCTCCTCGGCCCAGCGGGCGAACGTGCCGACGATGAGCCCGTTGTCGATCCCGGCGAGCACGGGCCCGCGGAACAGGGCCGCCGCGGCGGCGAACGACTCCAGCGCCCGCTCCGGGTCACGGTCCGCCCCGTCCCGGCCCGCGGCGTGCAGGCTCTGCAGACGGAACACGTCCACGGACGCGCGGTCCGCCTCCAGCAGGTAGCCCTGGGCGTGCGTCCGGATGGCCGCCCCGTCCACCGCGGGCTGAACGTAGGTCTTGCGCAGATGCGAGATGTAGACGTGCAGGGCGGCGCGAGCGCGCTTCGGAGGATCGTTCCCCCACAGCTCGTCGAGCAGTTCGTCGGTCGACACCGGCTGGTTCGCCCGGATCAGCAGCGCGGCCAGCAGCGTCTCGACCTTGGGCGCGCTGATCGTGTGCGTCTCCTCGTCCACCAGGCGTAATGGCCCGAGCAATTCGTATCTCATTGGTCTCCCCGCGCACGCTGCCTGAGGTGCTCCTGGAATCGGCGCATATCACCGCGATCACGACGATTCTTGCGAGAGCCCACGCCCCTGACATCAGCGGAAGTGCGTACGGCGGGCATTTCGGTGTGCGTAATTACCTGCCTGCTCCGCCTTCTTCGGGCAGTCGCGGCCGGGTGGCTGGTCCGGCTC
This sequence comes from Microbispora hainanensis, assembly GCF_036186745.1. Classification (NCBI taxonomy): domain Bacteria; kingdom Bacillati; phylum Actinomycetota; class Actinomycetes; order Streptosporangiales; family Streptosporangiaceae; genus Microbispora; species Microbispora hainanensis. Next base: position 7,130,876 of record NZ_CP108086.1, on the reverse strand, counting down.
AGGTCAGTGCGTCTCAGGTGGTGTAGCGCGCGACCACGCCCATGAGGGCCGTGGCGATCCGGAGCCTGTCGGCCTCCGGCATCTCCTCGCCCAGGACGTCCAGACGCGCGCAGATCTCCGCGTGCACCTGCTCGCCGAGCCCCGCGCCCTCGGGCGTGAGCGAGATCCGGCAGGCGCGGCGGTCGCGCGGATGGCTGACCCGGGTCACGAGCCCGCGCCGTTCCACCCGGTCCACGAGCCCGGTGAGGCTGGACTTCTCCAGATGCAGGAGGCGGCTGAGCTCGGTCATGCCGATGGGGCCGTCGTTCAGCATGCACAGCAACTGCGCCTGCTGCGGAGTGACGCCGTGCTCCCGGCTCACGTCGGCGAAGACGTACTGCACGACGTGGGACATGCGCACCAGCGCGGTGGCGAACGCCGCGTCCGTGCCGGTCCCCGTGGCCGTCCCCGTGGCCGTCCCCGTGGCCGTCCCCGTGGCCGTCGTCGTGGTCATCTGCATCCTCCTGGTCCGAGCGTAATTGACATCGGTTCGTACAGCCAACTAATTTGTGCGTACTACGAACTGTTCGTACTACGAACTAATGAGGCTTCGTGAACGCGGATGACACGACGAGCCCCGCCGCGAGAGGCGCCGGTGTGCTGGCCGCCCTCGGCCTCGCGGTCTTCGGCTACGCCCTCATGCAGACGGTGGTGGTCCCCGCCCTGGGCCTGCTGGGAGACGTCCGCGCTGCTCAGCGTCCGCGGCCTCGCCAAGACCTTCCCGGTGCGCACCGGCCCGCTGCGGCGCAGAGGCACCAGGAACGCGGTGGACGGCGTGGACTTCGACATCCCCGCGGGGACCACGCTGGGCCTGGTCGGCGAATCCGGGTCGGGCAAGACGACGACGGCCAGGATGATCCTCGGTCTGGAACGGCCGACGGCGGGCAGCGTGCGCTTCGCGGGCGAGGACGTCACCTCCGCCCGGGGCGAGGCCCTGCGGCGGCTGCGGCGCCGGGTCCAGCTCGTCTACCAGAACCCCTACACCTCGCTGCACCCCCGCTCCACGGTCGAGGACCTGCTGACCGAGCCGATGCGCAACCACGGCGTGGACGACGCGGCAGGCAGGGCGGCGGCCGTACGCGCGCTGCTGGACGACGTCGCCCTGCCCACCTCGCTCGCCCGCCGCCGCGCGGGGGAGCTGTCCGGCGGCCAGCGGCAGCGCGTCGCCATCGCCCGCGCCCTGGCGCTGAACCCCGACCTGCTGGTGTGCGACGAGCCGGTCTCCGCCCTCGACGTGACCGTGCAGGCCCAGATCCTGGAGCTGCTGGCCAGGCTGCAGCGCGAACGCGGCCTGACCTATCTGTTCATCTCCCACGACCTGGCCGTCGTACGCCAGGTCAGCCACACGATCGCGGTCATGCGCGGCGGCCGGATCGTCGAGCAGGGCGACGCGGAAGACGTCTTCACCAGCCCGAGGCACCCCTGCACGCGGGAGCTGCTCGCCGCGATCCCCGGTTTCCGGACACAGACGGAGGAACCCCAATGGAGTCAGGTCTCATCACCTTCGGCAGCCTGCTGCCGGACCCGCACACGGGCGAACGGCTGTCCCAGCGGGAACGGCTGCGCGACGTCGTCCGTGCCGCGGTCACCGCCGAGGAGCTCGGCTTCGCCTGGTACACGGTGGGGGAGCACCACTTCGGCGAGCGGGACGTGATCCCGTCGCCCGTCGTCATCCTGGCGGCGATCGCCGAACGCACCTCCTCCATCCGGCTCGCGACCGGGACCACCCTGGTGGCCAACCGGGACCCGGTGCTCGTCGCCGAGGACTACGCCCTCCTCTCCGACGGCCGGCTAGAGCTCATCGCCGGTGGCTCGTTCTTCCCCGAGCCGTACGCGGTCTTCGGCCAGGAGCCGGACAGCGCTCCCTGGGCGGGCAACCTGACCGAGGACGGCTTCTTCCTGCCGCCGGAGCGCCTCCGGCTGCGCTACCGGGAGCTCGGCGTGGACGACGGCACCGAGGTGGCCGTTTACTGCGGCAGCGGCGTGACCGCCTGCCATGACCTGCTGGCGCTCGAACTCGCCGGCGTCGGCTCGGCGGCGCTCTACCCGGGTTCCTGGTCCGCCTGGTCGGCGGACCCGCGGCGGCCGGCCGTACGAGGGGAGCGGCCGTGGCCGCACGACCAGGAGGAGGCACGGGCATGAGCGCGCGCGACCGGCTGCGCTTCGGCGCGGGAGGGGCCGTCGGCGGCCTGTCGGCCGGCGAGACGCTCGACCTCGCGCAGAGCGCGGACGAGCTGGGCTACGACCTGTTCACCTTGAGCGACCATCTGCACGGCGGCCGTCCCAGCCTGGAGCCGCTGACCGCGCTGTCCTGGATCGCCGCCCGCACCAGGACCATCGAGGTCGGCACCAACGTGCTCGGGCTGCCCTACCGCGAGCCCCCCGTCGTGGCCAAGACCGCCGAGACGGTCGACCGGCTGTCGGGCGGGCGGCTCGTCCTCGGCCTCGGAGGCGGCGGTTTCGACCACGAGTTCGCCGCGTTCGGGCTCGCCGGGCGCAGCCCGGGCCAGAAGGTCGCGGCGCTGCGGGAGGCGATCGGGATCATCCGCGGGCTGTGGGCGGGGGAGCCGGTCTCGTTCCGCGGCGACCACTACACGGTCCGCGACGCGGTCATCACCCCGGCCGCCCGGCGGCCCATCCCGATCTGGCTCGGCTCCTACGGCCCGCGCTCGCTGGCGCTCACCGGGGAACTGGCCGACGGATGGCTGCCCTCGCTCGGGCGCATCTCCCTGGCGCAGGCCGCCGCGATGCGCCGTGCCGTACGGCGGGCGGCGCGGGACGCCGGGCGCGACCCCGGCTCGATCACGTGCGCCTGCAACGTCCGGGTCCTCGTCGATCCCTCCAGGTCGCCGACCCCGGAGCTCGTCACCGGTGGCGTCGACGCGGTGGTGGACCAGCTCACCGGCATCGTCGCGGCGGGCTTCACCTCTCTGCTGCTCGCCCTGCCGACCATGCGCGAGCAGGAGTTCTTCGCCCGGGAGATCATCCCGCAGGTGCGCGAGCGGGCCGCGAACCTCGACCCCGGCCTCGCCGACGCCGACACGGCGTCCGGGCAGGGCCGCACGGCATAGGAGGCAGCGCCCGCGTGAGCGAAAGCGGCCGGCGTGCCCGTACGGAGGCGCGCCGGCCGCTGGCACGGCGCGCCCGCCGTGCGCCCCCGGTCACCCGGGCCTGCTCAGATGGCAGGCCGGTAGAAGAAGGTCCGGCGGCGGTGGATCCGGCCGTCATGGAACTCGAACCAGTCGGCGAAGAGTTCGTTCAGCGGCGCGCCCTCCCTGGACACACCGTTGAAGTGACCCCAGCAGAAGCCCTGGAGCGCGCCGCTCACCACGGAGCGCAACTCGTGGACTCCCGCGCCGATCGGACGCTTCGCCTGGTAGAAGTCGCAGAGATCGTCCACGCCGTTGATCTCGGGGAAGCCCGGACGGTCGTAGGTGACGTCGCTCGTGACCAGCGTTCTGAGCGTGGCCCAGTCACTCGCGTCGATCGTCGAGAAGAGTGTTCTGATGAGCTTTTCGTGGGGGTCCATCGCGCCTCCTTCCGAGGCACCTCAATCGGACGCGGGGACACCGTCGGGGGGTTGCAGGTCCGTTTCCGTCAGCGTTCTCAGCTGCCGGTGGTCCATGTCGCGGAACCACGACATGAAGTGCCGGACGAAAAGCCCCTCCGGGTCGGTGATGATGAAGATCCCCATGATCTGTACGGCGTCCTGATCACGCAGGTTCGGGGCGTGTTTGTGAATCTGCCAGATGATCGAGCCGCCGTCCTCGTGTTTGACCAGGACGAAAGACGTGGGGAGAGTTGCTCGGACCTCGGCGACGCGCAGACGCTGCGCTCCCCATTTGGCGCTGTGCCTGGCGATGCTCCGGTAGTGGTGCAGGTAAGCGGGCGTGAGTTGTTCGGCGAGGTGCCCGGGGCTGCGATCGCCGTTGCCGTCGGACTGGATGATCCGGTGATAGGTGACCTCGCCGAACCGCCTTTCGAACTCGCTGAGATAGGCACGTTGGATATGCGTCCACCGCGGATCGTTGGACGCCTTGAATACCTCCACGTAGGAATTGACCGCATAGATCTGGGCGCCGCGCGGGGCTCTGCGGATGACTTCGCCCGCATCACGGTGCAGCCTTTCGATGTCCTCGGCGCGGTCGGCCTTGTAATAGGTCGCCTTCAGCCGGGACTCGCCGTTGGTGAGGGAGTGCACGGCATCCTGCAGGTGCGTCACGCTCACGGGCAGTTGCCGGACGATGTGCAGAAGCGCGAACACGAGTGTCAGGCCCGACACCGCGAGCAGCCCGACCGCCGTCCACCCGGCCACCCCGAGGGGGGAACCGGCAAGGATGACCACCGAGCTTCCGAGGGAGGCGGCGTGGACCACCAGCAACGTGACGGCGAACGCCGGAGAACGCATGGGGGCCTCCGAGGACGGCCGGTGCGGGGTCAGATCACCCATATCGCGTGGACCACATTGTACGTATTACCGCAACCCCACTCTCGTCCGAAGCGTTTACCGATTACCGTTGATATCGGGAGCTGTGGGACAGTCGGAGGCAACGTGAGCTCGACCCAAGTTCGCATTCCGATCGGAGACGGACAATCCGGCACTAGTAACTATCTCATAGCCGAAATAGATGCAAATGACGCGCTGGAGCTGGCCTCTTCGGGTATCGACGGAAGGCTGGAAGAGGCTTCGCGGTCGCTGTCGGCGGCACTGGACGACATCAGACCCGTCATCGAGACGATAATGACGAAACTCCAGACGGCCGCTCGCCCGCCCAAGGAGATCCAGGTGGAGTTCGGCCTGAAGTTCGGCGGCGAGTTGGGGTTGATCTTCACGAAGGGAACCGCCGAAGCGTCGTTCAACGTCACCATGACCTGGGCTCCGGAGAATCCGCCGTCATGACCGGAAGCGGATCCCGGCCGGAACGCGCGACGGTCCGCATCCTCGCAAACGGCAATCGGCCTGTGGGCCTCGGCTTCCTGGTCGGTCAGCAACAGATCGTGACATGCGCGCATGTCGTCAACTCGGCGCTCGGCCGGGAACAGCGTGAACCAGCCGGACCCCCGGATGACACTCTGATCTTCGTCGACTTTCCGCTCGGGGGCGACGGCCGCCACAGCCACGTCCGTCCGGCCAAGATCGTCAGGTGGCGACCGGGCGGCGTCCACCCCTTCGAGTGGAGCGACATCGCCGGCCTGGAACTGCTGGAGCCGCCGCCTCAGTCGACCGCCCCGGCCAGGCTCCGCGTGACCGGCAGCCCGGCCGGGACCTACGTCCAGGTATGGGGATTCCTGCATAACCGGCGAGTGATGGGGCACGTCACCGGCGAGCTTCTCGGGGCGGCAGACCCGGTCCGCAGCCAGGTCGATCGGCGAATCACATCACGCATGACGGCCGCGCCCGGCTTCAGCGGCGGGCCGGTCTGGCACCGGGACAGCGGTGAGGTCGTGGGCATGCTCCAGGCGATCGCCGGTGACGAGCAGATCTACATGATCGGGCTGCACGCGCTCGCCGCGGCCTGGCCCGCGGTCCTTCACCGGCCGCCCCGCAATCCCTACCGTGGGCTGTTGCCCTTCGAAGAGTCGGACGCCGAGCTGTTCTTCGGCCGCGCCGGCTTCGTCGAGCAACTCGTCGATGACGCCAGGTCCCGCAGGCTGCTCGCCGTGACGGGCCCTTCGGGCTGCGGGAAGTCGTCCGTGGTGAATGCAGGGCTCATCCCACGGCTCCGCCGTGAATCGCTCCGGAGTGGATCGTCGATGCACGCTGTGCGCCTCCGGCCGGGGGAGCTGCCGATGTTCGCGCTGGCCCGTGAGTTCGCCGCCGCCGAAGGCCGTGACGCCCAGGTCCAGCAGTCCCAGATCGAGCGGTGGCGTTCTCGCCTGCTGGAGCTGGGCCTGCGGGACGCGGGGCGCCGGCTGGCGATCGGGCTGAATGTGGATCGGCTGGTCGTGGTGGTCGACCAGGCCGAGGAGATCCTCACGCGCTGCACCGATGCCGGGGAACGTTCCACCTTCCTCGACCTGCTGGCGGAGACCGCCACAGAGCTGAGGCCGTCGGAACAGGCCGACATCACCGTCGTCCTGACCATCCGGGAGGAGCACTTCGGCGGTCTGCTCCAGCACCAACGCCTTGGCGAATATCTTCAGATGCGTTCCCGGGTGCTGCGCGCGCTGTCGGACGTGGACCTCCGAACCGCCATCACCGAACCCGCGCGCCTGGCCGATCCCGAACACCCGGTCGTGTGCGACGAGGACCTGATCGAAGCGCTCTGCGCGGATTTCGGCCGGCAGCCGGGACGGCTGCCGCTCCTCCAGTTCGTGCTGCACAGCATGTGGCCCCTCCAGGACCCGCCGTGGCGGCTGACGCGGAAGACGTACGAGGACATGGGCGGGGCCAGCGCCCTTTCGAAGTACGCCGACAAGGTCATCGAGGGCCTTCCGCAACGACAGCGAGACGCGGCAGAGCGGATCTTCACCATGCTGGTCACTCCGGGCACGAGCGACTATGCGCAACCGGTGCGCCGGGACCGGCTCTCCCCGGACGACCTGGAGGTGGCCGGGATCCTGCACGACAAGCGGCTGGTGACCTTCAACGGCGAGACGGTCGAAGTCGTCCACGAGGCGTTGCTCCGCGGCTGGGATCGCCTGCGGGACCTGCTGGCACGGGACAGCGAGGTCCTCGCCATGGTGGGGGTGATCCAGGGCTACAAGTCCCAATGGGAGAACCACGACCAGGATCCCAAATTCGTGTTGCCCGCGCCGCTGCTCGAGCGCGCCTTCAAGGTGGTGGAGGAGCATCCGCACCATGCGATGGGCGTCATGCCCTACGTCGTCCACAGCATGGAGGTGCACCGTGAGGAACAGCGCAACCAGGAGCGCCTTCTCGCGTACAACGAGGCGACGCGCCTGGCCGAGCAATCCGAGTTCGCCCGGCTCTCCCCGGCGGAGACCCCGACCACGGCGCTGGACCTCGCCATCCGTTCCCTGGAGCGCATGCCCCTGTTCAAGGGGGATCGGGCACTGCGCGAGGCGCTCGCCAGCACGACCAAGCCCGAACTTCGCCTTGAGCACGACGACGCCGTGCGCTGTGTGGCGTACAGCCCCGACGGATTCCATCTCGCGACGGCGGGCTTCGACGGCACCGTATGCGTGTGGGAGGCGGCCACCGGGCGGGCGCGAGTGACCATCCGGAACGCGATGGCCGTCTGGTCGATCGCCTTCAGCCCGGACGGGGGGCTCCTCGCCACAGGCGGTCACGAGGATCAGGCGAAGATCTACGACGTCCGGACGGGAACGCCGGTCGGCTCGCTGCCGCACGGCGACACCGTATGGGCCGTGGACTTCAGCCCGGACGGCCGGTTCCTCGCCACCGCGTGCGGCGACGGGAGAGCACGCCTGTGGGACCCGCGTGGCGGGCATCTGCTCGCGACGATGGCGCACGACGACGTCGTGCGCAATCTGGCGTTCCACCCCGGGGGCAGCGTGCTCGCGACCGCGAGCGCCGACGCGACCGTGGGCCTCTGGGCCGTCCCCACCGGCGTGGAGATCGCGCGGCTGCCCCATGACGGATGGGTCCGTGCCGTGGTCTTCAGCGCCGACGGCGCGCTCGCTTCGGCCAGCCGCGACGAGCGGGCGCGGATCTGGACGGCGGAAAGGATCAACAACATCGTCGCGACCGGAGGGCGGACCCGCATCCAGGAAGAGAACCGGCTCAAGCACAGCGGCTGGGTCCGCACCGTGGCCTTCAGCCCGGACGGCAGCCTTCTCGCCACCGCCGGCCGTGACGGAAGCGCACGCATCTGGGACGCGCAGAGCGGAACACCGATCCAGCACCTGCACCATGAAGGCTCAGTGGAGAGCATCGCCTTCAGCCCGGACGGCACCCGGCTCGCCGTCGCGGGGGACAGCAAGACCGCGCACGTCTGGGACGCGCGTACGGGAAACGAAGCCGCACGGGTCGCGCATGACGGACCGGTCAACTGGGTGGTCTTCAGCCCGGACGGGGCCAAGCTGGCCACCGCCGGCGCCGATGCGACGGCCTGTGTGTGGAATGTCCATGCCTCGGATGAGATCGCACGCCTGACGCATGACTCCTGGGTCGAGGCGGTCGCCTTCGACCACCAGGGCACTCGGGTGGCTACGGCATGCTACTGCGGCGAAGTGCAGGTCTGGGACGTCGCGTCGGGAACCAGTATGTCCGGCTACTCGCACACCGGACCCGCGCAGTCCGTGGCGTTCTCCGTTGACGGAAGGCTGCTCGCCAGCGCGGGTGCCGACGGCCACGCCCGCGTGCGGGAAATCGGCACGGGCCGTGAGATCGCGGAGTTGCCGCATCCCGACTGGATAAGAAGCATCGCGCTGAGCCTCGACTCGCGCCTGCTCGCGACAGGTGGGGCCGATCGGATCGCCCGCATCTGGGAGATGGAGACCGGGAACCTCATCGCGCAGTTCCCCCACGACGAAACGGTGTGGGGTGTCGAGTTCAGCCCGGACGGGAAGCTGCTGGCCACGGCCTGCGCGGACAGATGCGCACGCCTCTGGTCGATCGCCGACGGCGAGGTCCGCAGAGTGCTGCGGCACACCGACATCGTCTGGGGTGTCAGCTTCGCGCGAGGGGGGAGGAGGCTCGCCACGGCCAGCGCCGAATACGCGCGCATCTGGCCGGTTCACGGGGAGGACGCACCACTGGACATCCGGCACGACGCCGCCGTGGAGTCGGTGGCCTTCAGCCCTGACGGCAGCCACCTCGCGGCAGGGTGCCAGGACGGTGACGTACGAATATGGTCCGTGCGTGGCGCCCAGGAGCCGTCCGAGGTGGCACGAGTGAGGCACGAAGAAGCCGTATGGGGCCTGTCCTTCAGCCCGGACGGCCGATATCTCGCCACGGCCGGCCGGGACAGCACGGCGCGCATCTGGCCGGCGACCTCGGCCGCCCTGATCGAACTCGCGACCCGGCATCTCGCTCGCCCGATCCCCGAGGACGACTGACCACGCCGCACACGGACTCGCGCCGAGGCGGGCCCCCGGACCCTGCCGGCGGCCACGTGCGTCCGGCCGGGTGTGCCGGGAGAGGGCGTGCTCGGCGACCTCCGGCGGCGACGGGGGTCCGCAGCACCCGTACGACGTGGGCGGTCATCCGCCGGTGGCCGTCGGCGTAGGTGTCCGTGTTGCGGGTCAGTAGCGCGCCGACGCTTGCGCTGGTCGCGCAGGCGACCATCAGGAGCGCGGCGGCGAGGACGCGTCCGGCCGAGGAGGTGCGCACGACGTCTCCCACGCTCGTGTCAGAGGCCGACATCGCGGCGCATCAGGTCGTCGAGGCCCTCGCGGCGGACGACGAGGCGGGCCTTGCCCCGGCTCACGGCGACGACCGGCGGGCGCCCGGTCATGTTGTACGTCGAGGCCATCGAGTGGTTGTAGGCGCCGGTGGCGGCGACGGCGAGCACGTCGCCGGGGCGGATGTCGGCGGGGAGCGCGGCGGCCTCGGCCAGCGTGTCCCCGCTCTCGCAGTGGTGGCCGACCACGGTGAAGTCGCGTGTGCCCTCGTGCGTCGCGCGGCCGATCATGCGCATCTCGTATCGCGAGCCGTACATCGCGGGCCGGGGATTGTCGCTCATGCCTCCGTCGACGGCGACGTACGTGCGGCGCAGCCCCTTCTTGACCGTGATCACACGGTAGAGCGTCACGCCGGCGGGCCCGGCGACGGCCCGTCCGGGTTCGACGGTCAGCCGCGGCGCCGGCAGGCCGATGCCCGCGCAGTGCCTCTCGACGGTCGCGGCCAGCGCGCCGAGCCGGGAGGGAGCCAGGCCGGCCTGCCCGTTCGTGTACGCGATGGCGTGACCGCCGCCGAGGTCGAGCTGGGGCAGCGTCACCCCGTGCGCGTCGCGGATCCGCGCGAGCTGGTCCACCAGGACACGCGCGCACTGCTCGTACGGCCCGATCGCGGTGATCTGGGATCCCAGATGGCAGTGCAGGCCGACCAGCTCAAGGCGTGCCTGGTGGAGGATCCGGTTCACCGCCTCCCGCGCCCCACCGGCCGCGATCGACAGCCCGAACTTGTGGTCCTCGCCGCCGGTGCGGATGGCGGCGTGCGCCCCGGCTTCGATGTCGGGAATCACCCGCACCAGCACCTTCTGCCGCATCCCCACGGGGACGAGCGCGGTGAGACGGTTGATCTCGGTGAGATCGTCGATGACGATGCGGCCGACCCGCTGCTCCACGGCCGCGCGCAGGTCCGCGGGGGTCTTGGCGTTGCCGTGGAAGATGATCCGGTCCGGGGGGAAGCCTGCGGCCCGCGCCACGGCCAGCTCACCGGCCGAGCACACGTCGAGTGCGAGCCCCTCGTATCGGATCCAAGAGGCCATGGCGCGGCACCAGAAGGCCTTCGCGGCGTACGCGACTTCGGCCCGGGGCAGCGCGGCGCGGTAGGCGCGGCAGCGCAGGCGCACGTCCGCCTCGTCCATGACGTACGCCGGGGTGCCGAAGCGCCCGGCCACCTCCAGCAGGTCGACGCCGCCGACCTCGGCGTGCCCGCCGGGGCCGAAGCGCGCGGTGGCCGGCCAGGGGCCGTGGGCCGTCTCCGTCGTACGCGGAGGTGTGATCAGCAGGCTCATTTCGTTCTCTTCTCCGCCAGGAGCGCCTGGCCGAGTCCGGTGACCGTACGGGTCACGATCTGGGTGCTGGTGGTGGCGGCGCCCGCCTCGCGGAGCGTCGCCACCGCCAGTTCGAGGTCGTCCATGTTCCGGCAGGCCACCCGCACCTCGATGTCGGCGTCGCCGAGCAGGACCAGCGCGCTCAGCACCGCGGGCATCTCGCGCAGCCGCCGCTCGTAGGTTCCGCAGGTCACGCCGTGGCGCAGCCGGACGCGTACGAGGGCCTGGATCGGCCGTCCCAGCGCCGCCGGGTCCACCTCGACGCGGATGGCGGTCAGCGCGCCGCTCTCGCGCAGCCTGCGCAACCGGACGGACACCGTGCTGTCGCCGAGCGCGAGGTCGCGGGCGAGGGCCCGCACCGGAGCGCGGCCGTCCCGGGCGAGTGCCTGGAGCAACGACCGGTCTACGTCGTCGAGCGATTTCACCGCACACCGCCTCCTGAACGGTCCTGCCATGCTGAACGGGCAAACGCCCCGAAAGTTGGACACACGACACGCTAAGTACGGGACATGCCATGGGTGGGCGATCCTGACGCGATTCCTACGGCGGGCACGTCGAATCCGACGCCCGATTGACGTTCGACGCGGGTCGTCCCGTCGTCGCGCAGCGTGATCGGACGACTTCCGCTCTTGACGCGTTCTTGACGCCCATACCCCGTCGTTTGCGGTGATTGCGCCAGTAGTGTGCATGCGTTCATTGACGCGATGTTGATGCCGGAGGTGGCCAGGTTGGGGCGTTCTGTCGCCACGCCCGCGGGTCCGATGCGCACCTGGCTGCTCGAAGGTCTCCAGACCGATCGCAAGGAGATCGAGCACGGGCCGCACGCGAAGCACCCGTGGTGGCGCGTGATGTGCCTGACGGGCGTGGACTATTTCTCCACGCTCGGCTACCAGCCGGGCATCGCGGTGCTCGCGGCCGGGTTCCTGTCGCCGCTCGCCACGGTCTTCCTGGTCGCGCTCACGCTGCTGGGCGCGCTGCCCGTCTATCGCCGGGTGGCCGCCGAGAGCCCGTACGGCCAGGGCTCGATCGCGATGCTGGAGAAGCTGGCGCCACAGTGGTGGGGCAAGCTGTTCGTCCTGGCCCTGCTCGGGTTCGCGGCCACCGATTTCGTCATCACCATGACGCTGTCGGCCGCCGACGCGACCGCGCACATCCTGGAGAACCCGTTCGCGCCGCACTGGATCCAAGGACAGCGCGTGCCCGTCACCCTGTTCCTGCTGGCCATGCTCGGCGGGGTGTTCCTGATGGGCTTCACCGAGGCGATCGGCGTCGCGGTGATCCTCGTCCTCGTCTACCTCGGGCTCAACGCCGTCGTCGTGGTCACCTCGCTCGTCCACGTGCTCCAGGCGCCCCAGGTGGTCGTCGACTGGACCCACGCGCTGAACGCCGGCTACAGCGGCCCGCTGGCCATGATCGGCCTGTCGTTGCTGGTCATGCCGAAACTCGCGCTGGGCATGTCGGGCTTCGAGACCGGCGTCGCCGTGATGCCCGTCGTCAGGGGCGACGTACGGCAGCGCATCAAGGGCGCCAAGCGGCTGCTCACCGTGGCCGCGCTCGTCATGAGCGTTTTCCTGATCTTCTCCAGCTTCGTCACGACCACGCTGATCCCGCACGAGGAGTTCGAGGAGGGCGGCAAGGCGAGCGGCCGTGCATTGGCCTACCTGGCGCACACGTTCCTCGGCGAGTGGTTCGGCAGCGTGTACGACGTCTCCACGATCGCGATCCTGTGGTTCGCGGGCGCCTCGGCCATGGCGGGCCTGATCAACCTGGTGCCGCGCTATCTCCCCCGATATGGCATGGCGCCGGAATGGACCGGCGCGGTGCGGCCCCTGGTTCTCGTCTTCGCGGCGATCGCGTTCGCCATCACGATCATCTTCGACGCCGACGTGGACGCCCAGGGCGGCGCATACGCCACGGGTGTGCTGGTGCTGATGCTGTCGGCGGCGGTCGCGGTGACGCTGTCGGCGTTCAGGAAGGGCCAGACGGCCGCCGCGATCGGCTTCGGGCTGATCGCGGCGGTCCTCGCCTACACGCTGGTCGACAACGTGGTCGAACGGCCCGACGGCGTGAAGATCGCATCCTTCTTCATCGCCGCGATCATCATCACCTCGGTGATCTCCCGGGCCACCCGTTCCACGGAGCTACGGGTGACCGAGGTCGGCCTGGACCCGCTGGCCCAGCAGTGGGTCAACGAGGCCGGCGGCCTGATCCACCTGATCGCGAACGAGCCCAATCAACGTGACCAGCACGAATACCACGACAAGCTGCGCGAGCAGTGGATCAACCACCGGCTGCGTAGCGACGAGCCCGTGATGTTCGTCGAGGTCACCGTGCCGGACGCGTCGGAGTTCGAGACCGAGCTGCACGTCCGGGGCGAGGAGCGCTACGGGCACAGGATCCTGCGGATCGAGAGCTCGGCCGTGCCGAACTCGCTGGCCGCCCTCCTGCTCCACGTCCGCGACCGCACCGGTGCGGTGCCGCACATCTACTTCCACTGGGCCGAGGGCAATCCCGTGCTCGCCATGCTGCGCTACCTGGTGTTCGGCGGCGGCGACGTGCCCCCACTCACCCGCGAGGTGCTGCGCAAGGCGGAGCCGGACCTCGAACGCCGGCCCCACGTCCACGTCGGCTAATCAGCATGCACCGCACAGACCTCCTGACGGTAGGGCCGGTTCTTGATCTTCCCAAGGATCGGCTCCCAGGGGCCGAACTCCGGGTTGGCGTGCCGCCCGAGCACGATCGCAGCTACGCGTTCCGCTCCTGCCTGCTTGAGAGCGTGCGAGGCGGGCTGGACGCGGGCTCCCGTCGTCCAGGTGTCGTCGACGAGCAGCACACGGCACCCGGAAAGCCGTCAGGCGGATCGGGTACCGAGAAGCGCTCTCTGTGAAAAGATCGCAGGTCAGGGGGGAGCGCCGAATTCGCGGTCAGCCGCACCCAGGGGAGCCGGAGCCTGTTCCCGATCAGCAGGCGCAGCGGATGTTCGCCGGACCGTCCTCTCGTGCTCGGCACCACCGCCACGTGGCTCCACCGGTCGACGTGGGCCGCTTTCGCGGCGCAAGGGTGGTGATCCGTGGGGATCTCCGGAAGAGAATCGGGGCCGGTGCTCAGTTCCGAGATCAATCCTTCCACGACATCGAGAAGCTCACCCAGGCTTGCGACAACATGGACGCCGGGCTTTTTCGCGTAGTCGCGGGCCCAGTCGTGTTCAAGCAGTTGGTCCGGCATGATCACGGGCCGCCCGTGCTCCAATGCGAGCCTGGCCTGGATGCGTGCACCGCTCTTCCACGGAGCCTCGACCACGACGGTAGCCGCCGCGTAGCCGCTCATCACGGCGTTTCTCATCGGGAAGTTGCGCTGGTGCGGCGGAGTGTCCGGCCAGAACTGGCTGATGACCAGGCCATCGCAGGAGATTCGTTCCTGCAGTGCGCGGTTCTGGGCGGGATAGAACTGGTTGATTCCCGTTCCGATAACGGCGACCGTCCGTCCGTCCGCGTCCAGCGCGGCTCGATGGGCGGCGGTGTCGATCCCCTTCGCGAGACCACTCACCACTGTCACGCCATTTCGAGCCAGGTCAGTGGCCACCGCAGAGGCTATGCCGAGTCCTCGCTCGCTGGCCTGCCGGGTGCCGGCCACTGCGATCGCACGGTGGTCCGCCCGGAGCGTGCCGCGTGAGAAAAGCACCGGCGGCGTCTGGTGGATGCTGCGCAGTCGGCTCGGGTAGTCGGGGTCGAAGAAGGCGTGCACCCCGATTCCGGCGGAGTCCCAGGCGTTCAACGCCTGCTACGCCGGGGAGCGCCTCAGGGAGTGGCGACGACCGGGTCGCGGCGTGGCGGCGTCGTTTCGCCGTCCTCGACGTCCATCCCGCCCTCGCCGTACGGCGGGTCCTGCCGGTCGAGGTCGCGCGGGAGACCGATGCGGTTCTCCTCCCGGCGCGACAGCGGGCTCCCGGCCGTCGGCGGCTCTGTGAACTGGTCATCGAGGGTCTGGTGGAGGATGCACATCACGCGGTCCTGGAGTTCGGCCGGCTCATCAGGCCGGCGGGGTCGATCACGATGCCGATCACGCCGAGATCCTTGAGCATGCTCCGCAGCGCGGGCTCGCTCAGACGGACCCAGCCATGGTCGCTGCCCAGCACCTTCGTCAGCCGCAGCGGCGAGGTGAAGGCCACGGCCGTCCGTGTGCCCGCGGCCGTCCGGAACAGGCGTAGCGCCAGGGAGAACGAGCTGCGGCGGACCGGCACATATAAGGGATCTTCGAGCATTGTCATGCCTTCCGGAGGGAGCAACGAAGGCGACGTTAGGCGCCACGCGACCAGCGGGAACGCCGTCACTACGGAATCCCGACGCCCTGCCGCCGAAAGCTGACGCGACGTTGATGCGTCGCCGCGTCCCTGGCCGCGGCGACGAGCACGTCTTCACCGGCCCGGGTCGCGGCGTCGAGCACGTCTCACCGTGCTGGTCGCCGCCCGTCGCCCGTCGCCCGCCGCCCGTCGATCGGCAACGGCGGCGTCCGCCGCCTTCGAACGCGCGACTACGAGGGCATGCCCGGCCGCGTGGAAGCGGCGTGGAAGCGGTGTAGGAGTGGCGTAGATGTTCCGGCGCTCGGCGTAGCGAACGCGTCAAGAACCTCAAGACCCCTCAGAGCAGGCGCTTTGCTGGTTAAAGGGCCGCCGGTCCGGCGGCCGGGCAAGCATCCGGATTTGAGGAAGTGAGATGGCCGACGTCATCTTCGTCGCCCTGACGGTCGCGATATTCGCGATCTGCGGGCTCGTGGTGAAGGCGGTGGAGCGCCTGTGAGCGCTGTCAACGCCGTGGGTCTGGTCGTGGCCGCCGGCCTGGTGGTCTTCATGGTCGCGGCCCTGCTGTTCCCGGAGCGTTTCTGATGTCGCCCACCACGGCCGGGATCCTGTTCATCGGATCCCTCGTCGTCGCCCTGGTGCTGACGCACCGGCCGCTCGGCGACTACATGCACCGCGTCTACAGCGGCACGCGGCACCTGGCCGTCGAACGAGTGATGTACCGGCTCATCGGGGTACGGCCGGACGCCGAGCAGCGGTGGAGCGTCTACGCCCGCAGCGTGCTCGCCTTCTCCGCCGTCTCGATCCTGTTCCTCTACGCCTTCCAGCGCCTGCAGGACAAGCTGCTGCTGAGCCTCGGCTTTCCCGGGGTGGCGGACCACGTGGCGTGGAACACCGCGGTCAGCTTCGTCACCAACACCAACTGGCAGGCGTACTCGGGTGAGTCCACGATGGGCCACCTGGTGCAGATGGCCGGCCTGGCGGTGCAGAACTTCGTGTCGGCCGCCGTCGGCATGGCCGTGGCGATCGCCCTGGTGCGCGGCTTCGCCCGCAAGCGGACGGACGAGCTCGGCAACTTCTGGGTTGACCTGGTGCGCGGCACGGTCCGCGTCCTGCTGCCGATCGCGTTCGCCGGGGCGCTCCTCCTGGTGGCCGGCGGCGTGATCCAGAACTTCGCGGGCGTCCACGAGGTCGCCACGCTGACCGGGGGCACGCAGGGCATCACCGGCGGGCCGGTGGCCGGCCAGGAGGTCATCAAGGAGCTCGGCAACAACGGCGGCGGCTTCTACAACGCCAACTCCGCCCACCCCTTCGAGAACGCGACCTCCTGGACGAACTGGCTGGAGATCTTCCTGATCCTCGTGCTGCCGTTCGCGCTGCCGCGCACGTTCGGGCGCATGGTGGGCGACCGGCGGCAGGGCTACGCGATCGTCGCGATCATGGGCGTGCTGGCCTTCGCGAGCGTCGCGCTGCTCACGGGGCTGGAGATCGCGCATCACGGCACCGTTCCGCAGGCGGTCGGCGCCGCGATGGAAGGCAAGGAGGTCAGGTTCGGCGTGCCCGACTCGGGCACCTTCGCCGCGGCCACGACGCTGACCTCGACCGGCGCGGTCGACTCCTTCCACGACTCCTACACCGCGCTCGGCGGCATGATGACGATGGTCGACATGATGCTGGGCGAGGTGGCGCCCGGCGGGGTGGGCGCGGGCCTGTACGGCATGCTCGTGCTCGCGGTGATCACCGTGTTCGTCGCCGGTCTCATGGTGGGCCGTACGCCGGAGTATCTGGGCAAGAAGATCGGCTCGCGCGAGATCAAGCTGGCCTCGCTCTACTTCCTGACCACGCCGGTGCTCGTGCTCGTGGGCACCGCCCTGGCCATGGCCTCGCCCGGGCAGCGGGCGAGCATGCTCAACTCCGGGCCGCACGGCCTGTCCGAAGTGCTCTACGCGTTCACCAGCGCCTCCAACAACAACGGGTCGGCGTTCGGCGGCATCACCGTGAACACCCCGTGGTACGACACCGCGCTCGGGCTGTGCATGGCCTTCGGCCGGTTCCTGCCGATCGTCTTCGTGCTCGGCCTCGCCGGTTCGCTGGCCAGGCAGGCCCCCGCACCGGCCTCGGCGGGCACGCTCCCCACCCACCGCCCGCAGTTCGTCGGCATGGTCGTCGGCGTGACGATCATCGTCGTGGCGCTGACCTTCCTCCCCGCTCTGGCGCTCGGCCCGCTCGCAGAAGGAATCCAGTGATGACAATGCTCCAGGCGCCGGAAACCTCGGCTCCCGCACCCGCTCCGGAGAAGGGCGGCAAGGTGGGCGGTGGTCTGCTCGACCCCAGGCAGCTCGTGCGGTCGCTGCCCGAGGCCCTGCGCAAGTTGAACCCCGCCACGCTGTGGCGCAACCCGGTGATGCTCATCGTCGAGGTCGGCGCGGCGTTCACCACCGTGCTCGCGCTCACCGATCCCTCGTTCTTCGCCTGGGCGATCGCGGTCTGGCTGTGGCTGACCGTCGTGTTCGCCAACCTGGCCGAGGCCGTGGCCGAGGGCCGGGGCAAGGCCCAGGCCGCCACGTTGCGGGCGGCCAAGCGCGACACGATGGCCCGGCGGCTGCCGGACCCGGCCGACCCCGGGCGCCGGGAGACGGTGGGCGCCCCCGAACTCCGGCAGGGCGACCATGTCATCGTCGAGGCCGGCGAGATCATCCCGGGCGACGGCGACGTGGTCGAGGGCATCGCCAGCGTGGACGAGTCGGCCATCACCGGGGAGTCCGCACCGGTGATCCGCGAGTCCGGCGGCGACCGCTCGGCCGTCACGGGCGGCACCAAGGTTCTGTCGGACCGGATCATCGTACGGATCACCCAGAAGCCGGGGGAGAGCTTCATCGACCGGATGATCGCCCTGGTCGAGGGCGCGAACCGGCAGAAGACCCCAAACGAGATCGCCCTCAACATCCTGCTGGCCGCACTCACGATCATCTTCTTGATCGCCACGGTGACCATGCAGCCGCTGGCGATCTACTCCAAGGCGCAGAACCCCGGTATCCCCGACTCCCTGGCACTGAACGGGAACGGCGTCACCGGCATCGTGCTGATCTCGCTGCTGGTCTGCCTCATCCCGACCACGATCGGGGCGCTGCTGTCGGCCATCGGCATCGCCGGCATGGACCGCCTGGTGCAGCGCAACGTGCTGGCCATGTCCGGCCGCGCGGTCGAGGCAGCCGGTGACGTCAGCACGCTGCTGCTCGACAAGACCGGCACGATCACCCTGGGCAACCGGCAGGCGGCCGAGTTCCTTCCGGTGCCCGGTGTGCCCGTCATGGAGCTCGCGCGGGCGGCGCAGCTGTCCAGCCTGGCGGACGAGACCCCCGAGGGCCGTTCGATCGTGGTCTACGCCAAGAACACCTTCGGCCTGCGCGAACGGCGGCCGGGCGAGCTGGCCCACGCCGGCTGGATTCCGTTCACCGCGCAGACCCGCATGTCCGGCGTCGACGTCGACGGGCGCCGGGTCCGCAAGGGCGCCGCGGCCGCCGTGATCAGGTGGGTGCGCGACAACGGCGGCCGGCCCTCCGCGTACGTCGGGCAGCTGGTCGACGGGATCTCCGCCTCCGGCGGCACGCCGCTCGTGGTGGGCGAGATCGATGGCTGCACGGCCCGGGTGCTCGGCGTCATCCACCTCAAGGACGTCGTCAAGACGGGCATGCGCGAGCGGTTCGACGAGATGCGCCGGATGGGCATCCGCACCGTCATGATCACCGGGGACAACCCGCTCACCGCCAAGGCCATCGCCGACGAGGCGGGCGTGGACGACTTCCTGGCCGAGGCGACCCCGGAGGACAAGCTCGCCCTGATCCGCAAGGAGCAGGAGGGCGGGCGGCTGGTCGCGATGACCGGCGACGGCACCAACGACGCCCCGGCGCTGGCCCAGGCCGACGTGGGGGTGGCGATGAACACCGGCACCTCGGCCGCCAAGGAGGCCGGGAACATGGTCGATCTCGACTCCAACCCGACCAAGCTCATCGAGATCGTCGAGATCGGCAAGCAACTGCTGATCACCCGGGGTGCGCTGACCACCTTCTCCATCGCCAACGACATCGCGAAGTATTTCGCGATCATCCCGGCCATGTTCGCCGCCGTCTATCCGGGCCTGGACACGCTGAACGTCATGCGGCTGCACAGCCCGCAGTCGGCCATCCTGTCCGCGGTCATCTTCAACGCCCTGGTCATCGTCGCGCTGATCCCGCTCGCCCTGCGCGGCGTGCGCTACCGCCCCTCCAGCGCGTCGAAACTGCTCAGCCGCAACCTCTACATCTACGGCCTCGGCGGGATCGTCGTCCCGTTCATCGGCATCAAGCTCATCGACCTGCTCATCATGTTCCTTCCGGGGATGTCATAAATGGAACGCCTGCCAAGCTGGATCCGCCGGCACATCGCGGCGCTGCGCGCGCTTCTCGTGCTCACCCTGGTGACCGGCGCGATATACCCGCTGCTGGTCACGGGCGTCGCGCAGGCCGTGTTCAACGGCAACGCCGACGGCTCCCTCCTCAAGGAGGGCGGCAAGGATGTGGGCAGCGCCCTCATCGGCCAGAGCTTCACCGACGCGGACGGCAACCCGATCAAAACGTACTTCCAGAGCCGCCCATCCGCGAGCGGTTACGATCCGTCGGCCTCGGGCGCGAGCAACCTCGGCCCGGAGGACGTCCTCGACACCCTCCCCGTGCCGGGCGCCAAGGACGACGAGGGGAACCCCGACACCGGCAGGCAGAGCCTGCTCACCCAGGTATGCGCCCGGTCCAAGGCGATCGGCGAGCTGGAGGGCGTCAGCGGGGCCAGGCCGTACTGCACGGCGGACGGCGTCGGCGCGGTGCTCAAGGTCTTCCCCGCCGCCGGCACACCCACGAAGGTCGTCAGCGTCAACCAGGCCTGTCCCGCCACGCCGTTCGTCCCGGTCTACGAAGGGGTGAAGGTCGAGTGCGGCAGGCCGGGCGAGGACTACTCGGCCGGGCGCACGGTGCCGGTGCGCGGCGACGCCCGCGCGGTCGTCCCGCCGGACGCCGTCACCGCGAGCGGCAGCGGCCTCGACCCGGACATCTCCATCGCGTACGCCGAACTGCAGGCCCCACGGGTGGCCAGGGAGCGCGGCGTCGGCCTGGACACCGTACGAGCCCTCATCAGGCGGCACACGACCGGCCGGGCGCTCGGGTTCATGGGAGAGCCCGGCGTGAACGTGCTGGAGCTCAACCTGGATCTCGACAGGCTGAAGAGATGAGCTGAAGGGCGCTCGGGCGGCCGCGCGTCCACCGCGGCGCGGCACCCGGGGCCGGCAGGACCCACGACCGCCCGGTGGCGAACGTCCGGCGTCTGGAGCCGGTGGACGGGGCGCCCGCTTAACCGGTGCAGGCAGGTGTAACTTTCATCGGCCGGGTCCTGGCACTAACCGGTTCACCACAGGTGAGAAGGCATGTGGGAAGATCGGGCCGGGCGGCGTGATTGCGGAGAGGGCCTCCGGGCGTATTCGGTGCGAACGCTCCCGTACGTACGCCCGATGAGGAAGTCCCCATGAGACGAGGGTTACGCCCACTCCACCTGCTCGTGTCGCCGGCTCTCGCCCTGACGGCGGGCATGGCGGCGGGCATGGCGGCGGGCATGGTGGCGTTCTCCCACACGGCCGCCGGCGCGGCGAGCTCCGGCTTCGTGCAGCGGTGTGGCATCCATTTCTGCCTGGACGGCAAGATGTACTACTTCGCGGGCGCGAACACCTACGACGTGTTCACCTACGGCGGCAGCTACGGCGACACCGAGACGCAGTACATGGACAAGGCGCGCATCGACGCGCACATGGCCGAGCTGCAGGCCGACAAGGTGAGCGTGCTGCGGCTGTGGATGTTCAGCCATGAGAGCCGGCACGGGTTCGAGCCCGGCAAGGGCGTGTACAACGACCAGCAGTTCGCGCTGTTCGACTACGTCATCGAGTCCGCCAAGGCGCACGACATCCGGCTCATCCCGGTGTTCGAGAACTACTGGGAGGCGTACGGCGGCATCGACACCCGGCTGAGGTGGGAGGGCCTGAGCGGCGGGCACCCCGGGCGCGCCGTCTTCTTCGACAAGACCAAGTGCCCGGGCTGCTTCACCCAGTACAAGAACTACGTCGACTACGCACTCAACCGCACGAACCACTACAGCGGGATCACCCGGCGCTCGCCGTGTTCCGGGCGCACTCGGCCCGGATGGCGGCCAAGAGCGGAGGCGCCGCCTCGCCCTCCCCGTCACCCACCGCCTCGCCCTCTCCGTCTCCCAGCGTGTCTCCCAGCGCGTCTCCGTCCGCCTCGCCCAGCCGGTCCCCGTCGCCACCGTCGCCGTCACCGTCTCCTTCCGCCGGCCCGTCCGTCTCCCCGTCTCCCTCTCCTTCGGCCCCGTCTCCCTCTCCTTCGGTTACGCCGACGTCGGTGCCCTGCACGGTGACGTACAAGACCAACGACTGGGGGAGCGGCTTCACCGCTGACGTCACGATCGCCAACGGCACGAGCAGCGCGCTCAACGGCTGGACCCTGGTGTTCGACTTCGCCGGAAACCAGAAGATCACCAACGCCTGGAACGGCACCGCCACCCAGTCCGGCACCCGGGTGACGGTGCAGAACGCGAGCTGGAACGGCGCGATCCCGGCCAACGGCGGCACGGCGAGCTTCGGTTTCCAGGCGAGCTACAGCGGATCCAACGCCGCCCCGGGCACGTTCACGCTCAACGGCGCCCCCTGCGTACGGAGGTGACCCCGCGACCGGCCCCGGCCGACGCGCGCGCTCGCGCCGCCCGGAACCGACGATGACTCACGGGTGGTCGTCTCCGCCGAGGCGGCGCCTGGAGAACACTATGCGCGCCGGCACGGGACCAGGTCAGGTGGTGCGGCGGGAGCGGGCCAGAGCGAGCCCGCCGAGAAGCATGGCGATCGGCCCGGCCACCAGGTCCACCCAGCCCCCGACGATGCCGTAGCCGGTGCCGGGACCACCCTTGGCGGCGGCCACGACCAGCACGCCGATGATCGTGCAGGTCAGCCCAGCCGCCAGGGCCACGACGGCCCCCCTTCTCCCGGTGCCTGCACCGATTCGGCCCGCGGCGCGGGCCAGGGCCAGCCCGCCGACGACGACGCCGGCCAGCCCCAGCAGCGCCGCCGCCAGGGCCCAGAGACGCCCGGTGGTCAGGGTGTAGGCACCGACCGGCTGGACCAGAACGCGCGCGGCCGCCGGTGTGGTGCGCCCCGCGATCGTGAGCAGGGCGGCGGTGGCGGCGGCCGGCAGGCGGCGGAGGGACATGGGGATCCTTTCGGTCGGCTGAACGGGCCCGCGGCATGCGCGTGCCGAGGCGCCGGTGCGGAGCGCCCGGGAGGGGCCTCACGGAAACCGATCGTCGCGCCGCCGGGGCGGCCGGGGCTTCCGGCAGCGGTCGGCACCGGCTACGCGGTTCCGCGTAGCCGGGCCGGACCCAGGTACGCCCCTGGCGGTAGGGCGGCCGCGCGTCCGGGCGGAGTGGCCCCGCACACGCGGAACCGTAGGATCGCGGCATGGAACACCGCGTGGCGTCGTTGCGCCTGCCGGCACCGGCGCAGGACGTGTTGCTCGCGCTGTTCGTCACGGTGGCGCAGGTGCAGGGCACGATCGTCCGCAACGCCGGCGAGGTGGTGCAGCGTCCCCTCACCGACCTGGGAAACCTCGGATATGTCCTGCTGGTCGTGAGCGGCGTCGTCGTCGCCGTACGCCGCCGGTGGCCGGTGCCGGTGTTCGTCACCGCCGCGCTCGCCAGCCTGGTGTACTACGGCCTCGGCTTCCCGGACGGGCCGGGCTGGCTCGGGCTCTTCGCCGCCCTCTACACGCTTGCCGCGTACGGGGACGGGCGCCGGTCGCTGGTGATCGCCGGGGCGGGTATCGCGGTGCTCACCGCCGTCTGGCTGGTCGCCGCGTCCGGCATCGAGCCACGCGCCGCCATCGGCTGGGTGTACTTCCGCATCGGCGCGTCGGTCATGAGCGCGGCCCTCGGCGAGTCCGTCCGGTCCCGGCAGGTCATCGCGGCCGAGGCCCGGGAGCGCGCCGAGCTGGCCGAGCGGACCCGCGAGGAGGAGGCGCGGGCGCGCGTGAACGCCGAACGGCTCCGGATCGCGCGCGAGGTCCACGACACCGTCGCGCACGCGATCGCGGTCATCAACGTCCAGTCCGGTGTCACCGCGCACGTGCTCGACAAGCGGCCGGAAGTGGCGCGCGAGGCGCTGCGCGCCATCGAGGAGCACAGTTCCCGGGCGCTGCGGGAGATGCGGGCCATCCTGGGAGTGCTCCGCGACGACGACGGCGACGACAACGAGGGGCGGGAGCCGTACCCCGGGCTGGGACAGATCGGCGAGCTGGCCGCCAAGGCGCGCGAGGCCGGACTCGACATCACGGTCGAGGAGGCTCCGCCCGCGACGTCGTTGCCGAGCGCGGTGGGCAGCGCCGCCTACCGGATCGTCCAGGAATCGATCACCAACGTGGTCCGTCACGTCGGCCCGACCCAGGTGACGGTGGAGCTGAACCCCGGGATCGAGGCCTTGGAGATCCGCGTCACCGATGAGGGCCGCCGCGCCGCCGCAGGTCATGCTGATCCGCGCCTGCCCGCCCGGCATCCGAGCGGCGTCGCAGGCTCGGCCGGGCCCGGCCGCGGCATCGCCGGCATGCGCGAGCGCTGCCGGCTGCTGGGCGGAGAGCTCGACGCCGGGCCGCTTCCGGGCGGCGGGTTCGAGGTCAGGGCACGCCTGCCCCTCGCGCCGACCGGGCCGCGCGCATGAACGCGGCGGAGGCCGCACCGATCAAGGTGCTGATCGCCGATGACGAGCGTCTGGTGCGTTCCGGGTTCAAGGTCCTGCTCGACATCGAGGACGACATCACGGTGGTGGGGGAGGCCACCGACGGCGCCGAAGCCGTCGAACGGGCCCGTGCCACCCGCCCCGACGTCGTCCTCATGGACATCCGCATGCCCAGGCTGGACGGGATCCAGGCGACCGCCCGGATTTCCGAGACGCGCGGGCTGGAGCAGGTGCGGGTGCTCATCCTCACCACCTACGACACCGACGAGTACGTGTTCGACGCACTGCAGGCCGGGGCGAGCGGCTTCCTGCTGAAAGACGCCGGGCCTGCCGAGCTCCTGCACGCCATCCGGGTGATCGCCGCCGGGGACGCGCTGCTCGCGCCGCGGATCACCCGGCGCCTCATCGGCCGGTTCGCCGCGCTGCGAACGGCCGCCCGGGCGGGGGAGGACCGCCTCGCGGTGCTGACCGAGCGCGAGCGCGAGGTGCTGGCCCTGGTGGGACGGGGGCTGAGCAACCACGAGATCGGCGCCGAGTTGTTCCTCAGCCCGGCCACCGCGCGCACCCACGTCAGCCGCGCGATGGCGAAGCTGGGCGCGCGCGACCGCGCGCAACTGGTCGTCATCGCCTATCAGACAGGACTGGTCGGCCCCGCGATGTGAGGCACGGCCGGGTCGCGCTCGTGCGGCGGCTGGGGGCCGTGCCGCCACCGCCCGCACCGCACCGGCGTTCCAGGTGGGCGCCGCAGGTGCGGCAACCGCACCTCTTGACGACTGCGGGCGGCGGAAGCACAAATTTATTTGCGCAAATTATCTCGTGGATTTGCTACGCTGTCGGGCGTGAGCAAGAAGACGGGCCGCATCACCGACCCAACGGTCCTCAAGGTCATCGCCCACCCCGCACGGCTACGGCTGTACGAGGTCCTGGTGGCGGACGGGCCGGCGACCGCCGCCCAACTGGCCAGACATGTCCCCGGGGCGCCCGGCTCGCTGAGCTACCACCTGCGCAGGCTCGCCGCCCACGGCTTCATCGAGGAGGCGCCCGACCTGTGCGAGGACGGGCGGGAGCGCTGGTGGCGGGCGATACCGGGCGGCGTCCGCTGGTCCCCGGAGGACTTCGCGGACAGCCCGGGGGCGCAGGAGGTGGCGGCGACCGCGCAGCGGGTGCTCATCGGGCGCCACATCGATCGGCTGCAGGAATGGCTGGCCGACGGTCCGCAGCGCTGGGGAACCGCCTGGGCGTCGGCGGCGAAGAGCACCGACAGCGTGCTCCGCCTCACACCCGACGAGCTGCGCGAGCTCGGCAGGGAACTCGACGCCGTCATCGAACGATGGGCCGGACGCCCCGACGGCCCGGGTCGAGACCACGTGTTCCTGTTCCTGCACGCCTTTCCCATCGCAGGGTCCGCACCCGCGAGCGACACGGGCACCGAGCCCCGGTAGGCCCAGACCTCATCCCCCTTCTCCCCAGGAACACCGCCATGCCGCACGACAGCAGGTCGCAACGACGATTGCCACGGCCCCTGAGCCCTACCGGACGGCAGCGGACTGAGCGGCCGGCGGGAGTACTGCGCGCGCCGGGCTTCGGCCGTTATCTCACCGGGTTCGGCATGTCGTTGGTGGGCGACCAGATCTGGTTCATCGCCTTGGGCTGGGCGGCGGCCCGCACGGGAGACCCCCGGCAGGCGGCACTCGTCATGACGGCCGCGTCCGTTCCCCGGGCGGTGCTGATCCTGCTCGGAGGGACGGTCGCCGACCGCTACGGTCCCTTGCGGGTGACCCTGGCGAGCCAGACGCTGCGCGCCGCCCTCATGCTCGCCTTCGCCGTCGCGGTGGTGACGGCATCCGCGCCGCACCTCTGGTTGCTGATCGGGGTGGCGCTGCTGTTCGGCGCACTGGACGCCGCCCACATGCCCGCCGCAGCGGCGCTGCCGCCCGCGTTGCTGCAGCCGCGGCAGCTGCCCGCAGGTCAGGGACTCGTCCAGACCCTGGAACGAACGGCCACGGTGCTCGGGGCTCCGCTCGGGGGGATTCTCGTCGCCGCCGGCGGCCCCGGTCTGGCCGCCGCCGCCAACGCCGCGCTGTTCACCGCCGCGCTGCTGCTGTTGCGCTCCCTGCGGCTCCGCGTACGACCGCAGCCGGACGAGCCGGAGAACCCTCGTGAAAAGGAGAACCTGTTCGCGTCCCTGTGGACCGGACTGCGCTACGCCGCCACCACACCCGTCCTCGGCCCCGTGTTGCTGGTCGTCACCACCTTGAATCTCGCGCTCTCCGCCCCCCTCAACGTCGGCGTGGCGCTGCTGGCCGAAAACCGTGGGTGGAACGCGACCGGCTTCAGCCTCGTCATCAGCGGATTCGGCATCGGAGCCGTCGCCGGTGCGCTGCTTCTCGTGGCTCTCCCGCCCGCGCGCAAACCGGCCGTCACGGGATTGCGCTGGGTCGCCGCGGGCGCCGCCTTCGTCGCGCTGCTGCCGTTCGTGCCCGGCCTCCCGCTCGCGGCCGTCGCGGCCGCCGGGCTCGGGTTCACCTCGGGACCCGCGGGCGCACTGCTCCTCGGAGTCGTCCAGGCCAACACCGGCCATGCCTACCTGGGGCGCGTCATGGCACTGGTCAGCTTCTCCGCCCTCGGGCTGGTGCCCGTCTCCTACACCGTCTTCGCCGTCATGGTCGAGCGCTTCAGCCTCCACGCGGCGTTCGGCGCCTGCGCGATCGCCGAAATCGCCGCCACCGGCGTAGCCCTCGGCACCCGATCGATCCGCGCGGCCACCACACCCCGCGAAGACCCGGCGGATCGTCACCACCCTGCATGAGGTCCGGTGCTGCGGGAGCCATCACGAGACCGAGCGGCCGCTTTTCCTTCGTGTTCGGCCCGGAGACGCAGGCGACGGCCACTAGGGTGGGCGGGTCGACGCGACGGGAACGGCGCATGACGCGTTCCCTGCTCGTGTCCGTACGCCACGCCCACCCGGGAGACGCGACACGATGTCCAGCCACAGGGCCACCGTCGACGTGGTGGTGCTCACCATGAACGACCGGCCCGAGGGCGGGCACGGGCAGCGCCGCCCCATGTCGTGGGCCACCGTGGTGCGGCTCACCCTGGCGGGCCGCCCCCCGATCATCTGACCCCGCGGGCCGAACGCGCACGATCCCCGCCGGCCGGGTCCGGCCGGCGGGGACGAGCCGCCGCTAGCGGGCCGTGAGGGTCCAGAGGTGGTCGGCGGTGCCGTTGTCCTCCCACTGGAGGACCTGGGCGCCGGGCGACTTGCTCATGCCGTTGACGCCGAGCAGCAGACCGCTGTTGTAGTTGCGGATCTTGTAGCGGCCGTTCCCGTCCGGTAGGAACGACCACAGATGGTCGGCGGTGCCGTTGTCACCCCAGATCAGGGCCGTACCGCCGTTGCCGGTGCTCATGTTGGTGATGCCGAGGAGCAGCCCGCTCGCCCTGTTGACGATCTTGTAGAGGCCGGAGCCGCTGTCGACGAGGGTCCACGTCTGGGTGGCGCTGGACGAGGGAGTGGCCTGGTCGACCAGGGTGCCCTGGCCGGTGCCGGAGTTCTGCGTGTCCAGGGCGAGGCCGCTGTTCACGTTCCTGATCTGGTACGACCCGGCCAGCGAGGTGCCGGGGTTGCCGCCGCCGCTGCCCGGAGTGACGACCAGGTGATAGCCGTAGGTGGCGTTCATCGCCGGGATGGGCACGGTGATCGAGCCGTTGTTCACGGTGTAGTTCGACTCGGCCAGCGTGCTGGGCCCGGAGACGGCCACCGTACGGCCGGGGGAGGGGGTGTACTCGACCTTCACATGGGCGGTCCCGCCGAAGGAGCCGAGCCCGTTGATCGCCACGGCGCTGTCACCGGAGCCGCCTCCGACGATGACGCTGAGCTGGTCGCCCGCGCTGTTCATCGCCGCGGCGCCGTCGATGCCGGTCTGCGCGGGCGGCGTGGTCGTCACCATGTTGCCGCTCATGTCGGCGTACCACTTGTAGAGCCAGTAGGCGCCGTTGGGCGAGCCGCCGCGGCCGGTGAGCAGGTCGCCGAGCGTGCCGGACTGGTTCCAGAACGCCAGCTCGGCGTCGTGGACGCCCAGCCGCTCGAACTTGGCGATGTACCCGACGAGGGCGCCGGGGATGCCGACCTCCGATGGGGCGGCGTACTCCTCGATGGCGATCGGACGCGGGCTGATGCCGTACTTCTTCTCGAGGTTGACGACCGTGGCGATGTCGCCGGCGATCTTCGAGGACCTGATCAGCTCATGCCATGCGATGATGTCCGGCACGGTGTTGGTCGCGACCGCGTTCCTCAGGAAGTTGTCCATGTCGCTGATGTTGTCCGAGAAGCTCGGCCCCTGGATCGGGGTCGTCGGGTCCTTGGCCCGCACCTCACGGTAGGTCCTGGTCCAGAAGTCCTCGAAGGTGCCGTTCGCCGAGTTCCAGGTGTTGTCCGACTCGTTCCACAGCTCGTACGCGGCGAGGTTGGTGATGCCGGACGCCTTGGTCTGCGCGATCTGCTGGTCGACCAGGCTGAACCAGTTGCTCCAGCTGAACTGGTATGGCCAGCCCGCGTACACGTCGGACAGCCGGTTCACGACCTTCGCGCCGGCCCTGGCCGCCTTCGGGGCGACGGTCAGGATGTCGCCCGTCGGCTGCTGCCTGCCGCCCTGCGGCTTCTGCACGAAGGTGTTCGGCTTGATGGCCTGGGCGAGGTTGTCCGCCGGCGTCGACGCGTCCGCCAGGCCGTACAGCGAGCCGCTCGCCACGTGCGTCACCGGACGGAAGGGCTGGTCGGCGTTGACCACCAGCGTGGTCGAGGGACTCGCGGCGGCGCCGGCGGGGGCGGCGGCGAGGGTCGCGCCGGCCGCGCTGAGGGCGAGCGAGGTGAGCAGGGCGGCGGCCTGCCCGGCTCTGGATCTGGTCGTCTTCATGCGTCTCTCCTGGGGAGTGTGGGGGTGTCCGCGGAGTGGACCGCGGGGGCGTCGGCGGGCGACGAGGATGACGCGGGGCGCACAACCCGGGCTGAGCAACTGTGCGCAAAGGTTTTCCGAGCCGGAAACGTACGATGAACTTGTCCGGCCGTCAAGACTGTCCGCCATGCGGCTTTCTTTCTGCACACGATTTCCCGACGCGGACAGCGGGGGTATCGGGACCACCGCAAAGGTGGAGGCAAAGGATTGCGTACGCCGGAATCGAGCCGTACGATCACGTCGGCGAGCCTCCGCGAAAACCGGCCTGGCCAGGGGATTTCCCCGGCCGCCCGCCGCCGGAGGCTCCTCGTCGGCCGAGCGGGCGCATGCCGGGAGGCTTCACCGGCGACGCTCGGGATGAGTGAGCGTGAAAATTTCGCTCATATCGCGATAGCTTTCTGGGCATCCTGCCGTAAGATCTCGGAGCTCAGGACGTGAGATCGCCGCCGTCCCGCCTGGGGTGACCCTGATTCGCCCGGAGGATTTCACGTAACTTTCATCGCCTTCGCCAGCGTCCGTTCCGTCGTATGTCGCCGGTAACCAGGGCCGATCTGTCGAGACGACCTGCGGGGTGAAAGCGGCTTTACCCGCGTCGTTGACAGCCCCGCAGGTTCGAGCCGACACTTTCGCCGTCTGTCCGATAATTTCGCCCGCTACGAAGGGTCTCGACCGCTGTCGATCCGGATCGCGGACCGCGACAGGGTCCTCAGATCGGCGGCCGTGTGACGACCGGCCAACCTCCGCCGCGGCGCTGCGGGGGCCGCCACCCCGGCCGTCGGCACCACGTCGCTCCGGCCGCCGTCGGCCCGTTGAGGAGGAGGCGCGTACATGAATCACCTTCCCGTCCGGATGAGAAGCCGCGGGTCCGGCGGCGTACGGCTGTTCATCGGCCGTGTCTGCGCCGTGGCGCTGGCCGCTGCCGTGGCGTTGCTGCCCGGTGTCGCCAACGCGGCCGTGACGACGAACCAGACCGGCACCAACAACGGATACTTCTATTCGTTCTGGACCGACAGCCAGGGCACGGTCTCCATGGAGCTGGGCTCCGGCGGAAACTACAGCACCTCCTGGCGCAACACCGGCAACTTCGTCGCCGGCAAGGGCTGGAACCCCGGCGGGCGCCGTACGGTGACCTACTCGGGCAGCTTCAACCCGTCGGGCAACGCCTACCTGGCGCTGTACGGGTGGACGAGGAACCCGCTGGTGGAGTACTACATCGTCGACAACTGGGGCACCTACCGGCCCACTGGGACGTACAAGGGCACCGTCACCTCCGACGGCGGCACGTACGACATCTACCAGACGACGCGTTACAACGCGCCGTCCATCGAGGGCACCCGGACGTTCAACCAGTACTGGAGCGTCCGGCAGCAGAAGCGGACCGGCGGCACCATCACCATCGGCAACCACTTCGACGCCTGGGCCCGCGCCGGCATGTCGCTCGGCAGCCACGACTACCAGATCCTCGCCACCGAGGGCTACCAGAGCAGCGGCAACTCCAACATCACCATCGGCGGCACGACCGATCCGTCGCCCTCGCCCTCGCCCTCGCCCTCGCCCCGCCCCTCGCCCACGGTCTCGCCGTCCTCGCCGGGAGGCAACACCGGCCCGTGCCGTGTGTCCTACACCAAGAACGAGTGGAACAACGGCTTCACCGCCGAAGTGAACATCACCAACACCGGCAGCGGCACGATCAACGGCTGGACGCTGGCCTGGTCGTTCTCCGGCGGCCAGCAGATCACCAACTCCTGGAACGCCACCGTGAGCCAGAGCGGCTCGTCGGTGACCGCGCGCAACATGTCCTACAACGGCTCGCTGGCCCCCGGCGCCAGCACGTCGTTCGGGTTCCAGGGCACCCACTCGGGCAACAACCCGAACCCCTCGGCCTTCAGCCTCAACGGCTCGGCCTGCACCACCGGCTGACCAGCACCACACAGCGTGGCGGGAGCGGGCGCCCTCGGGCCCCGCTCCCGTCCGCACGTCCGGCCTCTGGCGGAAACCACCCCGGCGGACGGAACCGCCCGTGCCGTACGGAACCGCGTCTGCCGGCGGGGGTGACCCGGCCGGCGATCCCCGGCCTGATGGTCGAGCTTGAGGGGACCGCCGTCGCCTGACGCGGCCATGCCGCCTCCGCCCGTGCCGCCTCCGCCCGTGCCGCCTCCGCCCGTGCCGCCTCCGCCCGTGCCGCCTCCGGAAGGGCTGCCGGAGGCGGCACTTACAGGCGCGGTCGGCCGGGCCCGGCTCGTGCGGATGCTCGCTACCTGTCGAGCAGATCAAGCCTGCGCTCGAGGTCGTTCCCGTTTCCTGTACGGCCGGCGTCGTGGACGCGGGATCACGCTGGTCAGCGACCGATCAGCGTGAGGGGCGGGGCGACGACATCAGCCCGCCGCGTGCGCGTAGCACCTCGCGGCCGCGTTGCGAATCGGGGAAACGGCCGAGCATCGCGCGCAGCTCGGCCGCGCCCACGTTCGCGCCGAACGGCTCCGTTCCCGGCTCCATCCGTACGCCCTCGGCGAGCGGGCCGGCGGCCACCGGGTCGAAACCGAGCGCGTCCACGATCGAGGCGGCCACCTCGACGTCGTCCGGGTCGTCGCCCGCGATGGCGATCGCGCGGCGGCCGGGAGCGCCGGTGGGACGGGCGCCTTCCTCCAGGTCGTGGTAGCCCATGTGGTTGAAGGCCTTGACGACCCGGGAACGCGACAGGAACGCCTGAACGATCTCGCTGGAGGACGTGCGGGGGTCGGTGAGGTCGTCCCGCACCCCGTCCACCTCCGGCCAGTGGTTCATCGCGTCGAGCACGAGCCTGCCCCGCAGCGCCTCGGCGGGGACGTCGCGGTGCTTGCCGAGCGGCAGGGCCAGCACCACGACGTCCGCCTCTGACGCCGCCTCCGCCGCGGTCACCGCGACCGCCCCGGGCGTGACGACCTCGACGACGAGGGAGATCCGTGCGGCCTCCCCGGAGCCCGCGATCAGGACGCGGTAGCCTGCCGCGACGGCGAGGCGGGCCAGCACGGTGCCGACCTTGCCGGCGCCGAGGATGCCGATGGTGCGGACGTCGCCGGGTTTCATGGTCGCTCCGGATCGCCGGCGGCTCACGCGTGCACCGCGTCCGCGGCGAGCAGTTCGCGTACGCGCGGGGCGACCTCGCGGCCGAGCAGCTCGATCGTGCGGGCGCGGGCGTCGCGAGGAAGGTGCATGATGTCGTATTTGAGGTCGAAACGGCTCAGGCGCAGGTCGCGGGCCATCCTGACGATCTTGCGGGCGACCGTCTCGGGCGATCCGACGAAGAGCGCGCCGTGCTCGATCTCGGCCTCGTACCGCTCCCGGTCGGGCGCGTAGAAGCCGCGCTCGGCCGCGAAGTCCTCGACCACCGGCCGCCAGTAGCGCCACCAGGTCTCGACGGCCTCCTCGTCGGTGTCCGCGACGAGGCCGAGCGAGTGCTGGCCGATCGGCAGCTCGGGGTGTCCGAAGCGGCCGAGCGCCGTGAGGTAGAGCTCGACGTTCCTCGCGAACCGCTGCGGCCGTCCGCCGATGATGGCCATCATGAGCGGCAGGCCGTGCCGGGCGGCGCGCACCACGGAGTCGGGGCTGCCCCCCACGCCGATCCAGGTGGGGATGCCTCCCGGCCGCATCCGGGGATGCAGGAGCTGCCCGGTGAGCGGCGCCCGCACCGTGCCCGACCAGGTCACCCGCTCCTCGCGTTCGAGCCGCAGGAAGAGATCGAGCTTCTCCTCGAAGAGCCGCTCGTAGTCGGCCAGGTCGTAGCCGAACAGCGAGAACGACTCGGTCACGGAGGCGCGGCCCAGCACGATCCGGGCCCGGCCGTCCGACACCGCGTCGAGGGTGGAGAACTCCTGGTAGAGCCGCACCGGGTCGTTCGTGCTCAGCACCGTCACGGACGTGCCGAGCCCGATGTGCCGGGTGGCGGTGGCCATCGCGGCGAGGAGCACCGGGGTCGCGGAGTCGTTGTGCCCGTCCCGGTAGTGTTCCCCGACGCTGAAGACGTCGAGCCCCACCGACTCGGCGAGCCGGGCCTCCTCCACGAGCAGGCGTACGGTCTCGGCGTCGTCGAGCACGCGCCCGCCGTCCGTCGCCACCTCCCCGAACGAGTTGAGTCCCAGCTCGAAGCGTGGGTGGCCGATTTCGCCGGCGGTCATGGTGTCTCCCCGTCCCGGCATGCCAGACATACCGATCATCTCCCCGTACGTGTGCCGGCGGCATGGAGCAGCGCTCCCCGCCGGCCTCGATGACGTGCGGATACCTGGTTACACGCCGATGATCGGTAACTTCAATCGAACCCTGGTCACATGAAGGGAACCGGCCGGGGGCTCAGCCGAGATCGTCGGGGTCGGCGCCGGCCGCCGTGTCGAAGGCGTGGCGGTTGGCGCGGATCGTGTCCTGGTTGTCGGCCGCCCACCGGGTGAGCGCCAGGACGGGCTCGGACAGGGTGCGTCCGAACGGGGTGACCTCATACTCGACCCGGGGCGGGACCTCCGCGTAGATCACGCGCTTGACCAGGCCGTCACGCTCCAGGCCGCGCAACGTCAGCGTCAGCATGCGGCGGGAGATGCCGGGGGCCGTACGCAGCAGCTCGGTGAAGCGCATCGGCCCGTTGCCGAGCAGCCCGATGAGGATCAGGCTCCACTTGTCGCCGATCCGGTCCAGCACGGATCGCAGGACGTCCGGGTCGTGCTCCAGGCAGGATCTGCCCAGCGAGCGCAGCACCCTGTCCGCCTCGGCCTGGTGGGACATAGGGCTCCCGCCTCCTCCGTCACCCGAGGTGATCACATTCTGTCGCCCTGAGAGGTCGTCAAAGCGTACATCGGTGACGAAATGTGACCACCCTGGCTCGGTCACGTAACGGCATGCCTCACATAGCGGCCCTGACGTAGCGACGCAGCGTGGCGGCCTCACCGGCCGGCATACCGGGGGTCGTCGCCGGGGACGAACCCGAGTGCCGTGCCGATCCTCCTGCCGGTCGATGCCAGCGTGCCCATGACCGCCCGCCACACGGTGGTCGAGATGGCGATCCGCGGCCGTGGGTCACCGGCTGAAGACGTCTGCGGCGGCCGGCACCCGCCGCCACTGCTGCTCGGCTGGTGAGCCAGAACAGCGGCGAGCGCCTCGACGTCGCCAGTGGCTCCACCGCCGACGGGGCGACCGTCATCCAGTACACCTGCGGCAGCGGCACCGACCAGCAGTGGACCCGCACCGAGTCGTGACCCGCGGGCGGCCTACTGGAGGTAGGCCGCCAGGCCGAGCCCCTGGTCCCGTACGGCACCGGCGACGAGGCCGGCGATCTGACGGGCGCCCGCGGCCTCGAAGTGGGTGTGGTCGTTGGCGAAGAAGGCGCCGACCGGGCCCGAGGTGTAGTCGCCGTTGAACGGGCAGAAGTGGAGGCTGTTGTAGAGCGTGTAGCTCAACTTATGGAGGTCGATCACCGGGGCGCCGGTGGCGGAGCCGACGGTGAAGGTGTCGGTGACGAAGCCGCGGTTGGGAGTGGCGGTGCTCCCGCTGCAGGTCAGGGCGGCCACCGGGGTCACGAGCACCGGGTTCGCGCCGCGCTGCTGTGCGGCGCGGACCATGGTGGTGAGCAGCTCGCGATAGCGGGCGGCGCCGACGTGGCGGGGACAGGACGGGTCGCCGTCGTTGATGCCGAACTGGATGAACAGATAGTCGCCCGCCTTCATCCCGGTCGAGGCGTCGAGCATCGACTGCCACCGGGAGGCGTAGGCGGTCGAGCTGAGCGCGCACTCGCCGCTGGAGTTCATGCTGTTGGTGACGGCCGACTCGTACAGCCAGGTCTGGACGCTGCGGCCGCCGACGGCGTTGTTGACGACGGTGGCGTTCGTGGTCAGGTACTGACCGAGCTCCCGGCCCCAGCCGACGATGGGGGCGCCGGAGCTGTTGGCGACGGTGGAGTCGCCGGCCAGCCATACGGTGATCCGCCCCTGGGCCGGAGTGGGGCTCGGTGTCGGGCTGGGGCTGGGGGAGCGGGTCGGCGAGGCGCTGGGGCTGGGGCTGGGGGAGCCGGTGACGCCGCCCGTGCAGGTGACCCCGTTGAGCGTGAAGCTCGCCGGTGCGGGGTTGGCGGAGCTCCACGAGCCGTTGAACCCGAAGCTCACCGACGCGTTGCTCGCGATGGTGGGGTTGTAGTCCACGTTCACGGCGGTGACGGCGGACCCGGTCTGGGTGACCGCCGCGTTCCACGCCTGGGTGATCCGCTGGCCCGCGGTGAACGACCAGCCGAGGGTCCAGCCGTTGATCGTGTCGCCAAGGTTGGTCACCGTGACGTCCGCGCCGAATCCGCCGGGCCACTGGTTGGTGATCCGGTAGGTGACGGCGCATCCGGTGGCGGCGTCGGCGGGCGCCGCGCCCGCCACCCATGTGAGCGCTCCCGTCAGCACGGCCGCGGCCGAGGTGACCAGGGCGGCGGCTCGTCGCCTCAACGTGCTCATCGGCATTCTCGCTTTCTCCGGGTCGGGGTCTGCCGGACCGTGTGACGGCGGTCCGTCCGGTCGCACCGGCCGCCGCGCCCCCGGGCGGGTGCGGCGGCCGGCGTCGCCGGGCTCATATGGCCCGGCATCCGGCGCTGCCGGGCTTGTACGGCCCGGCGTCCCGGGCTTATACGGCCCGGCATCCGGCGTCGTTGAGGGTGAAGGAGCCCGGCGCGTGGTTGGCGCCGTTCCAGGTCGCGGTGAAGCCCACGGTCGCGGACGCACCGGGGGCGAGCGCCGGGCTCCACGACGGCCCGGTGACGGTGACGGTCGGCCCGGTCTGGGTGAACGTGCCGTTCCATCCCTGGCCGATCTGCTGGCCGTCGGGGAAGGTCCAGCGCAGCGCCCACGGGCTCACCGTGCCGGACCCGGTGTTGGTGACCTGTACGTCGGCCTGGAATCCGCCGGGCCACTGGTTGGTCACGGTGTAGCGCACCTCGCACGCCGCGGCCGGGCCGCCCGGTGTGGTGCTGGGGGACGGGGAGGCGGTCGGTGTCCGCGTCGGGCTCGGGCTTGGCGTGGGGGTGGGCGTGGGGATGGGTGTGGAAGTCGGGGTGGGGGTGAGGGTCGGAGTAGGGGTCGTGCGCGGCGGGAGGTGGTCGGCCACGATCGGCGCCAGCCTGGCCGCGATGGCGCGGTGCCCGGCGTCGTTGGGGTGGACGTTGTCGGACAGGCCGTCGGGCGGCACCCACCCGTCCGTGGGAACGAAGAAGACGTTGCGGTCACCGGCGTCGTTGACGGTCCGCACCGCGGCCTGGGTCTGCGGGACGAACCGCCCGCGGAAGGTCTGCAGGGCCAGGATCGCGGCCCTCGGGTACTTGCCGCGGATCGTGCGCAGCAGGCCGGTGTAGGAGTCCTGGAACTGGGCCGTGGACACGCCGTGCCCCACGTCGTTGGTGCCGAGGTTGATCACGACGACGTCCGCCTGGTAGCGCGAGAAGTCGTGGTCGGGGGCCCCGTCGACGGCGCTGACCTTCACGAAGCGCCGGTCCAGGCCGACGCATCCGTCGGCGGTGGTGACCAGGCAGGCGCCGCCCTCCGCGACCTGCATGTGGTCGAGCCCGAGCTGCTCGCCGACCAGCCAGCCGTACGCGGTGAGGGCGTTCTTCGAGGTGGTGGTGCCGACGGTGATGGAGTCGCCGACGAACTCGACCATGCCGCCGGCCGGACGCGCGGGCAGGGTGCGCGCGCCCGGGTCGAGGACCAGGCCCTGGAACACCGCGTCGCCGTGGTAGGAGCCCGCCACCACGCGGTAGGACACGCGCAGGGTGTGGTCGCCGGCCGGGAGCGGGGTGGGGGTGAGGTCGACCGTGCCCCGCACGTTCTGCAGGTAGACGTCGGGGCGGCCGTCGATGCTGTAGTAGAGGTCGATGGCGTTGCGCTGCTTCAGCTTGACGGTGGTGCCGGTGAAACCGGTGGTCAGGTAGGCACCGGCCCACCCCGGGACGTAGGCGGAGCCGTCGCGGACGTCCCAGCGGCCGACGAAGCGGATGTTCGGGTCGGCAGGCGTCCCGTCACCTGCGGCGGCCTGGGCTCCGGGCGGCGCCGCGACCATGATCGCGAGCGCGGCGGTCAGTACGGTGACGAGCGCGGTCGCGAGAGCGGCGGCCACGACGGCGAGGCGCATGGGTTTCATGGCGCTCCGTTTCTCCTGGGGTGGGTTCGCCGAGGGGGTCGAACGCGTCAGTACCCCTGGGCGGGCGTACGCGTGGGCGAGGGAGGCCGGTCTGCCGGGGCGATGGTCGTTCATCGGCTCGTTCGCCGGACCGCCGGGGCGCGGGACGTGAAACATTCATGTGGACGAGGCGATTCGCTTCCGGGCCGGCGCCGCGCGCGGCGTACTTCCGGTCGCTCCGGAGGCGGGTCCCACCGGCCCGGAACGCGGGTCGCGCCGCAGGTTATGCTCGCCCGCGAACGGTCGTGACGCTGGGGTCTTCCCACGTGGGCCTCCGGACGGACGGACGCGAGGACGGGGGACATCAGGTCTGGGAACGTTCACAGGATGAGAGTTGTCCCGTGCGACGTCAACGACCGTTAAACGGTCGCCTCTGGGGCCCCTTTTTGTGCTTATGCGCCGACGCTTCTCGGCAGGCCGCTGGTGGGCTACTGTGCACGTTCACAGAACCTCGTGAGGCGGAGACGTGTCCCGATGTCCCGCCCTACCGGAGTGCCCCGCGTACGGCGGGGACGATCCGTGTCCTGTGGAGGCTGGGAGAGACATGAAGAGACGTGGTCTCGCTGTGCCGCTGTGCGCGGCGGCGATGATGGCGGGGGCCGGTGTCGTCGCGGCGTCACCGGCCTCGGCGGCGAGCGGGTGCAGTGTCACCTACGCGGTCAGCAGCGAGTGGCCGGGTGGTTTCGGGACGAACATCACGATCAGCAACCTGGGCGACCCGATCTCCTCGTGGACGCTCGTGTGGTCCTATCCGGCGGGGCAGCAGGTGACGCAGGCGTGGAACGCGACCGTCACCCAGAGCGGATCGCAGGTCACCGCGACCAACGCCGCCTACAACGGGTCGGTGGGCACCGGCGGCAGCGTCTCCTTCGGCTTCAACGGCTCGTGGTCCGGGAGCAACCCGGCGCCGACGGGCTTCACCCTCAACGGCACGCCGTGCACGGGCGGCGTGACCGGTTCACCCAGCCCAACCGCGAGCCCGTCTCCGAGCCCGTCTCCGAGCCCGCCTCCGAGCGCGTCGCCAAGCCCGTCCCCGAGCCCGTCACCGAGCGCGTCGCCAAGCCCGTCACCGAGCCCGTCCCCGAGCCCGTCCCCGAGCCCGTCCCCGAGCCCGTCTCCGGGCGGGAAGAGGCTGACCATGCTGGGGGCGGACGTGTCCACCCTGCAGCGTGCCGGCGACCTGGGCGCGAGGTACTACGACGCGTCCGGCGCGCAGCGGGACCCGCTCGACATCCTCAAGGACATCGGGGTGAACTACGTCCGGCTGCGGATCTGGAACAACCCGGCCAGCGGCTACAACAACAAGGCCAAGGTGCTGCAGTACGCCAAGACCGTGAAGGCCAAGGGCCTGAAGCTGCTGGTCGACTTCCACTACTCCGACACCTGGGCGGATCCCGGCAAGCAGTACAAGCCGGCGGCGTGGGCGAGCCACGGGATCGGCCAGTTGCAGACCGACGTCTACAACTACACCTACGACGTGTGCTCCAGCCTCAAGGCGCAGGGCACCACCCCTGACAGCGTGCAGATCGGCAACGAAATCAACGTGGGCATGCTGTGGAATGACGGCAAGGTCGTCAACAACGACTTCACCAACCTGAGCCTGCTGCTCAAGGCCGGCTATAACGCGACGAAGGCGTGCAACTCCGGCACCCAGGTGATCATCCACACCGCCGACGCGGACAGCGACGCGAACGCCCGCTGGTTCTACGACGGCATCAGGGCCAAGGGCGTGTCGTGGGACATCACCGGCCTGTCGTACTACTGCTACTGGCACGGCACGATGCCCAACATGGCGGGCGTGGTCGCCGACATGAAGTCCCGCTACGGCAAGGACGTGATCCTCGCCGAGACGGCCTATCCCTACACCACGGCCAACGGCGACGGCACCCCCAACGTGATCTCCTCCTCCGAGCCGTGCTCCGGATATCAGGCGACGCCCGCGGGGCAGGCGGCCAACTTCACGGCGGTGCAGACAACCGCCCGCGACGCGGGCGCGATCGGCGTCTTCTACTGGGAGCCGACCTGGTACGCCGTGCCCGGCAACGGCTGGGACCCGGCCGACATCAACGGCTCCGGCGACGG
This sequence comes from Microbispora hainanensis, assembly GCF_036186745.1. Lineage (NCBI taxonomy): Bacteria > Bacillati > Actinomycetota > Actinomycetes > Streptosporangiales > Streptosporangiaceae > Microbispora > Microbispora hainanensis. The sequence goes on along the minus strand of NZ_CP108086.1, from coordinate 7,091,873 downwards.
CTGGGACAACCAGGCGATCTTCGACAGGAACGGCCGCCTCAACCCCAACGTTCGCTGGACGCCGTAAAGCCCCCGTGACCCGGGTGGTCCGCCTGGGACCACCCGGGTCACGGATCGGGGATCAGGCCGCCGATCAGGGCGAGGTTCTTGACGGCGGCCAGGCCGTACTGGGCGGTGGCGTTGGTGGACACCCACGGGGCCTGCTCCGTCGGGTTGAAGCGTGGAGGCGACCTTCTCTGCCCGCCACGGCAGGTCCGGCCCGTAGCCGTCGCCCGTGTAGAACTCCTGCCACACCCGGGCGGCCAGGTCGTCCCGCTTGAGCCGGGCTGCGGCGTACGCGGTGAGCCGGGTGGTGGCCCTTATACCGGGGAGCGGCCTCTCTAGCCTTCACGGAGCCTGCGTTGCCGGCGAGCCCTTCCGGCCTGCACCTCCGGATCGCGCACCTGGACCGTACGCCCCTGGCGACAGCCCGGAAGCCTCTGCGAATCATCTCCGGGCACAACGCTTCTGGCCGTCGCGGTGCCCTCGTGCCGGGCGTGACCTTTCCAGCCTTCACGGAGCCCGCGTTGCCGGCGACCCTTCTGGCCTGCACACCCGGCCCGTACACCTGGACTGCACGCCGCGACGACAGCCGGAAGGTTTTGCGAGCCGTCTTTGGACGGGACGTCGTATCGAGGACTGCCTCGCATCGCCGGGCTGGGGCTCCATATTTGCCCAGGTCAGGGTTTGATTCGATGGTGTGTTCGAGGTAGGCTTGGGGCAGCCGTTACAGGTGAGCCTAGCTGGCGGGCCGTTGGCCATACGCCGTGTGTTGAGCCGAGTCTGTTGAAGGAAGTCCCGGTCCGGGCGGTCGGGAAACCGTTGTTTGCCTTCGTCTGTGCTCTTGGGGGTTCACCGCCGTGTCCGCGCCGCTCTCGCCGTCCGCTGCCGCCGGGCAGTGCCCGGCACCGCCGGTGCCCTCGGCACGTCCAGGACGCCCGGCAGACCCGACAAGTCCAGCACGCGCGCCGCGCCCGCCTCGCCCGGCGCGCTCTGCGGACCCGGCACGTCCGATGGATCCGGCACGTCCGGTGGATCCGGCGCCTTCAGCACGCCTGGTGGGCTCGACACCTCCGGTGGACTCGGCGCCTTCAGCGCGCCCGGCACCCCTGGTGGGCCTGGCGGGCCCGGCCTACCCTTCGCGTGTGGTGGGCGGGGTGTCCTCCGCTGGCCAGGGTGGGGGCGAGGCCGGGGGCGAAGGTACCGGCGGTGGTGGGGTTCCGGTGGCGATTCCTGAGGGGCTGGCGGTGGTCCCGCCGGGGGCCGAGCTTGCGGGGGTGCTGGCGGGTATCGCTGTGGAGCGGGTGTCGGGGTTCGACACTGTGGAGGTGCTCAAGGCGGCCTACCGGCAGTCGTGTCATGACCGGGCGTGGTTTTTGCGGGTGCTGCTGGAGGTCGGGTTGCGTGAGGCGTGGTCCGGCGACAGCGTGGTCCGCCTGCAAACACCGGAGGAGTTCGCCCCGGATGAGGCGCGGGCGGCGCTGGTGTGGTCGCGCCGCCGCGCGGATTCGGCGTTCGAGCTGGCGTGGAATCTGCATCGCCGCCTGCCGGTGCTCGGTGAGGCGATGCTGGAGGGGGTGTTGGATGAGCCGCGGGCGGTGGCTTTCATCCGCTGGACGAGCGGGTTGACCGACGCCCAGGCCGGCTGGGTTTGCGAGCGCCTGGTGCCTCGGGCGGCGGGGTGGACGGTGGGCGAGCTGGTCGAGCACGTTCAGCGCATGGTGCTCGCGATCGATCCGGATTGGGCGGAAAAGCGTTATACCGAGGCGGTCCGCAGGCGGCGGGTGGCCGGCACGCGCAATGATGACGGCACCGCGACCGTGTCCGGGCTGGACCTGCCGGTGGAGCGGGCGGTGGCCGGGTGCGAGCGGATCGATGAGCTGGCCCGCGCCTGCAAACGCGCCGGGGACCGCCGCCCGATCGATCACATCCGCGCGGACTTGTTCTTGGGCAGCCTGGATGGCACCTTCGAAGGCCTGACCGACGAGCAGATCGTCACCCATGTCCTGGCCCACCCTCTCGTGGAACCCGGCGATCCCACCCCCGGCGACACCTCTGACGACACCCCCAGCTCCACCGGCTCGGCCGACGACCCCGCCGGCTCATCTGACGCCGCCACCGGCAAACCTGACGCCCCCGCAGGCACTACCGCCAGCCCCGCCAGCTCTGCCGGTACCCCCACAGGCGAGCCGAAGCACGAGCGCGAGCGGATCACCGCACCCGAGCCGAAGCAGAAGCGCGAGCGCGAATACGAGCGGAGGTCGGGTAACGGACCCGAGCCGGAAGATGGGCACGGGCACGGGCGGAGGGTCGCTCCGGAGCCGGAGCGTAGACACGGCCAAAGCACCGCACCACAACCGGAGACCGGGCAGAGGCCGAGCACCGAACCCACGCCTGCGTACGAGCGCGACCGGAGCACCGCACCAGAACCAGAGCACGGGCGCGGGCACGACCGGAGCGCCGCACCCGAACCAGAGCCGGAGGGTGAGCCCGGGTGCCGGGAGCTTCAGCGGTCGCAGGGCCGCCTTGGTGGGGGGCCCGGCGCGACATCGTGGTCGGTGCCGGAGATACGGGTGGAGCTGACGACGTTGCTCGGGCACGATGAGCACCCGGCGCACCTGCCCGGCTGGGGCATGGTCCACGCCGCCCAGGCACGCCGCATCGTCACCGGCATGCTGCATGGGCAATGGCGCTATGCCATCTGCACCGACGACGGGCACCTGCTCCTGGCCGGCATCACCCGGCAGCGCCCCTGCCCGCCTGCACAACGGCCACCCCGCGACATGCGACGCGGCGGCATCGTCGAGCTGCAGATCACCCTCACCCAGCTCCACCGGCTGGCCGCCGCACCGGCCACCACCGGCGCCTGGGCACCCCTCATCGCCGACCTCGCCCGTCAAGCCCACGCCCAGCTCGGCACCACCCCCGCAACCGGATCACCTCACCCAGCCGGATCACCCCACCCGGCAGCAGCACCTCACCCGGGCCGATCCTGTGACCCGGCTGCAGCGCACGCCCCAAAGGGATCGGGTGACCCGGCCATGCTGGGCGAACAGACCGACCCAGCCCACACGGCCGACATGATCAACGCGGCGGGCGCGGCCGACACTGCGGACGCCGCAGGCGCGGCTGAGACGGTTATCGCGGACTCGGCGAACACGACGGGCGCGGCGAACACGGCAGGCGCAGTCAGCACCACAGGCGCCGTAGGCGCGGCCAACGTGGCTGACGTGGTCAACGCGGCGGGCGTGGCGAACACTGCTGACGTGGTCAACGTGGCGGGCGCGGCTGGTGCGGCCGGTACCGCTGGGGTGGCGAATACGGCGAACGGGGCTGATCGGCGTCATGCGGATGCGGTCTTACGCCGATACGTCCAGATTCGGGGCCGGGTCTGCTCCTGGCCGGGCTGCCGCATGCCCGCCACCCGCACCGACCAAGACCACATCCAGGCCTGGGCCGACAACGGCGCCACCACCGCCGCCAACCTGCACCTGGCCTGCCGCCACGACCACCGCGCCAAGCACCTCGGCGGCTGGCGCGTCACCACCGCAGGCCCCCACCTGATCATCTGGACCAGCCCACTCGGACACCCCTACCGCAGCCCACTCCCGAAGATCATCCAGCCCGTCCCCGACCCCCAGCCCCGCACCTGGCCCGACGCCCCACCCGGACGCCTGCCCGGCGACCTCCCCGGAGCACCAGACACGATCATGGCCCCACCATGCCCTCCCACCACCCCACCAGCACAAACCCCCGCAGAAGCCCCGGCACAACCAACCTGTAGGCACGCGACGCACGCAGCAGGCGCGGGCAGCCCCGGCGCAAAGGAACACGACGACAGCAGATCAAAGGACGACGAATCGGGAGGAACACTCATCCAACGCGACCTCGAGACACCACCCTTTTGACGACCCCTCGCCACCGGCACCGTTCAAGGGAGAAACCGTTCAAGGAAGACCGTTCAAGGAAGAAGCGTGTGCAGGGGAGCGGCCAGTTGCTGACGGTCGCTTCACAGCGTGCCGTTGTTCCATCGGCTGTTCCATCGGCGCGCCACTTCGGCCGCCGGATGGCGGATCAGCCCGCTCGCCGACGCGGCGGATCAACCCGCGGAGCTTCTCGAGCGCCAGGGGCAGCCTGCCCTTGCCCTGCAGCGCCTCCGTCTGCAGGGCCTCCGTCTGCAGCGCCTTCGTCTGCAGGGCCTCCGTCTGCAGGGCATCCTCGGCCGCACCGAGCTCCGCCCGAGCCGCGATGTAGGTGTCCTCGGCGAGACGACCGTCCTCCCACGCGCGCCTGAGCTGTGAGCCGAACCCGGCGAGCGCCTCCACCAGGTCGGCCGGCCGATCAGGTTCGAAATACCAAGGGGTCGGTCACAACCCCTTGTCTGACGTAATCCGCACCTCTCTTTGTGCGGGGGGGGGCGGACGGGCCTGTCCAGCGAACGGTGTAACTCGGCTTCGGTTTGTTCTAGCGGCGGGTTGCTGACAGTCGGCCTTCGAAGGTGATCTCGAAGGCGTTCAGGGCGGCCTTCCACCGGTTCATCCAGCGTTTGCGGCCCTTGCCCGTCGGGTCCAGGCTCATGATGGCCATGTAGACGCACTTGAGCGCGGCCTGCTCGTTGGGGAAGTGGCCGCGGGCCTTGACCGCCCGACGGATCCGGGCGTTGACCGACTCGATCGCGTTCGTCGAGCAGATCACCCGGCGGATCTCCACATCAAAGGACAGGAACGGCACGAACTCCGCCCAGGCGTCCTGCCACAACTTCACGATCGCCGGGTACTTGCCGCCCCAGACCTCGGCGAACTCGGCGAACCGCTCGAGCGCGGCGGCCTCGGTCGGGGCGGTGTAGACCGGCCGCAGCGCCTTGGCGATGGCGTCCCAGTGCTGGCGTGCGGCGTAGCGGAAGGAAGCGCGCAGCAGGTGCACCACGCAGGTCTGCACCACGGTCTGCGGCCAGACCTGCTCGATGGCCTGCGGCAGCCCTTTGAGGCCGTCGCAGACCATCATGAGCACATCGGCGACGCCCCGGTTCTTGATCTCGGTCAGCACGTGCAGCCAGAACTTGGCGCCCTCGCCGCCGTCGCCGGCCCACAACCCGAGAATGTCGCGCTCACCGTCGGCGGTGACCGCCAACGCCACGTAGATCGGCCGGTTGGCGACCTGCCCTTCACGGATCTTGACGTGGATGGCGTCGATGAACACCACCGGGTAGACGGGGTCCAGAGGGCGGTTCTGCCACTCGGTCATGCCCTCGATCACCGCGTCGGTGATCGTGGAGATGGTCTGCTTGGACACCTCCGCCCCGTAGACCTCGGCCAGGTGCGCCGAGATCTCCCCGGTGGTCAGGCCCTTGGCGGCCAGCGAGATGACCATCTCATCCACACCCGGCAGCCGCCGCTGCCGCTTGCGCACGATCTTCGGTTCGAAGCTGGCGTCCCGGTCACGGGGCACGTCGATCTCGACCGGCCCGACGTCGGTGATGACCGTCTTGGTCCGGGTGCCGTTACGGGAGTTGCCGCTGCCGCGACCGGCCGGATCGTGCTTGTCGTAGCCGAGGTGGTCGGTCAGCTCGCCTTCCAGGGCCGACTCCAAAACCAGCTTGGTCAGCCGGCCCAGCAGCCCGTTCTCCCCGACCAGCTCCAGCCCCTCGGCGCGGGCCTGGCCGACCAGGCGGGCCACCAGCTCACGATCCGACGCCTCATGCTCTTTCCGCGCCACCGCGGTGTCCTCCAGGTCCAGCGCCTCAGACTGCTGGATCACCGTACTCGTCACAGGTGTCTCCTTGATCAGGAGTTACACCGTTGTTTGTACAGTCCCCGGCGGACGGAACGGTGGTGTACGTACGGGGAGGAAAGGGAACTGCGGCCGGGGCGTGTGGGGAAGCGGCCGATAACGACGGCGTTCATCCTGGGGGGAGGCGGCAGCCTTGGGGCCGCGCAGGTCGGCATGCTCTGCGCGCTCACCGACCGGAACGGGGCCATATGAATCGTTTCATATATCGGGTGCGCCGCGAACTGCTCCAGCACGCGCGGATCAAGGACCTCGGCACCCGGTGCGTCTACGGGAGGACACCGCTGACCGAGGAGGTGGCCGAGCTGCTGCCGTCCCGGCTGGCGGGGGGATCCATGTCCGTACGGGCGGGCCGGCTGGGCCTGGCGCTCGGGCTCATGCGCCTGCGAGAGGATCCGGCACGGGCGGCGGCCCGGCTGTGGCCGGGTCTGGATCCGCGCTGGCGGGGCGACTACGTGATGTGGCCGCTCGCCGTGCCCGCCGCCCTGCTGCCCGGCTCCGATGCCGAGTTGTCGTCCCGCGGCGCCGGACACCTGCACCGCTTCGTGGCCGAGCGCGTCGTGGGCTGGCACCCGGCCTTGGTGCGGCTGGATCGAGGCCGCCGACGTGGACCAGACCTCCTGCGTCCCGATCAGGAGCTCGGTGCCCGTCGCGCCGTGGGAGGCGTCCGCCGTCACGGTGCTCGGAGACGCCGTCCACGCGATGAGCCCGGCCCAGGGCTCGGGGGCGAACTGCGCGCTGCTGGACGCGGCGCTGCCCTGCCGCACGCTCCGCGCGGCCGTGTCCTCGGGCGCGTCCCTGACGGCCGCGATCGGGGAGTACGAGCGGCGGATGACCGAGTACGGCTTCGCCGCGGTGCGCGCGTCCGAGCGGGCGGCGTCGTCGCTCGGCGGAGGCCCGCTCGGACGCGTTCTCCGACGGATCGGTCGTCTGTCACGCTGGCCATGTCCGGGCACGCACCCGGCCGTGTCGCGATCCCCGATGCGGACCGCCCGCTCGTACATCGAGGGTTTTCGGGATGAGAAGGGCGGGCTCGGTCGTGTGCCGAGCCCGCCGGTCGGGTTCCGCCCGGTCCCGGTCGCCGATGGCGCTCACCCGGTGGGTTTGCGCGTACGCCGGGAGGCCGGGCGGGTTCGGTGTCAGGGCGTCAGCGCTGCAGGGTCAGCAGGCCGGGCCGGTAGGGCAGCAGGCCGTAGTCGCCGCCGGAGCTGGGGCTGCGGCCCTGGTAGAGCAGCTGCAGGTTGCAGGGGTCGACGGTCTTGGTCTGGTCGGGGTTGGTGCGGACCAGGTCGCCGTGGCTGATGTCGTTGGTCCAGGTGGCGCCGCTGTTGGCCTTGCCGGCGAAGGGGTTGCTCTCGCTGGTGGCCTGCGGGGTCCAGTTGCCGCCCAGGCTGGTGGCGGTGTAGGAGCGGAAGTAGCGGCCCTGCGAGCCGATCGACTCCACCAGCATCAGGTACTTGTTCTGGCCCTGGAGCTTGTAGACCTCGACACCCTCGAAGAGGTTGTTCGTCGAGTCGCTCATGATGGTGGTGTAGTTGGAGCCGAAGTTGCCCGGGAAGTTCCCGATGGGCATGCTCGACCGGTAGATCTTGCCGTTGTCCCCGGCGAAGAACAGGTACATGTTCTGGTCGTCACCGATGAGCGTCTGGTCGATCGGGCCGGTGCCGGAGCCGGAGATGCTCGCCGTCGACAGCGTCTGCTGCGCCGACCAGCCGTTCGGGTTGCTGGGGTCGGTCGAGGTCCGGTAGGAGAACGCGGTGCCGCCCCACTGGTACGCGAGCACCCAGATGTTCTTGGGAGCGAAGTAGAACAGCGTCGGCGCGACGGTGGAGAAGTTCATCTTGGTCTGTGTGGCCGAGGCCATGTCGGACCAGTTCGTGAAGGGGCTGAACGCCATCGAGCCCCAGCTCGATCCGTTGTCGTGCGTCGTCGCGTAGACGAGGTGCTTGCCGTTGTAGACGACGTTGGTGAAGTCCTTCAGCGAGACCCACCCGGACTTCGGCGTCGCCAGCGCACCGGTCGAGGTCCAGCGGTACGACGACGGAAGGTCACATGTCGGCGTCACCGACGGGGACGGGGACGGGGAACGCGTTGGCGACGCACTGGGCGACGCGCTGGGCGACGCGCTGGGCGACGCGCTGGGCGACGCGCTGGGAGACTGTGTGGGGGAGGGGCTGGGCGAGCCCGGGCTACCGGTGCAGGCCACACCGTTCAGGGAGAACGACGTGGGCACCTGGGGGGAGCCGTTCGTGGAACCGTTGAATCCGAAGTTCGTGCTGCCGCCGCTGGGGATGCTGCCGTTGTAGGAGACGTTGGTAGCGGTCACCGAGGAGCCCGACTGGGTGTGGGTGGCGTTCCAGATCTGGGTGATCTGCTCGCCGGCGCCGAACGACCAGGTCAGCTGCCAGCCGTTGACCGCGTCGCCGAGGTTGTTGATGGTGACGTTGGCGTTGAAGCCGCCCGGCCAGCTCGAACTGATGGTGTAGTCGACCCGGCAGGCGACGGCCGCCTGGGCGGGCTGTGTGATCAGCAGGCCGCCGGTTCCGGCCAGCAGGACCGAGATGGAGCCGATCACGAGGGCGCGGCGCGAGGCCCGCCGGGGCGCCGCCGCCGTCGTGGCGGCGGAGGGGCGCGGTGACCGCGCTCTCCAGGGCAGACGCATCTGTGTTCTCCTCATCATCATGTCCGGCCGCCGTCAGGCGCTGATGCGAGCAGCGGCCGGGGGCCGCGGTGCCGTTCGCGGCGGACCCGAAGGTCGTGGAGCCGCCGCCGGCCACGGAGCCGGTGCAGGAAAAGCGGACACGCGGGCGTTGCTCCGCGTGATCGACGCCGCGTCCTGTGATCAGGAAACGCACACCACCAGGGCGTCGCGAACGGCGGTCCTCACCGCGCACCACCACATGGCAGGAGAAAACCGCCTCGGAGAAACAGTCTGGAAAACAACGCGAAATTGTGTCAAGTATCGCGAGAAAGTTTCAGAGCGGAGCTGCCGCCGCACGGGCGGTGGCCCTCGATAACACCTGATGAACCCGCATGTGCGTGCTCTGCTCATCGGCGGGGAAGAGGTGCCGTCCTTGACATCGCCTCTTCTCCTCGTATTGGCTCCGGGCTGCCACCACGGCCATCGGATAGAGAAGGAAACGCAGACACGGGAGAATTGTTAGCGCTAACATTTCGCCCGGGACCGCTCTCGGGTGGTCAGGTCGCGGGGCGGCTCCGGCGGACAGACACCACGTCCGCCAGGGCCGCCCTGCCGGAGAGTCGCGTACGCGGAGGTGCACGACGGCCAAGACGAACGACCCGGATAGCGACGTTCACGGCGGCGTGTCATCGCGTGCGCGGATGCGTCCTCGACCGGGACACGGCCATGCCGAACGGGTGGCCTGCCGGCTGAAGCGCTTCGGCCCGTGGTCGCCCGCAGTGGCACGTGCGCGCACGCCCCACGACGGTACGGTGACCTGCAATGGCACCCTCAACAGGTATTGCGGGTGCGGATGCACCGGCTCCGTCGTGACCGGGAGCACGCCCCGGAACAGGCCCAAATCCGGCTCCGAATGGCGTCCGGGAGCTGCCCGGACCGGGTGGTCCGGGCAGCGGCATCCCCGGGTCAGCCGGGATAGGGACGGTTGAACCGGGGCGGGTTGAACGGGACATACCGTGGGGCGGGGTCGGCCCCCAGCGCCGCGGCGCGGGCGTTCATCGCCGGGGCGGACGTCGCGGGCCAGTGACCGGTCCGCAGCCGGTCGAGCATCGTCGTCAGCGCCGCCTCCTGCTCCGCGGGCGAGAAGTCGCAGTGGCCGACGGTCTCCGTGTACGTCTGGCGCAGCAGGGAGCTCGCTCCCGCGCGGCGCACGTTCTCCTCGTACGACTGCTGCTGGGCGACGGTGGAGATCTGGTCACCGGTGCCGGACAGGGTGAGCACGGGGATCCGCAGGTCGCCGTTCAGGACGATGCCGCGCGAGAACCGCTTGGCGGCGTCCGGGTCCGCCGCGATGCGGGGCGCGGCGGCCAGGCTCCTCAGGTCGGCGGCGAGGTCCAGACCCGCCGCCTTGTAGAGGTCGCGGACGGCATGCCGCAGGGCGGGATCGGCGAGGCTCAACTGCTTGTCGTAGTCCACGCCCGTGTTCCAGGACGGGTTTCCGCCGACCACGTCCATGATCTGGCGCCGGCTGCTCATGGCCTGCCCGATGTAGGGCAGCGGCCCACCGGCGAGCGCGAGGTAGGCGCCCTGCTCCAGCGCGGCGGCGTCCCGGCTGTCCGGAGGCGGCGGCGCGGACCCGTCGGGGTTGCGTCCCCAGGCCGGCAACTGGCCGATCGCGGCGGCCAGTGCGATCCGGGCCCGCCCCTGCGGGGTCTGCTGCGCCGCGGCCAGCGCGTCGATCCACGCCTTCCTGGCCGATTCGATGTCGGCGGGGATGTCGATGACCGGCAGTCCCGGCGCGACCAGGCGTTCGAGCACGAAGACCGTGTCGAGCTTCTGGTTCCACTGGCCGACCGACCCGCCGAGGCCGCCGCACATCGGGACGGCGGCGTCGAAGGCGTGGGGGTGGACCTGGGCGACGCCGGCGGCGACGAAACCGCCCATCGAGGTCCCGGAGGCGATCGCCTTCCGGGCCGGGCCGTACGCCTGCTCGAAACGGGCCAGCGCCTCGGCCTGGTTGTCGATGGCGGAGCGGATGTCCCAGCCGCTGATCGCCCGGCTCGTGCCGCCGCGGGCCACGCCGTCGGCCAGCAGCCGCGCGGTCAGCGGCTCGCTGCGGCCCGTGCCGGCGAAGTCGAGGGCGACCACCACGGTGCCGTTCCAGTGGGCCGGGACGACGAACTCGTACGGCGTGCCGTCCTTGAGGGTGCCGCTGACGCAGGTCGGGTGGGCGGGGGAGTCCGGCAGGCACGGCGTGCCGCCGGGAGGTCTGGTGGAGGCGGCGGCGGTTCCGCTTCCGGCGACGGCCGTCAGCGCGGCGGCCAGGCACGCGGTCACTCTGCGGCGGATCACAGCGGGAGCCCCTTCGTCTCGACCGTCCATCCGTTCTCGCCGCACAGCCCGCAGCCGGGGCCGATGAAGCGTGCCCCGGCTGCCCGGTCTCCGCGCAGGACGTAGTCGAACCAGTCCGCGGCCACCTGCCAGCCCTTGGTGGCCTCGAGACCCGCGATCAGGCCGGTGTGGCCGGCCGCGGTGTCGCCGACCAGGGCGGCCGGGACGTTCAGCAGGGCGTAGTTGTCGATGCTGTTCTGGTAGGCGACGTCGTCGGGACCACCGTTCACCAGCAGCGTCGGCGTGTGCAGACCGGCGAGACGGTCGCGCCCGTAGCCGCCGAAGGCCGGGTCCGGGAGATAGCCGGTGTTGAATCCGGCGACCGCGTCGATGATGGGGTCGGTCCCGGCGGCGAGGGCCTCGACGCCGCCGCAGCTGTGGCCGAGCACGCCCACCCGCGTCGTGTCCGCTCGCCCGTCGAACTGCTTGCGGGCCTGCTTCGACTCGGTGGCCCAGTGGGCGGCGGCGAGGAGCGCCTCGGGGTGCGCGATCGTGTCCTCGGGGGTGCTGGGGACGGGGAACTCGTCCAGCCCGCCGTTGGCCACGACGATGTAGCCCTGCGAAGCCAGGCCGGTGAGGAACGTGATCCCCTCCAGGTTGCTCGTCGCGCAGGCGCCGTTGCCGTAGACGATCACGGGCAGGCTGTCCTTCCGCAGCGCCTTGAGATCGGCCGGGCGGTAGACGGTGTGCCCGGGCAGCCCCTGGGCGGCCTCGCGGACCGTGGCCAGGATGGTGCGCGCGGGGGTGCCGGTCGCGGGGGGCTTCGGCGGCGGCGGCTTCTGGGGGGACGACGCCGCGGCGGCGCCGGAACCGGCGAGGACGACCGCTCCCACGGTCGCCGCCAGCAGGGTTCGCGCGGTCATGGATCGGGCTAACACGAGTGCGTTTCCTCCACGGTTGATGAACGGGGTGTCGGCTCGGGCCCCGCAGGGTCAGGAATCACGGCGGGGCGTCTGGCAGTGGTGGTGGGGCACATGCCGGGCGGGCGCCGGTGGCCGGTGCTCGCCCGGGCAGCCCCGATGGCGGGCCCGATGGCGGGCCCGGTGGTGGTTCGGTCGTGCTGCTCGATGGCGGGTTCGGTCGCGCTGCTCGGTTCTCGGTGGTGCCGACTCGGTGGTGGGCCCGGTGGCGGGTTCGGTGGTGCCGCTCGGTGGTGGGCCCGGTGGCGGGTTCGGTGGTGCCGACTCGGTGGTGGGATCAGCGGGGGACGAGGCGCAGCGGCGCCGACCTGGGCCCGAACTCCAGCCAGTTGAACATCTCCACCTCGCCGTCCGGTTCGACGCGGCTGGTGCCGGCGAGCAGCTCGCCCAGCGCGGCCGTCATCTCCAGCCGGGCCATCGCCGCGCCCGGGCAGCGGTGCGCACCCCGCCCGAACGCGAGGTGCCGGTTGGGCCGCCGCTCCAGGTCGAGCCGGTCCGCTTCGTCGAACACCGCCTCGTCCCTGTTCGCCGAGGGGAAGATCATCGCGATCGCCTCGCCGGCCCGCACCGTGCGGCCGCCGAGCTCGACGTCGCGGGTGGCGGTCCTGGCGAACACCCGATAGGGGGCGTACAGCCGCAGCAGCTCCTCGACCGCCGCGGGCAGCAGGCCCGGGTCGGCGCGCAGCCGGTCCTGGAGGCCGGGGTCGCGGGACAGATGCACGGCGGCGCTGCCGAGCGCGGCGTGCGGCGCCCCTATTCCGGCCACGATGGTCTGCCGGACGGTGGCCACGACCATGTCGTACGGGATCGGCCGCTCCTGGTCGGCGGACGCCCGCAGCAGGCTGGACACCAGGTCCTCGTCCGGGTCGCGGGGGTCGGCCCGGCGGTCCTCCACGATGGCGCGGGCGATGGCGTAGAGCTCCTCGCTCGCCGCCATGACCCCGGCCCGGTCCATCTCCTGGATGGCGAAGCTGTACGCGACGCCGATCCGGCGGATCTCCAGCACCCGCTCGACCGGCAGGCCGAGGAAGATGGCGAAGCACTGCGCCGCGTACGGCAGCGCGAACTCCCGGGAGTAGTCGCCGCCGCCCCTGGCCAGGAGCGGCCCCAGCAGCTCGCGCGCCGCCTCCGCGAAGGCCGGTTCGAGACGGCGTACGACGCTGCGGCGCAGCACCCGGTCCATCGGAGCGCGGTAGATCCCGTGCTCGGGCGGGTCGAAGTGCAGCGGCGGGCGGCGCTGGGTGCGCGGCACGTGCGGGACGACGTTCTGCACCGCGGTGCTGAACGTCTCGCTGTCGCGGGCCACCCGCACCACGTCCTCGTAACGGGTGGCGGCCCAGAAGCCGCCGAACGCGTCGCTCCACGGCACCGGGCAGCGTCGCCGCAACCCGGCGTAGACCTCGTGCGAGCTGTCGAAGGTCTCCGGCGCGGTGGGGTCCCAGTCGGAGGCGCGCCCGAGGCCGCCGGCGGTGGTGGTCATGGTGAGATCCCTTCCCTTCCCGTCCTGCGCCCGCCCGCTCACAGCAGGTGCCCGCGTGCGATCCGGGCGAGTGTCTCGATGGCGTACACGACGACGGCGATCGCGATGACGATCGCGGCGGTGGTGTCGTAACGCAGGGTGGCGATCGACTCCTGCATCAGGTAGCCGACGCCGCCCGCGCCGGCGATGCCGAGCACGACCGACTCGCGCAGCGCCAGGTCGGCCACGAACAGGCCGTTGCCGGTGAACGACGGCACGAATTGCGGCCAGATCCCGGCGGCGAACGCCTGCCACCGGCGGGCTCCGACCGAGGTCAGCGCCTCGTGCGGCAGCGGGTCGAGCTGCTCCAGGGAGTCGGCGAAGAACTTGGCCGCGAGCGCGGTGGAGGAGATCCACAGCGCCAGGAAGCCGGCGTACGGGCCGAGTCCCAGCGCGGCGACGAACAGCAGCGCGTACACAAGGTCGGGAACGCCCCGGACCACGACGAGCAGCACCCGGACCACCGCGGACAGCGGCCGCCACGGGGTGGTGTTGACGGCGGTGAGCAGGGCCAGAACCAGCCCGCACGCGGCGCCCGCCGCGGCTGCGCCCAGTGCCATGAGCAGGCTCTCCAGCACCGCCATGAGCAGCTCGCCGGAGAACGCGGGCGGCCACATGCCGCTCAGCACGGCACGCAGGTTCGGCCAGGCCCCCGCCAGCCGGCCCGGGTCGGGGTCCAGGGACCACAGCGACACCAGGAACACCACTCCGGCCGCCACCGCGCCGGTCACCCGCAGCACCCGGCCGCGGTCCCAGCCGACCTCGTACGGGGCACGCCCGGCGGGCAGCGCGTCCGTGCGCCGGCGAGCCGTGCGGCCGCGAACCGTGCGGCGGCGAGCCGTGGGACGGAGGATCGTACGGCGGACCACCACCGACAGCAGCTCCAGCAGCAGAACCAGGACGACGATCACGCAGATGATCCCGGCCGCCCGGTGGTAGTTGAGGCTGCCCAGCGCGGTCTGCAGCGCCACGCCGATGCCGCCGGCCCCGACGACGCCGAGCACGGCCGACGCCCGGATGTTGATGTCGAGGCGGTACAGCACGATGCCGGTCAGCGCGGGGAACACGCGGGGCAGCACGGTGGAGACGGCCACCTGCGCCTCGCCTGCCCCGCACGCGCGGACCGCCTCGGCGGGGGCGGGATCGGTCTCCTCGACGGCGTCGGTCAGCAGCTTGGCGATCATGCCGACCGAGTGCACGGCGACGGCGAGCGAGCCGGCCAGCGGGCCCAGGCCGAAGATCCGCACGAACAGGATCGCGAAGGCGAGCGTGGGCACGGCCCGGGTCAGCACGACGACCACGCGGGCGGGCGGCCGGAGCCAGCGGGGGCCGTTGTGGGTGCGCGCGGCGACGAAGGCCAGCGGCACCGAGGCGAGCGCCGCCAGGCCGGTGCCCGCCACCGCGATGAGCAGCGTCTCCGCGATCATCGAGGCGATGTCTCCCGCGCCGGGCAGGTCCGGCGGCCACATCCGGCGCAGCAGCCGTACGGTGTCGTCCAGCCCGGCGGCCAGCGAAGCGGGGGACAGGCCGATCCACCAGAACGTCAGCCAGGTGACGGCCACGGCCGCGACGAGCAGGCCCGCCCCGATGAGGGCGCGGGCGCTCCACGGCGGACGAAGCGGGCCCGGGTCCGATGCGGCCGGGGTGCGCGTGGCGGGGGTGGTGCTAACCATCGCGGGCTCCCGCGCGGCCGTCGTGGGCCCCTGCGCGGCCGTCGTGGGCCCTTGCGGGGCCGTCGTGGGCCCCCGCCCGGCGATCATGGGCCTCGGCCGTGTCGTGGGTGCCGTAGATCTCCCGCAGCCGCTCCGCGGTGAGGCCGGCGGCGGGCTCGTCCAGCGCCAGCCGGCCGCCGCGCAGCGCCACGACCCGGTCGGCGGTGGCGAGCGCGAGCTCGACCTGGTGCAGGCTGCACACCACGGAGATGCCGTCCTCGGCGCTGATCCGCTTGAGGATTTCGAGCACCAGCGTGCTCGCCGCCGGGTCCAGCGAGGCGACCGGCTCGTCGGCGAGGATCAGCTCGGGGCTCTGCAGCAGGGTCCTGGCCACCGCGACCCGCTGCTGCTGGCCGCCGGAGAGCGTGTCGCAGCGCTGGAACCGCCGGTCGGCCAGCCCGACCCGATCCAGGTGCTCCACGGCGCGGATCCGCAGCGCGCGCGGGTAGCTCATCACCCCGTACCTCGGCAGGCGCAGGGTGGCCAGCGACCCCATCAGCACGTTCTCCAGCGCGGACAGCCGCCCGACGAGACCGAACTGCTGGAAGACGAAGCCGACCCTGGCGCGCAGGGCCCGCAGCCGGCTGCGGGAGCAGGCGGCGGGGTCCTCGCCCAGAGTGCGCACGGTGCCGCTGTCCGGCAGGTGCATGCCGTTGACGAGGCGCAGCAGTGTGGACTTGCCGGCTCCGGAGGGACCGACCAGGGCGACGAACTGCCCCTGCGGGACGTCCAGCGAGACGCCGTCGAGCACGGTGGTGCCGTGGAAGCCCTTGCCGACCTCCGACAGCCGCAGCACGGGGGCGCCGATCACGGCGGGTTCCTCAGCCACCGGACGTGCAGACCTCGGCCTTGGTGATCTCGCAGATGCGCGCGATCGGCTGATAGGTGGCGTCGGTGGCCGGGACGAACGTCCAGGCGGTGGAGGCGCCGAGGGTGCAGGCCGGGGCGTCGGCGTACTGGCCCCAGTTCTTCGGGCCCTTGATCTCGCTGCCCTTGCACAGCCCGGCGGAGGCGGCGCCGGCGGCGGTCAGGCCGGTCACCGTCTTGGTGATCTTGTCGCGGGTGGCTTGCGGCAGCCACCTGCCGACCACGACCGGCGGCCCGGGGATGAGCGGCGAGGTCCAGACCTTGGTGACCTGCCCCGGCTTGAGCTGACCTCGGGCGGGCAGCAGCTGGTCGATGAAGACGTCGCCGACGAAGGCGATGTCGCAGTCTCCGGCCAGCAGCGAGGCGACCGCCGTGTCGTGCCCGTGGGTGAACACCGTCTTGACGTCCTTGTCCACGTCGACGCCGGCTTCCCGCAGCGAGGCGAGGGGCTGCAGGTAGCCGGTGGTGGAGCCGGGGTCGGTGAAGCAGACGTCCTTGCCGGCGACGTCCTTGAGCGAGGTGATCGACGTGTCGTCGCCGCGGGTCACCCCGTAGGCGTACGCGCCGGGCTCTCCGCCCGGGGCGGCCAGCGGGACGGCGACGGGCTCGACGTCGGCGCGGCTGCGTGCGAGGTAGTAGCTGAAGGCCCCGTAGACGGCGATGTCCACCCGCTTGGCGACCTGCGCCTCCACGACGGCGGCGTTGCTGGTCACGGCCTGGAACCGCACCGGAACGCCGAGGTCCTTCTCCAGCGCGGAGACGATCGGGGCGAACGACTTCTCGAGATCGTCGCTCTGCTCCGACGGGATGGCGGCGAAGACCAGCTCGTCGGACCCGCCACCGTCGGCGGATGCGCTGCGGGTGCTACCGGGGCCGGCACCGCAGGCGGACAGGAGTGCGATCGCGGCACCCGCCGCGACGACGCCCAGAGCTGACTTTCGGAACATCGAGGCTCCTCACATGCAGGTGGTCGGGCCAAAGTAAGCAGGCCCGAGAGCATTGTCAACAGTTCTATGACGACCGTAAGATTTCTGCCGAACGTAATTGGCGGCGAAAAATAGACGACCGTTCGATGAACTGTTGCGTATCTCGCGTCGCAGCAGCTTCCCACTCATGGAGGCGGACATCAATCCTCGTTCAGTGATCAATCGGGCGACCCGCGCCGTGACGGTGCTCACGGCCACAGCGACGGCCACAGTGACGGTCACGGCCCTCGCGCTCGCCGTCCCGCCGGCGCAGGCCTCGGCGGAATCCCGCCGGGCCGGCTCCATCAGCGTCACGGGCGTCCACCCGGGCGGCGCCACGTACGCGATCGAGGTGCCGCGCAACTGGAACGGCACCGTGCTGACGTTCAGCCCCGGCTACGGCCAGGGCGCCGGGCCGCAGCATCTGCCGGCCGACCTCGGCGGCAACGCCGCCGCGCAGAGCTGGCTGCTCGCCCACGGGTACGCGCTGGCCGGCACCCGGCCCTACGGAAGCGGCTGGGCCGTCGAGGAGACCCTGCGGGCCTCCGCCGACACGCTCGCCGAATTCGCCAAGGTCGCGGGGAAGCCCACGATCACCCTGGCCTGGGGCGGCTCGATGGGCGGCGCAATCGCGGCAGGTCTGGCCGAACGCCGGCCCGACCTCATCGACGGGGCGCTGCCCTACTGCGCCTCGGTGGCCGGGCCGGTGGCGATGCTCAACCAGTCGTTGGACGCGGCGTTCGCGTTCAAGACGCTGCTCGCTCCCGGCGACGACACGGTGAAGCTCGTACGGCTCGCCTCCGACGACGAGGAGGCGCGGAGCGTCGCGGCCGCCCGCGCCGTCCTGGACGCCGCCCAGCAGACTCCGGCCGGCCGGGCCCGCATCGCCCTTGCGGCCTCCTTCGCCCAGGTCTCCACCTGGTCGGTGCCCGGCACCGCCGAGCCGGCGCCGCACGACTGGGCGGGGCAGCAGGCCCAGGAGTACGCGGCGTTCATGGCGACCGTCTTCTCTCCCCGCTATCCGCTGGAACAGCGGGCGGGCGGGAACTTCTCCTGGAACACCGGCGTGGACTACCGCAGGGAACTGCGGGAGTCCGGGCGGATGCCGCAGGTGCGCGCCCTCTACAAGAGCGCGGGGCTGAACCTCGACGCCGACCTCGCGGCCCTGTCGGCGGCGCCGCGCGTCTCGGCCGACCCGGGCGCCGTCGCCTACATGGAGAACTACTTCACCCCGCGCGGAGCGCTCGGCGTGCCCGTCCTCACGATGCACGAGCGCGGCGACAACTACCCCACCGTCACCCAGGCACGCGCCTACTCCGATGTGGTCCGGCGCGCCGGCAACCAGGCGCTGCTGCGCCAGGCGTTCGTCGACCGGCCCGGCCACTGCCGCTACACCGGGGCCGAGTTCGTCGCCGCGGTGCGGACCCTGGAGAAACGGGTCATCACCGGCCGCTGGACGGACGCCGACGCCCACCGGCTCCAAACGCTGGCCGCACGCCTGGCCGCCGGGAACCCGGACCTGGGCGCCGCGGAGTTCGTTCACTACACGCCAGGCCGATTCCTGCGCCCCCATGTCCCCAAAGGGTGAAGAATGAGGATGTTCGTGAGGGTGGCCCGCCGGGGAGCCTGCACCGGCCGAGGAGTCTGACCGAGGAGTCTGACGATGGAGGGACGCCCGGTGCGCGCGTCGCAAGAGCCCGGCTCCCTGCCCCGGGCCCGGCAGGGGCCAGAACCACAGCGGCTGCTGACCACGCTGCTGGGCGACTACTGGTTCTGGCGGGAGGAGCACATCCCGTCGGCGGCGCTGGTGCGGCTGCTGGAGGAGTTCGGCATCACCGCCACCAGCGCCCGCGCCGCCCTGCGGCGGGTCGCCTCACGAGGGCTGCTGACCAGCTCCCGCAGCGGCCGCACCACCGCGTACGGCCTGCCGCCCCGGGCGGCCGACGTGATCGTGACCCACATCCGCCGGCTGCTGATGTTCGGCGCCGCCACTCCGCGCTGGGACGGGCAGTGGACGGTGGTCACGTTCTCGGTGCCCGAGGACCAGCGGGACACCCGGCGCCTCCTGCGCGACGGGCTGCGCCTGCTGCACTTCGGCATGCTCTTCGACGCGGTGTGGGTGTCCCCGCATGACAAGACGGACGACGTCGCCGAGCTCGTGCGAAGGCTGGGCGTGCCCGATGCGATGGTCTTCCGGGCGCGCAAGGTCGCCGACGACGATGTGCGCCCGGTGCTCGACCGTGCCTTCGACATCGCCGCGCTGCGCGCACGCTACCTGCGCTTCATCGATGCCCACCTGCCGGTGGCCGAGCGGCTGGCGACGTCCAGTCCCTGCCCCGCCGAAGCGTTGCGGCTGCGTACGGCGATCATGACCGACTGGCGGGTGTTCCCCACGCTCGACCCCGACCTGCCGGCGGAGCTGCTGCCCGAGGGCTGGCCGCGCGACGAGGCCAGGCGGCTGTGCGTGCAGATCTACGACTCGCTCGGGGAGCCGGCGGAGCGGCGGTTCCGCGAGATCCTCGCCGAGTTCGACCCGGAGCTGGCCGTGCTGGTCACGCACCACACCTTCGCGCAGGTGTCGGCCATGGAGCCGCCGGCGAAACGCCGTCACACGAGCTTCGACGAGACGACCGACCGCGACCGCCTGGACCTCCTCTCCCGCGGAGACCTGACCGGCTGATCCGGTGGTCCCGGACATCGTGCGGCTTCCGCCCGTGAAAGCATGACATTCCAGTGACGATCGCGCGCTCAAGCGTTGTCAATATACTCCTGCTGTGAACGATGGTGAGAGCTCTGAGGCAGAAGATCTCGATTTCCCGCGCTTCCAGGTGGGCGCGCCCCCGCAGCACCTGATCACGACGCTTCTCGGGGACTACTGGATCAGCAGGCCAGAGCAGCTGCCGTCCGCGGCGCTGGTGCGGCTGGCCGAGGAGTTCGGCGTCTCCGCGGTGGCGGCCAGGGCCGCGCTCAGCCGCCTGACCAAGCGGGAGCTGCTGGAGTCGTCCAGGATCGGGCGGCGCACCTACTATCGACTGACGGATCGGGCCGCCGCGGTGTTGCTGGAGGGGCGGCAGCGGATCATGTCCTTCGGCCTGGCGCAGGGCGCGTGGGACGGGACGTGGGCGATGGCGGCGTTCTCCATCTCCGAGGATCAGCGCGACCTGCGCCACGCGCTGCGCGCCAGGTTGCGCTGGCTCGGCTTCGCCCCGCTCTACGACGGGCTGTGGGTCTCGCCGACCGCGAGCGCCGACAGCGCGGCGGCGGTGCTCGCCGAGCTGGGCATCCCCATGTCGACGGTCTTCCGTGCCGAGGCCCTCCGCGTGGCGGGCATGCGCGCCCCCCAGGAGGCGTGGGACTTCGACCAGCTCCGGCGTACCTACGAGGGCTTCGTCGCCGGCTATTCGCCTCTCCTGGAACGCGTACGCAGGGGCGTGGTCGGCGCGTCCGAGGCGCTGGTCGCGCGTACGGGGATCATGGACACCTGGCGGACGTTCCCCAACCACGACCCCGACCTGCCGGCGGAGCTGCTGCCCGCCGACTGGCCGCGCGCCGCGGCCAGAGACCTCTTCGTGGAGGTCTACGACACGCTCGGGCCGCTCGCCGAGTTCCGCGTCAAGCAGATCGTCGCGGAGTTCGAACCCGGGCTGGCCGAGCTGGTCGCCCATCACCGCACCAGCTCCATCCTGGCGCTCAGCTGACCGCCGCACGGTGACGGGGCGGCGCCGCGGCCGCCCCGCAGATCTCTCCGCCGCACAATCGCCTCTTGACAGCCGTGCATCTCCAGATGTGACACTTATTCCCACGACCGCAAAGTTAAGTGCAGAATTATCTGGTCGCGGAAGGACCACCATGAGAATGCCCAGGACCATCCTCGCGGGTGCGGTGACTTTGGCCCTCGCCGGCGCCGCAGCCTGCGGCGGAGGCGACGGCGAGGCGCAGCGGCCGGCCGGTGCGACGGCTCTGTACGACGCCCTGCCCGATGGCATCAAGGAAGCGGGCGTCATCAGGTTCGCCGGGGATTCCCACCCGCCCTATCGGATCGTCGCCGACGACGGCAAGACCGTCACGGGCATCGACAAGGAGCTGCAGGACGCCCTCGGCAAGGTGCTGGGGGTCCGCACCGAGATCTCGATCGTCAGCGGTCTGCCGGCGGCGCTGTCCGGAATGCTCGCCTCCCGGTACGACGCCTTCAACGGTCCGGTCAAGGACAGTGCCGACCGGGAGAAGCAGTTCGACGCGATCGTGTGGATGGTCACCCGGACCTCCTATCTGATCCCCACGGCGGGGGCGTCGGCCATCAAGAGCTCGGGTGACCTGTGCGGCAAGCGCGTCGCCGGCACCGCGGGCAGCATCGTGGAGGACCAGGCCAAGCGCCTGACCGAGTGGTGCGCCAAGCAGGGCAAGCCGGGGCTCGAGTTCATCGGCTTCGCCGACACCAACGGCACCATCCTCGCCGCGAAGTCCGGCCGGGCCGACGCGGCGGGCATGACCGAGAGCGCCGCGCTCGACGTGCTCTCCAAGGAGAAGGACGCCTTCACGTACGTCACCCAGACCGAGGAGCAGGGCGCCGGCGTCGACCAGCTCGCGATGCTCGTGCCCAAGTCGAGCGGTCTCGGCCCGGTCATGCTCGACGCGTTCAAGGAGATCTTCAAGAACGGCGACTACAAGAAGATCATGGACAAGTACGGGCTCCAGAACGTGGCGGTGCCGGCGCCCAAGATGAACACCGCGGCGACGCAATGAGCGTGGCACCACCCATGGCACCACAGGTCGTGGACGTCGCCTCGGCCCGTCCGCGCATCCGCCCCCTGCGGTGGGCGGCCGGGGCCGTGCTGCTCGTGCTCGTCGCGCAGTTCGCCTGGTTCCTCGTCAGCAACCCCCGGTTCGAGTGGCCGGTGGCCGGCAGGTATCTGTTCGACCCGAACGTCCTGCGCGGCCTGGGCATGACGCTGCTGCTCACCGTCATCGTGATGCTGCTGGGCAGCGTGCTCGGGGTGCTTCTCGCGGCGGGCAGGCTGAGCGGATTCCGGCCGGTGGCCTGGGCCTGCGGCGTCTACGTCACGGTCTTCCGCAGCATCCCGCCCCTGGTCCAGCTGATCTTCTGGTTCAACCTCGGTTATCTGCTGCCGCGGATCCCGCTGGGCATCCCGTTCGGCCCGACGTTCGTCTCGTGGCCGACCAACTCCGTGATCAGTTCGCTGACCGCGGCCGTCATCGGGCTCACCCTGCACGAGACCGCCTACATGGCCGAGATCGTCCGGGCCGGCATCCTTGCCGTGGACGGCGGCCAGCGCGACGCGGCCCGCGCGATGGGGTTCACGGCCAGGCAGAGCTTCATGAAGGTCGTGCTCCCGCAGGCGATGCGGGTGATCGTCCCGCCCGCCGGCAGCGAGTTCATCAGCCTGCTCAAGGGCACCTCCCTGGTCAGCGTGATCGCGATGGCCGACCTGCTCTACTCGGTGCAGGTGATCTACAACAGGACCTACGAGATCGTGCCGCTGCTGATCGTGGCCTGCGCCTGGTACCTGGTGGTGGTCATCAGCCTGTCCATGGGCCAGCGGCGCCTGGAGCGGCACTTCGGAAAGGGGCAGCGGTGAGCGACACGCCCGTCCTGCGCGTCCGCGACGTGCGCAAGCGGTTCGGGGACCACGTGGCGCTCGACGGGGTGAGCCTCGACGTGCACGAGGGCGAGGTGGTCACCGTGATCGGCCCGTCCGGCTCGGGCAAGTCCACCCTGGCCCGGTGCGTCCACCAGCTGGAGAGCATCGACGGCGGGGCCATGTACCTCGACGGGGAACTGCTCGGCTACGAGTTCCACCGGGGCCACCTGCGCCCCCTGCCGGACCGGCGGGTGGCCGCCCAGCGCGGACGCATGGGCATGGTCTTCCAGCAGTTCAACCTGTTCGCGCACTGGAGCGTGCTGCGCAACGTCATCGAGGCGCAGGTGCTGGTCCACGGCCGGAGGCCGGAGGACGCGCGGCGGGAGGCGCTGCGGCTGCTGGAGCGGGTGGGGCTCGCGGACAAGGCGGACGCCCATCCCCGGATGCTGTCCGGAGGACAGCAGCAGCGCGTCGCCATCGCGAGGGCCCTGGCGACCAACCCGCGGATCATGCTGTTCGACGAGCCCACCAGTGCCCTGGACCCCGAGCTGGTGGACGAGGTGCTGAGCGTCGTGCTCGACCTCGCGCGCGGCGGCATGACGATGATCATCGTGACGCACGAGATGAGCTTCGCCCGTGAGGTGGCCGATCGGTGCGTCTTCATGGAGAAGGGCCAGATCGTCGAGACGGGCACTCCCGAGGAGATCTTCGACAACCCCGCCTCGCCCCGCCTGCGCGCCTTCCTGTCGCGTTACTCCGGCCGTCCGGCGGAGATTCCCGGCGAACGCCTCCTGAAAGAGGAGATCACCCCTTGAGTTTCACGGTAATGGCCGTCGGCGACCTCGTCGTCGACGAGCCCGACCCGGCGTCCTTCTTCGCCCCGGCGCGGGAGACGCTGGGCCGGGGCGATGTGGTGATCGGCCACATCGAGGTGCCCCACAGCACGTCCACCGCCCAGGTCAGCACCGACGTCCCCGCCCCGCCCGCCGATCCCGCCGCGCTGTCGGCGGTCGCCGAGGCGGGTTTCCACGTGGTGACGCTCGCGGGCAACCACGTCTACGACGCCGGCGACCAGGGGGTGGCCGACACGATCAAGTATGCGACCGAGGCGGGACTGACCACCACGGGCGCCGGTCTGACCCTTGAAGAGGCCCGCCGCCCCGCCGTGGTGGAGCACGACGGCCTGCGGATCGGGGTGCTCGGCTACAACTGCGTCGGTCCCCGCGAGTCCTGGGCGACCAGCCGCAAGCCCGGCTGCGCATACATAAAGGTGCTGACCCACTACGAGCTCGACCACGCGAGTCCCGGCGGGCCGCCCGCCGTCTACACCTTCGCCGACCCCGCCTCGCTGGAGCGGATGGCCGAGGACGTGGCGGCCCTGGCCGCCGAGACCGACATCGTGACGGTGTCGCTGCACAAGGGTGTCGGGCACACGCCCGCCGTGCTGGCGATGTACGAGCGGCCCGTGGCGCACGCCGCGATCGACGCCGGCGCGCACGCCGTGTTCGCCCACCACGCCCACATCATGCGCGGCGTCGAGATGTACCGCGGCAGGCCGATCTATCACGGCCTGGGCAACTTCGTGACCGTCACTCACGCGCTGACGCCCGCCACGGGCGACGCGGGCGAACGTGCCGCGTGGGCGCGCCGCAGAGTCGAGCTGTACGGCTTCGCGCCCGATCCGGACATGCCGCACTACCCCTTCCATCCCGAGAGCCGGAACACCGCGATCGCGGTCTGCCGGTTCGACCGGGACGGCCTGGTGTCGGCAGGCCTCGTGCCCTGCTGGATCGACGACGCGGGGCGGCCGGTGCCGCTCGGTGACGACGAGGAGGGGCGGCGGGTCGTCGCGTACATCGAGCGCATCACGCGGCAGGCGGGCCTGACGACGGAGTTTCATTGGGAGGGAGACGAGGTGGTGCTGCGTGGCTGACCGCCCGCTCGCCGGCCGCACGGTGATCGATCTGACCACCGCGCTGTCCGGACCGTACGCGACGCTGCTGCTGGCCGGGCTCGGCGCCCGGGTCATCAAGGTGGAGAACCCGCTGACCGGCGGCGACACCTCCCGCAACAACGCCCCCTATCTCGGCGCGGACGGGCTGACGCTGGGCCGCCACGGCGACGACGACATGTCCGTGTCGATGCTCCTGCGCGGCCGCAACAAGCAGAGCGTCACGCTCAACCTGAAGCACCCCAAGGCCCGCGACATCCTGGCCGGTCTGGTCAGGCAGGCGGACATCATGATCGACAACTACAGCGCCGGCGTGATGACGCGGCTCGGCATCGGCCACGACTGGGCCAGCGCGATCAACCCGCGCATCGTGTGCACGTCGATCAGCGGCTTCGGCGCGCAGGGCGGTCCCGGCTCCGGCAAGGCGATGGACACCATCATCCAGGCGCTCAGCGGCGTGATGATGACCGCGGGCGCGCCCGGCGAGCCGCCGGTCCGCTTCGGGCTGCCGGTGGGCGACCTCGTCGCGCCGCTGTACGCGGTGATCGGCACGCTCGCCGCGGTCCTGCGCGCCGACGCGACCGGCCAGGGCCAGCACGTGGACGTCTCCATGCTGGGGGCGCTGACCTCGCTGGTCGCGTGCGAGCCGTTCGACGCCTACGAGAAGCTGGGCCTGCCCATGCGCACCGGGACGACCGTGCCCAGGCTGGCGCCGTTCGGAACGTTCCCCGCCGCGGACGGCTGGTTCGCGCTGTGCGGCCCCACCGACGCGTTCGCCCGCGGCCTGTTCGCGGCGATGGGACGCGACGACCTGGCCGCCGACCCGCGGTTCGCGTCCCGCGACGCGCGCGTCGCCAACGCCGGCGAGCTGCACGAGCTGGTGGCCGCGTGGGCGGCGGACCGCCCGCTCGCCGCGATCCTCGACGCGCTCACCCTGCACGGCGTCCCCGCCGCCGAGGTGCGCGAGCCCGGCGACGCCGTACGCGACCCGCTCGTGCTGGAGCGCGAGGAGGTCGTGCCGCTGGAGCATCCGCGTCACGGCCGCCAGGGGGACCTGTACGGGACCGGCGTGCCGATCCGCTTCTCCGCCTCCGAGGCGGCGCTCGACCGGCCCGCGCCCGCGCTCGGCGAGCACAACGCCGAGATCTACGGCGGCCTGCTCGGCTACTCCGACGACGAGCTCAAGGCCCTGGCCGAAGAGGGGGTGATCTGACATGCCCACGGCGCTCGCCGCGCTGGAGGAGGCGTACGCGCGGCGCGCCGCACCCCGCCCCCCGGCCTCCCCGGCCTCGTCGGAGGGCCTGGCAGGCACCCGGACGCCGGTCGTCGGGTACGTCGGGGCGGACATGCCGGTCGAACTGCTGACGGCCGCGGGGGTCAGCGCGTTCCGTCTCACCGGCGACCCGGAGTCCGGCTCCGCGCTCGGTGACCGCTACCTGGGCCGCGGGGTGGATCCGATGGCCCGCTCGGTGCTCACCCGGCTGCTCGACGGGGCCTTCGGCGACCTGGACCACGTCGTGGTCTCGCATGACTGCGAGGCGTCGCTGCGGCTGTTCTACGCGCTGCGCGAGCTGCGCCGCGTGGAGCCGGGCACGCGGCTGCCCGAGGTGTATCTCGTCGACATCCTGCACCTGCCGCACCGCACCACCGCCCGATACAACCGGCGCAGGATCGGCGAGTTCGCGGCCAGGCTGGAGGCATGGACCGGCCGTCCCCTCGACCTGGCCGGGGCGGTGGCGGCGCACGACGAGCGCCGGCGGCTGCTGGCCGCCGTCGCCGAGCTGCGCAGGGCCGTGCCCGCCCGCCTGACCGGGCGGCAGTTCCTCGCGGTGGCCGACCCGGGCCTGCCCGTGGACGAGCACATCGCGTTGCTGGAACGGCTGCTGGCCGAGGCGGGACGGCTGGAAGAACACACCGGGCGGCGCGTCTTCCTGAGCGGCAGCGACCACGACACGCCGCACGTGTACGAGGCCGTCGAGTCCGAGGGCTACGTGATCGTCGGCGAGGACCACTCCTTCGGCGGGCCGCAGCCGGACAGGCCGGTGGGCGCGGGCGGCCTCGACGCGCTGGCCGAGCACTACCACCACAGCGGCCCGACCGCCCACCGGGCCACGGCGGGCGAACGCGCCGCGCACGCGGCCCGGGCCGTACGGCAGTGCCGGGCCGAGGTGTTCGTCGCCTATTCCAGGATCGCCGACGAGGCCCCGGCCTGGGACTTCCCGGCGCAGCGCGCGGCGCTCGACGTCCCCGCCGTGCTGCTGGAGCGCCAGGAGTACGGGCGCGCCGACCTGACCGCCCTGCGGAAGGAACATCCATGCGCAGTGTGAAATCCCTCGCCACCGCGGCCGAGGCGGGCAGGCACCAGCGCGAATGGTTCGCCGACCTGCGGCGGCGGGTCGCCGACGGCGAGCCGTTCGCCCTGCTGAACGCGGACGTCCCGCATGAGATCTTCCGCACGATGGACATCCCGTACGCGGTCAGCCAGTGGTGGGCGTCCCTGGTGGCGGCCAAACAGCGCTCGGGGCACTACCTGGAGCTGGTGCGGCAGCGCGGCTACCCCGACTACTCCGAGCAGTACAACGCCGTCACCCTCGGCTCGGCCTTCGACCCCGAACCGGAGGCCGGCCCGTGGGGCGGTCTGCCCAAGCCGGACATCATCGTCGGCGACGCCACCGGCGATGTCACCCGCAAGGTCTTCGACATCTGGGGTCACGAGCCCGGCGTCACCTTCTATCCGCTGGAGAGCGCCGCCGAGAACGAGGTCCCCGTCAACTGGTGGGAGCTCATGCCGCACCGCTGGGAGCAGGCCGTCGGCCCGGCCAGGCTGGACCTGCTCACCGCTGAGCTGGAGAACCTCGTCAGGTTCCTGGAGACCACCACCGGCAGGCGCTTCAGCGAGTCCCGCTTCCGCGAGGTGATGGCCCTGGTCAACGAGCAGGAGGAGTGGAACAGGAAGACACGCGACCTCATCGCCCGCACCCGGCCCGCGCCGCTCGGCGTCGTGGACAGCATCCCCAGCGTCATGCTCCCGCAGTGGCACCGCGGCACCGAGTGGGCCAGGGACATCGCGAAGCGCTTCTACGAGGAGGTGCGCGAGCGGGTCGACACGGGCCAGGCCGCGTGCCCGGACGAACGGGCCCGGCTGATGTGGATCGGCCGCGGCCTCTGGTATGACATGGGCTTCTACCAGCGCTTCCAGGACGAGTACGGCGCGGTGTTCGTCTGGTCGATGTACCTGGCCATCGCCGCCGACGGGTACATCCGCTACGGCGACGACCCGATGAGAGCGCTGGCGGCGCGCTTCGCCGCCTTCACCGACCAGCTCTACACCCCGCCGTGGTCGAGCGAGTGGTACGTGAAGGAGGCGCGCCTGCACGGCATCGACGGCGTGGTCCATCTGGTCTCCGACGACCCGCGCGGCAGCTACTTCACGGCCAGGGCACTGGAGGCGGCCGGGTTCCCGGTGATCGAGATCCACGCCGACAACGTCGACGCCCGCACCTTCGGCGACGAGGTGGTCGAGCGCGTCGGCCGGTGGCTGGAGAACGTCGTCCTGGCCTGACGCCGAGCGTCCCCGGCTCCGTCACACGGGCCGAGCTCGCCGATATGTTGGGCATATCTTTGACGATCATCATAAATCTGTCGTATATTTCGCTGTATTCGCGTACATTTCAGGGGGAACCCATGGAGCTTTCCGGCAAGGTCGCCGTCGTCACAGGTGCGGGCCGCGGGCTCGGCCGCGCGTACGCAGAAGCGCTCGCCGCGGCCGGGGCGGCCGTGGTCGTCAACGACGTGGACGGCGACGCGGCCGCGCAGGTGGTCGAGGCCATCACCGCCGGCGGCGGCCAGGCGCGGAGCGTCGTCGCCGCGGTCGGCTCCGCCGAGGTGGCCGACCTGCTGGTGGCCACGGCGGTCAAGGAGTTCGGCCGGCTGGACGTGATGGTCACCAACGCGGGCATCCTGCGCGACCGGGTCCTGTGGAAGATGTCCGACGACGACTTCGACGCGGTCATCGGCGTGCACCTGCGCGGCACGTTCACGTGCGCGCGGGCCGCGGCGATCCGGATGCGGGAGCAGGGGAGCGGCGGCAGGCTGATCCTGATCTCCTCGCCGGCGGGACAGCGCGGGAACTTCGGGCAGACCAACTACGCGGCGGCCAAGGCGGGCATCGTGGCGATGGCCAGGACCTGGGCGCTGGAGCTGGCCAGGGCGAACATCACGGTGAACGCGGTCGTCCCGGTGGCGGCGACGGAGATGACCAAGACGATCCCCGTCTTCGCCCCGATCATCGAGGAGTCCGAGCGGACCGGGAAGCCGTTCCCCGAGTGGCTGCGCAAGGACGAGGGGCTGGGCACGGTCGAGGACGTCGCGGGGCTCGTGGTGTTCCTCGCCTCGGACGCCTCAGCGGGCGTGACCGGCCAGGCGATCGGGATCGGCGGCGACCGCCTCGCGCTGTGGTCGCACCCGGCGGAGAAGGCCGTCGCCTTCGCCGACGGAGGATGGACGGCCGAGGCCATCGCCGCCTCCTGGCAGTCGGGTGTCGGCGCCGAGCCGGAGACGTACGGCATCCCCGCGCCGAAGGTCCCCGCCGCGGACGCCCCGGGAGCCTGACATGGCCGTCATGAACGTCGCCGACCTGGTCGCGATCGACGTCCACACGCACGCGGAGATCTCCAAGGACGGCCACGGCTCGCTGAGCCCGGAGCTGTTCGGCGCCTCGGAGGACTACTTCAAGGCCCACGGGCACCGGCAGCCGACCATCGCGGAGATCGCCGCGTACTACCGGGAGCGGAAGATGGCCGCGGTGGTGTTCACCGTGGACGCCGAGCACGCCACCGGGCATCCGCGCATCTCGAACGAGGAGGTCGCGGAGAGCTGCGCGGAGCACGCCGACGTGCTGATCCCGTTCGCCAGCGTCGATCCCTGGAAGGGCCGGGCGGGCGTGCGCGAGGCGCGGCGGCTGGTCGAGGAGCACGGCGTGCGCGGGTTCAAGTTCCACCCGAGCATCCAGGGCATCGCCCCCAACGACCCCGTGGCCTACCCGCTGTACGAGGCGATCGAGGAGCTGGGCGTTCCGGCGTTGTTCCACACCGGGCAGACCGGCATCGGCGCGGGCGTTCCCGGCGGGGGCGGCATCCGGCTCAAGTACGGCAATCCCATGCTGGTGGACGACGTGGCCGTGGACTTCCCCGAGCTGCGGATCATCCTGGCCCATCCGTCGTTCCCCTGGCAGGACGAGGCGCTGGCCGTCGCCACGCACAAGCCGTACGTCTACATCGACCTGTCGGGGTGGTCGCCGAAGTACTTCCCGCCGCAGCTCGTGCGCTACGCCAACACGCTGCTCAAGGACAAGGTGCTCTTCGGCTCCGACTATCCGGTGATCACCCCGGACCGCTGGCTGGCCGACTTCGACAAGCTTGAGATCAAGCCCGAGGTCCGCCCGAAAATCTTGAAGGACAACGCCGTACGCCTGCTCGGGCTCGGCACGCAGGAGAGGACGACAGGCGCATGACCACCACCGTGCACGGGCTCGACGAGATCAAGGCGCTGGCCGGCAAGGACCTCGGCCACAGCGGCTGGCTGGAGATCACCCAGGAACGGGTGAACACCTTCGCCGACGCCACCGACGACCATCAGTGGATCCACGTCGATCCCGTCCGGGCCGCGGCCGGGCCGTTCGGCGGCCCGATCGCCCACGGCTACCTCACCCTGTCGCTGGTCATCCCGCTGTTCGGCGAGCTGCTCGACATCCAGGGCGTGAAGATGAGCGTCAACTACGGGCTGGAGAAGGTCCGCTTCCCCAGCCCGGTCAAGGTCGGAGGCAGGATCCGCCTCGCCGCCGTCGTCGTCTCCGTCGAGGACGTCCCCGGCGACGGCGTCCAGATGCTGCTCGACTTCACCGTCGAGATCGACGGCGCGGCCAAGCCGGCCTGCGTCGCCCGGGTGATCTACCGGCACTACGCCTGAATCACTACGCCTGAATCGCTACGCCCGGACCAATACAAACCAATACAACAGGTGGCCGTCCTGGACGAGGACGGCCACCTGTTGTGTTGCACCTGGTGTATTTCCACCCGGGGTTGTTCAGCGTCCGATTTGTATTCCCGGGATTTTTCAGCGCCCGATGCTCGCCCGGTTGCGCCGGGCGAGGGCGATGAAGGCCACGACGGCGAGAAGCGCCACGAGAACGATGATGCCGATCTTGAAAGGCATCCCCGTCGCACTCTCCTCGTCCGCCGCCGCGGCAGCGGCCGCCTTGCTCTGCGCGGGCGCCGGCCCGACCGCCGCCACGGGCGAGGCGGCGATCTCGCCCGCCTTCACCTTCGCCTTCACCTTCGCCTTGGAGGGCTCGGTCGCGGTCACGGTGACCTCCCACTCGCCGCTCGGCAGCGGCTCGGCGGAGTGGTAGAGGTTCTGGCCCTCGGGCGCCGACCTGAGCGGCACCGGCCCGAAGGAACGGCCGTCGGTCGAGGTCGCGGTCAGCGTCGCCTCGACGACCTCCGTGACCGGATGGTTGTCCTTCTTGTACGTCGCCAGCACGTTGACGTTGTCGGCGCCGTCCCCGGTCACCTCCAGCTTGATCGCTCCGCCGTGGGCGGAGGCCGCCGGTGCGCCGAGCATCAGCACGAGCCCGGCCAGCAGGCCGGTGAGGACGTAGGTCAGTGCCTTTTTCACGAGTCGTGGTTCCCTTCGGGTTCGGCGTCGGGGGTGAGATCCCCTTCGCCGGGTGATGTCGGCAGGAAGACGTGCTGGTGGCCGTAGCCCGCGTCGACGTTCACGGCGTCGAGGGCGGTGGCTCCGACCGACCAGGTGAACAGCGCGTCGGCGCGTTGCCGTACGACCAGGTCCATCGCGGCGGTGCGGGCCGGTCCGGTGAGGTCCCGCGCGGCGGCGTAGGTGTCGACGATCGTGGCGAGCTGCCGCACGGCGGAGGTGAGACTCGACCGCGCCACATTGGTGGCGGTCTCACCGGATGGCGGGTCGGCGAAGCCTTCCACGGCCGCGGTGGCGGCCTTCCGCCAGTTCTCGACGTCGGCTGCGGTGATCACGGCAGGTCCTGCCGTGCCGTCCACGGGCAGGGCCCGGTCCAGTCCGTCGAGCACGGGGACGAGCCGGTCCCGCGTGGTGCGGGCCAGCTCCGTCAGGGTCTTGATCTGCGCCTTGTCCCGGAGGGCGGACTCGGCGCGGATCTGGTCGGCCATCTGCTCGATCGAACTCGGCCGGGTCATCCCGAACACCACGCCGCCGGAGACCATCGCGCCGAGCGCGAACGCGGCCGTGAGGGCGAGCACGCGGCCCCGGACCGGAGGCCGCTGGACGGGCATCGGTTGCCTGGGTCGGTTCATGTCGCCACCTCCTGAGGGGCGGATGCGGTGATCGGAAGGAACGGGGGACGCCGGCTCATGTGCCGAGGGGGGTGCCGTGGCTGTTGAGGAGGATCAGCTTTTCGATGCGGCGGCGGCGTCGGGTGCTGGTGACGCGGAGGGCGATGACGGCGAGGGCGAGCAGGACGAGGAGGGTGAGCTGGGGCCAGGGGATGGCCCAGACGGTGGTGTCGATGGCGACGCGTTCGGCGGTGACGCCGGGCAGGGGTTTGCCGGCGGGGGAGGGGATGGCGGTGATGGTGGTGCCGATGGGTCCCAGGGGCCAGGTGCCGGTGATGCGGGCGGTGAAGGTGCGGCTGCCGCCGGGCATGATTTCGCGGGCTCTGGCTTCGGAGGTGTCGTCCCAGGCGTTGTCGCCGGCGAGGGTGGAGGTCTGGATGCGGCTGTCGGGGGCCAGGCGGACGTTGCCGGTGTTGGCGAGGGTGTAGGTGACTTCGACGGTGCCGGGGGTGAAGGGGTTCCACGACCAGGTGTAGGCGGTCTTCACGTTGCTGACGGCGATTTTGGCGGCGAAGGTGCCGGTGACGCGGATGTTGACGCGGACGCCGACGCGGTTGTGGACGCGGACCTGGCCGGAGACGGCGTCGACGGAGGCGGTGACGCCGGCGGGGTGGTCGCCGGGGGTGGCGTTTTGGGGGATGGCGACGGTGATGGGGACGACGGTGGTGGCTCCGGCGGCGATGGTGACTTTTTCGGGGACGGTGATCCAGGAGCCGCCGTCGACGGGGGTGGCCTCGGGGGGCCGCATGTCGAAGTAGCCCTTGGTGGTGAGGTAGCCGTCGTTGGCGTCGATGGCGAAGTCGACGGGTTGGGTGGAGCGGTTGATGACGGCGATGTGTTCGGTGATCTGTTGTCCGGCGGGGAGTTCGATGTCGATGACGGTGCGGCCGTCGGGGCCGTCGGCGTTGGCCGGGACGACCGACCAGGTGGTGTCGGCACCGGCCGGGACGGCGAACGCCGCCACGGCGACCATGGCGACCAAGAGGGTGCCGACAGCCCGCAGAACGGCCAGGGCGGCGAGCAGGGCGGGGGCGCCCTGCGAGCGGTTCTCGGTCGGCAATGGTCTCTCCTGTCTCCGGGTGGGCGTCCGGGGCGCGCGTCAGGTCGCGCGAGTCCCGGACGCCCACGGTGGGGGGTGTCGTACCTGTAGATCAGGACTGGTTGAACAGCGACAGCGTGATGGTGGAGTGGTATTCGCCGGCGGCGACGTCGACCGGGGTGCGCAGGGCGAGGTCGGCGTTGACCCGGGAGGTGCCGATCTCGTCGGCGGAGTTGGCGGTGGAGACCAGCAGCTCCTGGCCCTCCAGACCCACCGTGGGAGCTCCGGAGCCGTCGGAGATGACGCTGGAGACCGGCTCACCGGCCGCCACCGCACCGGTGGTGGAGTCGCTCAGCAGGCGCGGCCTCCAGCCCAGGTATTCGGGGCCGATGGTCTTGCTCGGGTCGTCGGCCGCGACGAACTCGCTGGCCTGGCCCACGACCGCCCAGTACTCGCCCGCGGGGATCTCCTCGGGGGTGCGGGTGTCGGTCACGGTGACCGTCGGCAGGGTGCCGGTGAACTGGCGAGCGGTGGCGTCCGACCCGTTCTCCTGCAGCGACACCCCGGTGTTGTCGGCCACCGTCATCGAGAGCTGGCCGGGGGTGCTGGTGGACTGGATGTTCACCGACACGTCGATGCCGCCGGTGCCGGCGGGGTCGTCGTCGGCCGCCGCGGGACCGGCCAGGCCGGCACCGGCGAGGGTGAGGCCGAGCACGGACGCGGCGAGTATCTGGCTGGACCTGGTGATTTTCATGAATCGCTCCATTTATGGGGGGCGGGGCCGGCCGGCTGGGCGGCCGGCCCCGGGTTGAGCTACGGCGGTGACCTCGTCGTGGTGACCGAGGTCACCGCCGGTGATGCGGTCAGCGGCAGCTCGCCGCCGCGTAGTCGGCGTCGTAGGACGAGGTGACCTGCTTGCCGTTGATCGTCGCGGTGCCGGTGACGGTCACCGAACCCGCGTCGATCTGCCCGGCCCGGGTGTTGAAGGACTGGTAGGCCTGCTTACCCGGGGCCACGTCGGCCACCGTCTTCTTGCCGAACGGGGTGTTCAGCTCGATCGTCGCCGGCACGTCACCGTCGTTGACGGCCGTGACCGCCACGTACGCCGAGGTGCCGATGCAGCGGGAGGACGCGGTGACGGTCAGCTTGACCTCCGGGTCGCTCTGCGGCTTGATCAGCTTGAAGTAGTCGAACGTGACCGTCTTGGACGCGCTCTGGTTGGTGCCGATGGTGTAGACACCGATCTTCGACGCGTTCGCCACGGCGCTGTTCTTCACCACCGCGACCGTGCCGTTGGTGGCGAGGTCGGTCCAGGTGGTGCCGTTGGAGGAGTAGGAGCCGGTGAAGCTGTCCCCCTCCTTCTTCAGGCGCAGCCACCACACACCGGTGGTGAGGTTGTTCACCTGCGGCTGCGGGTTCTGCACGGTGCCGCCGACCTCGCTGCGCAGCTCGATCGTCCGCGCCACCGTCGACCCTGCGGCGTTGGTGGCGAGGAAGTCGAACTTCACGTAGTTGTCGTCGTCGCCGTACACCATCAGGCCGCCCTGCTGGTACTGCTCGTTGAGGGCCGAGGCGTCAACCTTGGTCTCCAGCGTCCAGTCGCCGTTCGGAGCGGTCTGCAGGATGAAGTTCTTCGGAGCGCCGTTGGTCGCCCCGTAGATGTCACCCGTGGTGGTGTCGAGCTGCAGCTTGCCGTCGCTCACGCGCATCGCCGTGGCGTCGGGACGGACGATCGCGTTCCAGCGGCAGACGTCGAGCGTGGTGCCGTCGAACTCGTCGTCCGGGCTCGGCGCGGTCGCCTTGTCATCCGGCGTGATGTGGAACCAGTCGAAGGCCGCGTCCACCACCGGGTGGTTGGCCCCCGCCAGCGAGATCAGGCCGATCTTCGGGTTGTTGATCCCGGCGAGCGACTTGGTCTCCGGCATCGCGGTGAACGTGGTGCCGTCCGACGAGTAGTGCGCGGTGATGTTGGTGCCGTCGCTGATGAACCGCACGTACACCGTGTCGGGGTAGGCGTCCCCGAGGGTGGCCGTGTTGCTCTGCGACACCTCGTTCGGCGCGCCGTTCTCCTCGCGGATGAACTGGAAGATGCGGTTGGCGTGGTCCGAACCGGAGGTCGACCGCGCCTCGAGCACCATCTTGGCGTAGTTGTCGTCGTCGCCGTAGATCACCAGGCCCGCCTGCTGGTACGCGTCGGTCGCCCTCAGCGTGAGCTTGGCGGTGGCGGTCCAGGCGCCCGACGGCGCCGGCTGCACGACGATGTTCGGCGTGTTGTTGGTCGTCTGGTAGATGTCGGTGGCAGAGGTCGGGATGATCAGGCTGCCGTCGGCGACCCTCAGGTCCTGGTTCTCCCGGATGACCGACCAGCGGTCACGGTCGAGCTGGTTGCCCAGGAAGTCGTCGGAGCGGCCGGTGAAGCACACCGTGGCCGGCGGGTCCACCTTGATCGGGATCTGGGCGGTGCTGGACGCGCCCTTGTCGTCGGTCACGGTCACCACGGCGGTGTAGTTGCCCGGCGCGGTGTACGTGTAGCTCGCTTCGGCGGTGGTGGGCTGCGGCGCGTCGCTCACGCCGAAGTTCCACTTGTAGGTGATCGGGTCACCCTCGGGGTCGGCCGCCGTCGCCTTGAAGTTGACCTGCAGCGGGGCGACGCCCGACGTCGGGTTCGCTTCCGCGGTCACGTTCGGGCGCTGGTTCTCCGTGGCGCCCTTGCCCACGAAGTCGACCCAGTTGAAGTTGGCCAGGTAGGCGTCGTTCGCCGCGCTCGCCGGCTTGCGCACGACGAAGTACAGCGGTCCGCTTTCGGACGGCGGGTTGGTCAGCTCGAGCGTGACGTCGGTGAACGTCTGCCAGCCGCCGGTGGGCGTCACCTCGACCGAACCGACCAGCGTGCCGGTCTCGGGGTTGCCCGTGCGGATCTCCACGGTGCCGCCTGCGCCGCCCGAAGAGGCCCGCAGCCGGATCGCGGAGACGTTCGTCAGGTTGACCGGGTCGAACGACCACCAGTCACCATCCTGGATGTACCCGATGTGCTGGTTGCCGCCCTGGGTGTCGCTCGTGGTCTCGGACTGGACGCCTGCGGCGTCGGTGCCCTTGCCGTCGGCCACCCGGCCGGTCTGGCTGAAGTGCTCGGCCTGCTTGCGCTTGGGCTCCAGGATGACCTGGCCCCGCCCGATCAGCGGCTTGGCACCACCGTCGGCGCCCTCGTCGGTGTAGCTGGCCTCGATCACGTAGAACAGGTTGTCGTACTCGCCGTGGCCGGCCAGCTGCGTCTGCAGCGTGCCCTCACAGCCCTTGAGCTGGTCGAGCGGGTGGCCGTGGCTGTCGTGGCCGAGGATCGCCTGGATCTGGACCTTGTCGCAGTCGATCGTGCCGTCCTCGGGGTCGGTGACGGTGACCTTGAACTTCACCTGGTCGCCGAAGTCGAAGAAGGCGCCGTTCGGCGGCAGGTCCACCGTGACGGTGGGACGGGTGTTGCCCGCGTTGATCACCACGCTGGCGGTGGCGGTCTTGCCGTCGGTGTTCGTGACGGTCAGGACCACGTTGTACTCGCCCGCCTCCTCATAGGTGAAGGTGGGGTTGGGGTCGGTGGAGTCGGTCTCGCCGTCACCGTCGAGGTCCCAGGCGTAGGTGAGCGCCTTGTCGTCCGGGTCCCGGCTGCCCTCGCTGGAGAACTGGACGGTGAGAGGCAGGGGCCCGTCCGTCTTGTCCGCGGTGACGCGGGCGACCGGCGGGCGCTGGCCCTTGGTGTACTCGATGCGGTAGACGCCGGAGTCGGCGTTGTCGCCGCCGAAGCCGGAGCCCCACTCGATCAGGTACAGAGCGCCGTCGGGGCCGAACTTCATGTCCATGGGCTTCTTGAAGCTCATCTTCTGAAGGATTCGGTTCATCTCGACGAGCTTGTTGCCGTCCTCGTTGAGCTGGAACGACCAGATGGCGTTGTTGTTCCACTCACCGAAGATGGCCTTGCCGTCCCAGTACGCCGGCCACTTCACGTCCGACTGCAGGTTCTCGTCGTACCGGTAGACCGGGCCGCCCATCGGGGCGCCGCCGGACAACTCGGGGAAGTTCTGCGGGTCGGCCGCGTAGTGGTACCAGACCGTCGCGGGAGTCACCGGCGGCAGGTTGGTCAGACCGGTGTTGTTCGGCGAGTCGTTGACCGGCGCCGCGCAGTTGAACGCCGACCCCGACTTCTTGGTGGCGAAGTCGTAGTCGATGTACGGCGTGTTGTTGCCGATGCAGTACGGCCAGCCGAAGTTGCCCGGCTGGGAGATGAGGTTCCACTCGACCGTGTTCTGCGGACCCCGGGTGGAGCTCGCCGCGTTGGCGTCGGGGCCGTACTCGCCGAGCATGATGTAACCCGTCTTGGGGTCGAGACCCATGCGGAACGGGTTGCGGAAGCCCATGCCGTAGATCTCCGGCTTGGTCTTCTCCGTGCCCGGAGCGAACAGGTTGCCCGACGGGATCGTGTAGGTGCCGTCAGCCTCGGGGTGGATGCGCAGCAGCTTGCCGCTCAGGCTGTTGGTGTTGGCCGAGGTGCGCTGGGCGTCCCAGTTGGCCCGGCCGGACTGCTCGTCGATCGGCGCGTAGCCGTCCGAGGCGAACGGGTTGGTGTTGTCGCCCGCGGCCAGCCACAGGTTGCCGGTCTTGGGGTCCATCACCATGCCGCCGCCGTGGTGGCAGCACTCGGCCCGCTGCACCGGGACGTCGAGGAGCTTCTTCTCGCTCGACAGGTCCAGGGTGTCACCGGTGACCGTGAACCGGCTCAGCCGGTCGACGTTCTCCCCGTTGGGCGAGTAGTACAGGTACACCCAGTGGTTCGTGTCGAAGCCGGGGTCGAGCGCCAGCCCGAGCAGGCCGCTCTCGTTGGCGGTGAAGACGTTCAGCTTCGCCGCCGTCACCGTGCCGCCGCTGGGCTTGATGACCTTGACCTCGCCGAGCCGGTCGATGTAGAAGACCCGGCCGTCCTTGGCGACGTCCAGCATCATCGGGTTCGACGTGTTGTCGTCGAGCGTGACCTTCTCGAAGCTCTCGCTCTGGGAGGCCGAGCAGTCGGCCCTGACCGCGCCGGCGGCGGTCTTGATGCCGCCCAGCAGCAGCTTCAGGAAGTTGGCCTCGCTGTAGTTCTCCTTCTGGTGGCCGAGCCCGGTGTACCACGAACGGCCGCCGTCGTAGTCCTGACACCAGGTGTTCGGGTGGTCGGCGCCCATCGTGCCGCCGGAGTAGGACTTCTCGTCCAGCGACGTCAGGACATGGACCGTGCCACGCGGGTTGGTCTGGTAGTCGTACCACTCGTCGGTACGGGTCCAGGTCGTCGGCAGGTCCTTGGTGGACGGGTGCGCCGGGTCCTCGACCTTGACGGTGGCCTGCTGGATCGCCGGGTGCTGCTTGAAGTAAGCCCCGACCAGCTTGCCGTACCAGGCCCAGTTGTATCCGCTGTCGGCGGCGGCGTGGACGCCCACGAAGCCGCCGCCCTTCTCGATGTAGCGCTGGAAGGCGTCCTTCTGGTCCTGCGTGCCCAGCGGGTCACCGGTCGTGGACATGAAGACCACGGCCTGGTACTGCGCCAGGTTTTCGTCCGTGAACTTGGTGCTGTCCTCGGTGGTGTCGACGGCGAAGTTGTTCTGCTGGCCGAGCTGCTGCACGGCCGCGATGCCCTCGGGGATCGAGTCGTGCCGGAAGCCGGTCGTCTTGGAGAAGACCAGCACCTTGAAGTCGGGCGCCGCCGCCGCGGCCGTAGTCGTGGCGGCCTCGGCGCTCACCGGCGCCGAGAAGAGAGTGATGACGGGAGCGACGAGGGCCATGGCCATCGTCGCCGCGGTCCGACGTCTGATGCGTCGTCCCTTTTCTGGCACGGCCGTACTGAACGGCCTGGCCCACGTTCGTTGACGTGGAGACATTGAAAACCCTTCCTGACCGGGGGGACGTCAGGCAAGGCGCGCGCCGCCGCGCTTGTTGCCACTTGGTCGTAGCGGATATTGCGGTTGCTGGAGGGTGCCCTCTCCAGGTCTGTGGGGGGCCGTCAGTAAACTGCCGGCCCGGGTAATGGATCCATGATCGTCGCAGGGTCGTCGATGATGTGGTTGACCACCATGCTCGCGGCGCCGCGGGAGGCGGCACCGAAGCCGAGCGTGGAGGCGACGAACCGGCACTGGGCGGCGGGGGCGGCCACCACGAGCCGTTGCAGCTGGTCCTGCGCGTGCGGGAGCAGCCACTGGGCCAGTGAGGCGAAGTAGCCTCCGATGACGATCACTCGCGGGTTGAACAGGTTGGCAAGGATCGAGCCGCCGAGCCCGAGCCACTCGCCCACCTGCGCCACCGCCATCATCATCCGACGGTCGCCCGAGGCCAGGCCTCTGGCGATGTCGGCCATCCGTTCACCGGGGTCGGGCACCGGCATGCCGGGCAGGCCGTACGCCTGCTCCGGCATGGCGGCACGGACGAGTGCGGCCAGTCCGACCTTGGTCTCCCAGCAGCCGACGCGGCCGCAGCCGCACTGGTCGCCGTTCGGATCGACCCGCAGATGTCCGACCTCGCCGGAGAATCCGTCCGCTCCGCGCAGCAGCCTGCCACCCGAGATGATGCCGCCGCCGACGCCGACCTCACCGGTGAGGTAGACCAGGTCGGGTGTGCCGGCGGCGATGCCCGAGGTGAATTCGGCCACCGCGGCGAGGTTGGCGTCGTTGTCCACCCGCACCGGAACCTGCAGCGGGCCGAGTATGGCGCTCAGCTGGTCGGCGAGGGGGAGATCGCGCCAGTAGAGGTTCGGCGCGAGTGTCA
The DNA here is from genome assembly GCF_036186745.1 of Microbispora hainanensis. Classification (NCBI taxonomy): domain Bacteria; kingdom Bacillati; phylum Actinomycetota; class Actinomycetes; order Streptosporangiales; family Streptosporangiaceae; genus Microbispora; species Microbispora hainanensis. The sequence continues at coordinate 7,052,277 of NZ_CP108086.1, read as the reverse complement.
CGACTCCACGGGCCACGTCCACGAGCCCGGGGACGGCCACGACGATGCCGGCAGGGGCCGCCCCGGCCCGGCGCATCGCCTCCACGGCCTCCTTGGCCACGAGACCGAGCCGGCGCACGGAGTTGTCCGGGCCGCTGCCCATCGTGTCGTAGACCACCCTGCGCTCGACCAGGACCCGGCCGCTGAGGTCGGTGCCGTGAACCGCGATGTAGTCGACGTTGATCTCCATGCCGAGGGCGCCGACGTGCGCGCCGTGCAGCGCGACCGCCCGTCTCGGACGCCCGATCGCACCCACGTGCTCGACGCCGACCTCCCGTACGAGCCGCCGTTCCAGGAGCTCGGCCATGAGGTTGGAGACGGTGGCCCGGTGCAGCCCGGTCGCCTCCGCGATGTCGGCGCGGGACAAGGAGATGTGGTCGCGCAGCTCGCGCAGCACCAGCGAGAGGTTCGCCCTGCGGAGGGCGGCGGGACCCGCCGGCGGCGCGGCGCCGCTCGGGGCGCGGGTGAGGTGCGGTTCCTTCGACACCCGCGTCCACCTGCCTTTTGTTTGTCTCCGAGATCAATTAATGAGGGTTGTAACACGGCGATGTCCGATCGTGCACCCCCGGAATGCGTAACGAGTTGGCATCGCTCGTATTTCCGCACGTCGCGATCTATCCCGTTTCCGGTTATCGGAACGTTACAAAACCTGCAACCGGTTTCACACTTGTCTCCCCGGGATGTGGCTGCCTTTAATTCGGCGAGCCATGCGAACTAATTGAAGGAGCGGCGTGGACCACAGCAAGGCCGACGGCCACACGACCGACTCGATGAGTCGCGGCGGGTCCGCGGGGCTTCCCGCGGACCAGGCCACCGTGCGCCGTTCGAACCTCGCTCTGGTGCTGCGCCACGTGAGCACGTACGGCCCGTGCTCCCGGTCGGCCGTCGCCGTCGCGACCGGGTTGAACAAGACCACCGTCACCAGCCTGGTGAGCGAGCTGCAGGCACGCGGACTGGTCAAGGAGACGGGCCCGCAGTACGCGGGCTCCGTCGGCCGTCCGAGTGTCGCGCTCGCCCTGGACGGCTCGCGAGTCGGCGCCCTGGGCGTCGAAGTCAACGTCGACTACATCGCCGCGATCGCCACCGACCTCGCCGGCCGGGTGCTCATCGACCGGCGCATCGGCTTCGACGCGATGGGATCGGGCCCGGAACGGTCACTGGACGAGCTCGTCCGCGTGATCGAGAAAACCGTCGCCGATCTCGACCGGCTCGGGGTCGCGCTGGCGGGGATCACCGTGGCGGTCCCCGGCCTGATCGACACCACGACCGGCACCGTCGTCGTCGCCCCGAACCTCGGCTGGCACGGCGTGGCGGTGGCGGAGCGGCTGTCCCACGCGGACATCCACGGAGACATCCCCATCACGGTGGACAACGACGCCAACCTCGCCGCGCTCGCCGAGTACACCTCGGGTGTCGCGGCGGGCACCTCCGATCTGGTCTACCTCACCGGCGAGGTGGGCGTCGGCGGCGGCGTCATCTCCGGCGGCCGGTTGCTGGGCGGAGCGGACGGATTCGCCGGGGAGGTCGGCCACGTAATGGTCGATCCCTCCGGCGAGCGGTGCCGCTGCGGCCGTCTCGGCTGCTGGGAGACGAAGGTCGGACTGGCCGCGTTGGTCCGCATGGCCACACCCGACCGCGCGTACGGCACGGACCACCAGGTCGTCCGCGACCCGGAGGAACGGCTGGCCGACATCGAGCAGCGGCGTGCGGAGGGAGACCCCCGTGTCGACGCCGCCGCAGTGGAGGTGGGCAGGTGGCTCGGAATCGGAGCGGCCATGCTGGTCAACCTCTTCAACCCGCGAGTGATCGTGCTGGGCGGCTACTTCGCCAGGCTCGCCGACCGGATAATCCCGGCGGCTGAGCAGGAGCTGGCGCGTGTGGGCATGAACGGCGCCGTCGAGCGCTGCCGGTTCGTCGCCTCCACACTCGGCTTCGGCGCCGCCTCACGCGGCGCGGCCGGAGTCGTCGTCGAGCGAGCGTTGTCCGACCCCACGAGCATCGCGATCCGATCATCCCCCGCCATCGGAGTGATCGAGGGCACCCCGATGGCCCGACTGCCCCACTCACCCTGATCCGCGTGCCCGCCACGCGGCCCGACCCCTCGCCCGCCGGATCCAGACGCCCGTCCGCTTGACCGTCCGTCCCGTATGCCTCGGCGCCTCCCGCCCATCCCCGGCGCCGTGGCAATGGCGCATGCGGTCAAGCGGACGGGAACCAACCATCTCCTTTCCCCCCAGAACGTCCCGCCCGCCTGATCGTCGTCCGGAGCCGCGCCGGCATCGTTGACGCCGACCTCGATGCCGTCGCGGCGGTGCCAACCGGCGCCGTCAGGCGGGCGGGGCCACGGCCGCACTGTTTTCCGGCCGCACCGTTTTTCAGGAGGCTCCTGTGCCGCGGTCATCATCCGACCCGTCATCGCTGCTCGTGATGCGAGGAATCGTCAAGCAGTTTCCCGGCGTACGTGCGCTGGATGGTGTGGACCTGGAGGTCAGGGCTGGTGAGGTGCACTGCCTGCTCGGGCAGAACGGGGCCGGGAAGTCCACGCTGATCAAGATCTTGTCGGGTGCGCATGCGCCGGATGAGGGGGAGGTGCTGCTGGACGGCTCGCCCGTGCGGCTGGCGCCGCCGACCGCGGCGATGGGGCATGGCATCGCGACGATCTATCAGGAGCTCGACCTGGTGGACGGGTTGAGCGTGTCGGAGAACATCTTCTTGGGTCATGAGCCGGCGCGGCTGGGGTTTTCGCGGCGGGGTGAGGCCGATCGGGCGGCGGCGCAGTTGCTGGGCCGGTTGGGGCATGGGGAGATCCGGCCGCGGACCGAGGTGGGCCGGTTGTCGCCGGCGCACAAGCAGATCGTGAGCATGGCGCGGGCGTTGTCGCATTCGGCCCGGTTGATCATCATGGACGAGCCGTCGGCGGCGTTGGCCCATGACGAGGTGGCCAATCTGTTCCGGGTGATCCGTGATCTCACCTCGCAGGGGGTGGCGGTGATCTACATCTCCCATCGTTTGGAGGAGATCCGGGAGATCGGGGATCGGGTCACGGTGTTGAAGGACGGGCGGACGGTCGCGGTGGGGTTGTCGGCCAAGGACACTCCGACCGGGCAGATCGTGGCGTTGATGACGGGCCGGAATGTGGAGTATGTGTTCCCGCCGCGGCCGGGCCGGGATGTCCATGAGGGGCGGCCGGAGGTGCTGCGGGTGGAGGGGCTGACGCTGCCGGGCCGGTTCGCGGATGTGTCGTTCAGTGTGCGGGCGGGGGAGATCGTCGGGCTGGCGGGGCTGGTCGGGTCGGGTCGTAGTGAGATCGTCGAGGCGATCTACGGGGCGCGGCGGGCGAGCGGCCGGGTGGTGCTGGATGGCCGGGTGGTGCGTGGGGGCAGCACGACGCGGGCGGTGCGGATGGGGATGGGCCTGGCGCCGGAGGAGCGTAAGGCGCAGGCGTTGCTGCTGGATCATCCGGTGGCGCAGAACATCACGCTGGCGAGTTTGAGCCGGTACACCAGGCCGCGGTGGCTGGGGTGGCTGGATCGGCGGGCGGAGCTGGCCGAGGCGACGCGGTTGGCGCAGGCGCTGGATATTCGTCCGCCGGATCCGCGGCGTCCGGTGCGGACGTTGTCGGGGGGCAACCAGCAGAAGGCGGTGCTGGGGCGGTGGCTGGCCGAGGACCGCAAGTTGTTGTTGCTGGACGAGCCGACGCGTGGGGTGGATGTCGGGGCGCGGGCGGAGTTGTACGCGTTGGTGCGCCGGCTGGCCGATGACGGCATCGGGGTGGTGCTGGTGTCCAGTGAGGTGCCCGAGGTGCTGGGGCTGGCCGATCGGGTGCTGGTGGTGCGTGAGGGCCGGATCGTGCACGAGGCCCCGGCCGAGGACCTGGACGAACACCGCGTGCTCGACCTCGTGATGGTCTCCACCGAACAAACCACCGGGCGGGCCGCCGGGCGAAGCGCCGGACAGGCCGCCGAGCAAAGCGCTGGGCAGACGGCCGGGCAGGCCGCCGGCTCCGATGGCGAGGCCACCCTCGCCACTGATTCCGACTCCGGCTCCGATGCCGGGTCTGGTGTTGCAATTCCCCCCTCTGAAGGAGCGTTCGATGATTGAGGTCGATCAGGCCGCGCAGGCCGGCCCGCGCGTAGCGGCGGGTCCGGGCGGGCGGTTCGGCCGGCTGGGCGAGGTCCGGCACCTGGGGCTGGTCGCGGCGTTGGTGCTGCTGGCGATCGTGGGTCTGGTGACCAGGCCGGAGAACTTCGCCACCTCGTCCAACCTGGTGAGCATTCTGGCGCTGGCCTCGACGATCGGTGTGATCACGGTCGGGATGACGTTCGTGATCATCGGGGGTGGCATCGACCTGTCGGTCGGGGCGTTGATGGCGCTGGCCTCGGTGTGGGCGACGACGCTGGCCACGCAGTCCTACGGGCCGATCGTGATGATCGTGTGCGCGGTGCTGGTCGGCACCGGCGCGGGACTGTTGAACGGCATTTTGATCGCCTATGGGCGGATGGTGCCGTTCATCGCGACGCTGGCGATGATGGTGGCCGGGCGTGGCCTGGCGCAGCGGATGTCGAACCAGCGCACGCAGCTGGTGCAGCCGGACAACTCGCTGATCGTGGACCTGTCGACCACGCGGCTGCTCGGGCTGCCGTTGCTGGTGTATGTGTTCGCGCTGGTGGTGCTGATCGGCTGGGTGGTGCTGAACCGTACGACGTTCGGCCGGCGCACCTATGCGGTGGGCGGCAACCCCGAGGCGGCGCGGCTGGCCGGTATCGACGTGCGCAAGCACACGCTGATGTTGTACGCGCTGTCGGGTCTGTGCTGCGGGATCGCCGCGGTGCTGATCATGGCGCGGACCACGACGGGGTCGTCCACGCATGGTGATCTGTACGAGCTGGACGCGATCGCGGCGGTGATCATCGGTGGGACGCTGCTGAGCGGCGGCCGGGGCACGATCATCGGGTCGATCCTGGGTCTGCTGATCTTCACGGTGATCACCAACCTGTTCATCCTCAACGGTCTGAACACCGCCGACCAGCTCGTCGCCAAGGGCGCGATCATCGTCATCGCCGTGCTCCTGCAGCGGCGCAGCCTCAGAACACACACCTGACACCCTGGGCCGGATCGGATCCCGACCGGCTTCGACAAGGAGAGAACATATGGACAAGAACGTCGGCCGGCGCGGCTTCCTGTGGAGTGGAGCCGTCCTCGGCGCTGGCGCACTCGTCACGGCCTGCACGAGCAACGAGCCCGCCGCGCAGGCGAGCGCACCGGCCGCGGCCCCCGCGGCCGCGGCCACGGGCGGCAACGACGCCCCTGGTGAGAAGGTCGTCATCGGTTTCTCGGCTCCGGCCGCCGACCACGGCTGGATCGCCGCCATCAGCAAGAACGCGACGGACGCGGCCGCGCAGTTCTCCGATGTGGAGTTCAAGGCGGTCGAGCCGACCAACGACATCAACCAGCAGATCTCGGCGGTGGAGTCGCTGATCCAGGCCAAGGTCGACGCGCTGGTGATCCTGCCCAACGACGGTGAGCAGCTCAACCAGGTCGCCCGGCAGGCGATGGACGCGGGCATCCCGGTGATCAACCTGGACCGGGTCTTCCCCGACAAGCTGTCGTACCGGACCTGGCTGGGCGGCGACAACTACGGCATGGGCGTGGCGGCGGGCCACTTCATCGGCAAGACGCTCAAGGACAAGGGCGTGTCCGACCCGGTGATCCTGGAGATCCAGGGCATCGCGACGCTGCCGCTGACCCAGGAGCGCAGCAAGGGCTTCGCCGACGCGCTGAAGACCTACGGGTTCTCGGTGACCGCGCAGCAGGACGCGAAGTTCACGGTGGAGTCGGGCACGCAGGTGGCCAGCAACCTGCTGCAGGCGCACAAGAAGATCGACGCGATCTGGAACCACGACGACGACCAGGGCATCGGTGTGCTCGCCGCGATCAAGGAGGCCGGTCGCGACGAGTTCTTCATGGTCGGCGGCGCCGGCTCGGCCAACGCGATGCGCGACATCCAGGCCGACAACGGCGTGCTGAAGGCCACGGTCACCTACAGCCCCACGATGGCCGGTTCGGCGATCAAGCTGGCGCGGCTGATCGCGCAGGGCAAGGGCATGAGCGACCTGCTGGAGCAGGAGGTGCCCCAGTCGCTCACGCTGTCCTCGGCGACCGTCACCAAGGACAACGCCGCCCAGTATCTGCCGCTCGGGTTCGAGTCATGAGGCCTGTCGCCGGGATCGGCATGATCGGCTACGCGTTCATGGGCCGTACGCACTCGCAGGCGTGGCGCAGCGTGGACGCGTTCTTCGACCTGCCGATCAAGCCCGCGATGGTGGCGGTCGCCGGCCGGTCCGCCGAGGCGACCGCGCAGGCGGCCGAGAAGCTGGGGTGGGCCCACGCGGAGACCGACTGGAAGCGGCTCCTCGAACGCGATGACGTGCAGATCGTGGACATCTGCACGCCGGGTGACAGCCATGCCGAGATCGCGATCGCGGCGCTGGCGGCGGGCAAGCACGTGCTGTGCGAGAAGCCGCTGGCCAACACCGTGGCCGAGGCCGAGGCGATGGCCGCGGCGGCGCGGGAGGCGGCGGCGCGCGGCGTGCGCAGCATGGTCGCCTTCAACTACCGCCGCGTGCCCGCGGTCGCGCTGGCCCGGCGGTTCGTGGAGGAGGGCAGGCTCGGCGAGATCCGGCACGTGCGGGCGCAGTATCTGCAGGACTGGATCGTCGACCCCGAGTTCCCCCTGGTCTGGCGGCTGCAGAAGGACAAGGCGGGATCGGGCGCCCTCGGCGACATCGGCGCCCACATCATCGACACCGCCGAATTCATCACCGGTCAGCTGCTGACCGGGGTGTCGGCGATGACCGAGACCTTCGTCAAGGAGCGTCCCCTGGCGGCCAGCTCGGCCGGGCTCTCGGCCGGCGGCGGAGCCGGGAGGGGCCCGGTCACCGTGGACGACGCCGCGCTGTTCATCGGCCGGTTCAGTGGTGGCGCGCTGGGCTCTTTCGAGGCCACCCGCTTCGCCACCGGGCGTAAGAACGCGCTGCGCATCGAGGTCAACGGCTCGGCGGGCAGCCTGGCCTTCGACTTCGAGTCGATGAACGAGCTGTGGTTCCACGACCACGCCATCGGCAGCGCCGAGCACGGTTTCCGGCGGGTGCTGGTCACCGAGCCGGACCACCCGTACGCCGGGGCATGGTGGCCGCCGGGCCACGGCCTCGGTTACGAGCACACCTTCGTCCACGAGGCGAAGGACTTCCTGGAGGCGATCGCCGCCGGCACCGACCCCACGCCGTCCTTCGAGGACGGGCTGCGGGTGCAGCGGGTGCTGGCGGCCGTCGAGCAGAGCGCGGCTGAGGGCAGCCGCTTCACAAGTGTGGAGGATTCATGACCAGGCCGGTGACGTTGTTCACGGGGCAGTGGGCGGACCTGCCGTTCGAGGAGGTCTGCCGGCTGGCCTCGGAATGGGGCTACGACGGCCTGGAGATCGCCTGCTGGGGCGACCACTTCGAGGTCGACAAGGCCCTCGCCGACGACTCCTACGTCGAACGCAAGAAGGAGACCCTGGCCAAGTACAACCTCGGGGTGTGGACGATCTCCAACCACCTCCTCAGCCAGGCCGTCTGCGACCACCCCATCGACGAACGCCACAAGGGCATCCTGCCCGCCCGCATCTGGGGCGATGGCGAACCCGAAGGCGTACGGCAGCGCGCCGCCGAGGAACTCAAGGACACCGCCCGCGCGGCGGCCAAGCTCGGCGTCAAGACCGTCGTCGGCTTCACCGGCTCCTCCATCTGGCACACCCTGGCGATGTTCCCCCCGGTGCCGCCGTCCATGATCGAGGCCGGCTACCAGGACTTCGCCGACCGCTTCAACCCGATCCTGGACGTCTTCGACGAGGTGGGGGTGCGGTTCGCGCACGAGGTGCACCCCAGCGAGATCGCCTACGACTACCACACCACGGTGCGGACGCTGGAGGCCATCGGGCACCGGCCGGCCTTCGGGCTGAACTGGGACCCCTCGCACATGGTGTGGCAGGGCCTGGACCCGGCGAACTTCATCCTCGACTTCGCCGACAAGATCTACCACGTCGACTGCAAGGACGCCCGGGTGGCCACCCGCGACGGCCGGCGCGGCCGTCTGGCCTCCCACCTGGCCTGGGCCGATCCCCGCCGCGGCTGGGACTTCGTGTCCACCGGCCGGGGCGACGTGCCGTGGGAGGAGTGCTTCCGCGCGCTCAACCACATCGGCTACGACGGCCCGATCTCCATCGAGTGGGAGGACGCGGGCATGGACCGGCTGCACGGCGCACCCGAGGCCCTCGCCTACATCCGCTCCCTCAACGCCATCACCCCGCCCGACGCCGCCTTCGACGCCGCCTTCTCCTCCGAGTGACCCGGCACGCCGGGCGGCGGCCGCACAGTGCCACATAGTGCTCCGCACGCTGGGCACACAGTGCTCCGCACGCTGGGCAACACGGTGCTCCGCGTGCTGGCCGCGAAGTGCTTCGCACGTTGGGCACACAGTGGCCGCCGCCCGGTGGAGCGGACCCATCCCGAAGTAGATCCGCGCTGAGCGATTCACCCCCCATGCCGATCCGCGCTGAGCCGATTCACCCCCCACGCCGATCCACCCCCCACGCTGATTCACCCCCGATCAGGCACACTCTGCGCCGCTTCACCCTGATGCGTTTCACCCTGCGCCGATTCACCCTGCGCCGATTCACATTGAGCAGCACCCGCACCATCCCGGCCGACCGGCCGGGGAGAGGAGACAGATGAAAACCGGAGTATGGCTGATAGGAGCACGCGGGTCGGTCGCGGTCACCAGCATGCTCGGGGCGTCTGCGGTGCGGGCGGGCCTGGCCGAGCCGACCGGATGCGTCCTCGAGTCGCCCGAGCTGCACAGCGACGCCCTCCCCGCCATAGGCGACCTGGTCTTCGGCGGCCACGACATCTCCTCGATCCCCCTGGTCAAGAAGGCCGCCGCGCTGGCCGAGGCGGGAATCGTCCCGGCCCGGCTCGCCGGTGCCGTGCAGGACGCGCTGCTCGAAATCGAGCAGGATGTGCGGCCCCTGCCGCTCCACGAGAACCAGGCCGGGGTCGCGGACGCCATCGGCGCCGACCTGGACCGGTTCCGCCGCCGGCACGGGCTGGACCACGTCGTCGTGATCAACGTCTCGACCACGGAACCCGCGCCGCCGCCCCATCCCGCCCACGCCGATCTCGACGCGCTGCGGGCCGCGCTCGACGGCCCGGAGCCCGTCCTGCCGCCCAGCGCCCTGGCCGCCTACGCCGCCCTGCGCGCCGGCTGCCCGTACGTCGACTTCACGCCGTCCACCGGCGCCCGGCTGCCCGCCCTCGACGCCCTGGCCCGAGTGCAGGGGCTGCCGTACGCCGGTCACGACGGCAAGACAGGTGAGACCCTGGTCAAGTCGGTGCTCGCCCCGATGTTCCGGCTGCGCAACCTGAAAGTGCGCGCCTGGTCGGGCACCAACCTGCTGGGCGGCGGCGACGGCGCGAACCTCGCCGAGCCGGCGGCCAACGCGGCCAAGTCGGCCAGCAAGCAGCGCGTGCTGCGCGAGACGCTCGGTTACACCCCGCAGGGCGACACCCGGATCGACTTCGTCGAGGACCTCGACGACTTCAAGACGGCGTGGGACCTGATCTCCTTCGAGGGCTTCCTCGGCACGCGCATGCGCATGGAGTTCACCTGGCACGGCTGCGACTCGGCGCTGGCCGCGCCGCTGGTCCTGGACCTGGCCCGGCTGACGGCGGCCGCCCAGCAGGCCGGGTGTACGGGCCCGCTCACCGAGCTGGCCTTCTTCTTCAAGGACCCCCTCGGGGAGGTGCCCCACGCGCTTGCCGAGCAGTGGCGGGTGCTGCGCGCCTTCGTGTCCGCGCTCGGATGATCCTCCGCCGCTGCCCCGGACCGGTGAGTCCGGGGCAGCGGCGGGGTCAGGTCGACGTCGCGGCCTCGGTCAGGCCACGACGCAGGGCACGCCGTTGAGGGTGAAGGCGGTCGGTTTGGCCGTGTTGCCGGTGTGGGTGGCCTGGAAACCGATGTCGACGGTGGCTCCGGGGGCGATCGTGCCGTTGTAGCTGACATTGCTGGCGCTCACCTGGCCGCTTGAGGGCGAATAGGTGGCGTTCCAGCCCGAGGTGATCGACTGCCCGGAGGGCAGGGTGAAGCTCAGCGTCCAGCCGCTGATCGTGGAGGTCCCGGTGTTGGTGATGCTGATCGCGGCCGTGAAGCCGGTGTCCCAGGCGTTCATCGTGTAGGTGACCCGGGGCCCGGTGCCGGTGCCGCCACTGGGCGACGGGCTCGGCGAGGGGCTCCGCGCCGGGCTCGGCGACACGACGGGCGACGGGGAGGGCGAGGGGCCTCCGCCGCTCAGGCTGGTCACGAACGTCGTCATGCTGCGGGCCGGGAGCGTGACGGTCAGTGAGCCGTTCGACATCGTGGTCTGCGCCTGGGGAGCGACGTTCCTGCTCGCGTCGGTCAGCCAGGACGAGACGGCGGCCGAGCCGGCGTTGGCCACGGTGAACTGCTGGCTCACCGCGGAGGTCCCCTTGTTGATGGCGACGATGACGACGGTGTCGTCGTTCCGGTACGCCGAGACGTAGACGTTGGACGCGGGGTTGGCCGTCGCGTCGATCCGTACGTATCCGGGGCGGACGAACCTGGCGAACTGCGCCATGATGGCGCCGCGCTTGCTGAGCTGGCCGTCCTCGCGCATGGGGCCGTAGCTGCGCCGGATGTACCACCAGACGTACGCCTGGAACTCGGCCTCCACCATGGCGCGGTGCATGTGTTCACCCACGTCGAGCGCCTGGGGCCAGGTGTCCGCCGAGTCGGAGCTGTTGGGGTAGTAGACCTCGGTCATCCAGAGGTCCTTGCCGGCGCCCTTCTGCTTGAAGAGCGGATAGGGGAAGTTCGAATACGGCGTGCCGTAGAGGTGCGCCCCGATGATGTCCACGTTGGCGAGCGCCGTGGAGTCGTTGAGGATCGGGTCCGACATGCTCTTGACGTACTGGAACGACTCGGGCGCGATGACCCGGGTGTTGATAGAGCCGGCGTTCTCACGCAGGAACCGGACGATTTCAGTGGACGTCCACCACGTCCAGTCGTGCGCGTAATCGGGCTCGTTCTGCACGGATATGGCGTACAGATTCACCCCGTTGTTCCGCATGTACGTGCTGAAGGAGTTCAGATGCTGGGCGTACGCCGCGTACTGGTCATACCTGAGACGCTTCGCGTTGGTCTGGCCGTTGCGGTTGAAAGTCTCGACCATGGACGCCGGGGGATTCCACGGCGAGGCGAAGACGATCGCCCCGAGCTCGGCCGCGCGTTTCGCCGTCGCAAGGTCACGGCTCCAGTCCGACTGGTTCTCGCCGACGGGGATCCGCAGGATGGAGAACCCGAGCTTGCCCTCGCCGTTGCCGAACGCGGTGTCCCGCTGGGCGGCGGTCAGGTCGCCGATCCAGGCGGCGTGGGCCATGCCGCCGAAGCCCCGGATGGTCTGCCGCTGCGCCGACGGATTCACGGTCGCGGTGGCCGCCGAGGCCGCCGAGGCCCCCAGGACCGACGTCGCGGCCGTGATGACCGGCAGGGCCCCCACCGTCGCCAGGACGGACCTGCGGCTCAGCAACCGCCGCTCGCCGCTCACGGGCCCATGCTGATCCTGCGTCATGCCTTCTCCTCTTGACTTGTCGGTGCTGATCCGCGCCGACGGGTCCGCGATCCGCCCGGGGCGGCCACGGGGCCGCCCCGGGCGGAGTGGTGTCACACTCGGGTCCACTGCTGGTTGGTGCCGCCCCAGCAGGAGTAGATCTGGAGTTTCGTGCCGTTGGCGGTGCCAGCGCCGATGACGTCGAGGCACTTGTTCGCGCCGACCGCGGTGATGGTGCCGTCGGAGTTGAACTGCCACTTCTGGTTGCTCTGGCCGTTGCAGTCCCAGATGATCACGCTGGTGCCGTCGGCGGTGCCTGCGCCGTTCACGTCCAGGCACTTGTTGCCGTAGACCCGCAGCTCACCGGAGCTCGTCTGCGTCCACGTCTGGTTGCTCTGGCCGTTGCAGTCCCAGATCTGCACCTGGGTGCCGTTCGTCTGGGAGGCGTTGGGAACGTCGAGGCAGCGGCCCGATCCCACGCCCTTGATGGCGTTCCCGTTTCCGGTGGGCGGGGGAGAACTGGACGTCCCGCCGTTGAGGGCGTCGAGGACGGCGGTGTAGGCCTGCTTCTTGTTGAAGTTGCCGTCGAACAGCAGTGGGGTGTCCCCGCTGCGCCAGGACCACTTGTCGGTGATGCCCCACACCGTGATGCCGGTGCAGCGGGACACGGCCATGCAGGCCTGGACGACGCGGCGGTAGGCGTCGGCCTGCGTGGAGCCGGAGCCGCCGACGTCGAGCTCGGTGATCTGGACGTCGACGCCGAGGGCGGCGAACTGGGCGATGTTCTGCTGGTAGTTGGACGGCGGGTTGCCGAAGTGGGACTGCAGCCCGACGCAGTCGATGGGCACGCCGCGGGCCTTGAAGTCCTTGACCATGTTGTAGACACCGCGGGTCTTGTTCGCGTTGGCGTCGTCGATGTTGTAGTCGTTGTAGCACAGCTTGACGTTGGGGTCGGCGGCCCGCGCGGCGCGGAAGGCCTCCTCGATGAAGCCGTTGCCGAGTTTCTGCGTGAAGATCGAGCTCCGCAGGCTGCCGACCGAGCCGCCGTCGGCGAAGGCCTCGTTGACCACGTCCCAGGCGTAGACCTTGCCCTTGTAGTGGTTCATGACCTGGGTGATGTGGTTGGTCATCGCCGAGCGCAGGTCGCTGGCCGACATGTTGTTGTTGATCCAGCTGGGCAGCTGGGCGTGCCAGACCAGGGTGTGGCCGCGGACCTTCATGCCCTTGCTCACGGCGTGGTTGACGATCTGGTCGGCCGAACCCCAGTTGAAGGAGTTGCGGGAGGGCTCGATCGGGCCCCATTTCATCTCGTTTTCCGCGGTGACCGAGTTGAACTCCCGGTCCCAGGTGGCCACGTAGGTCGAGTCGTTCAGGTGCCCGGCCGCGATCGCGGTGCCGAAGTAGCGGCCGCTCTGGGCGGCGGCCGCGCCCAGGGTGCCGGCTGCCGCGTCAGCGGGGACGGATGCCGAGAGTGCGGTGACCGTGCCGAGTGCGCCGAGGGCGCCGGCGATCAGCAGCCGGCGGGTGCCGGCGAGCCTATGCCGTCTTCCGTCGGCGGGTCGTGGGGCTGTTTCGCCCATGCTTGAGCCTCCAACTGCGAAATCGATGAGGGAACGCGGAAAAGACGTCCGCGGGAACACCACGCCGTCGGCCGTCATTTGAAGCCGAAACGGTGGCCCCTGCCGCGCACCACCGATCCGGCAGGAGGAGCCGCCTCCGGGGAGTCAGTCTGGAAATCATCCCGAAACGTGTCAAGAGTGTTGCCTGTAAGTTTCGAAGCAGCTTTCGCGCGCATGCGTCATCTGCGCAGGTGTACGGCGCGAAATGTCGTTCGTAAAGGGCGCGACTTCCTTCGCGCCGCCCACGGATCACGTGGGTCGCGATGAAAGTTTCCCGCGCGCCGGACTCCGGAGGGAGTTCCCGCGTCCACGGAAGAGCAGGTCGGCCGCGCCCGGTCGGCGCGACGACCCGGACGCGGAGGGGCAAGGGTTGACGCGGCGTGCCGCGTCGGGTTTGATCCGCGCTACACCACCACGCACGGGCCGTTCGATGAGAGAGGAGTATTGGTCGCAGAATTGTTAGCGCTAACATCGGCCTCGTAGACCCACATGACTTTCCGGCCGGCACGCGCCCGTCCGCAGCACTTGTGAGCGGCAGACGGCTGTCAAAGGGTTCACGAGCCGGTCGCTGTTTCCACCGTCACGCCTTTCGGCGCGTCGGTTCCGGCGCCGCGAGTTCCGGTACGCCGGCTTTCGGCGCTGAAAGTATGGCGCCGAAAGTATGGCGCTGAGAGTTCGGCACCGAGAGCGTGGCGCTGGTAGTCCGGCGCTGGGCGTATGGCGCCGTCTCTTTGGCGCCGTGACTTCCGGCACGTGAATTCCGGGAGTTCCGGCGCCGCGTTCGACACAAGCGGCGTCCGCCGGCGGGCCGCCTCCGCCGCGTGCCGGGCGACGACCGCCGTCCGCCGATCCGGCCGGGTGCCCTCGGGGGCGACCACGTCGAACCCGCCCCGGCGGCCGATCCGCAGCCCTGCCGTTCCCTTCACCTTCCGGCGAGGCGCGCCCTCGTGCCCTGGCGCGGGCCACGCACCACCGACCGCGCATTGTCCCCATCCCCAGCCGTGTCTCCGCTGAAGGAGAGAAGATGCACCAACCCCCCGTCCGTACGACGAGTGGCCGGCGACGCGCGCCGGCCACCGTCTTCGCCTGCCTGCTGGCGGCGCTCGCGACCGTTCTGGCGTCCGCCGTCACCTGGGTGGCGCCGGCCTCCGCGGCGACCGTCGACACCAACACCTGGTATGTCCTGGTCAACCGCAACAGCGGTAAGGCGCTCGACGTCTACAACTTCTCCACCGCCGACGGCGGGGCGCTCGTGCAGTGGAGCCGCAGCAACGGGAACAACCAGCAGTGGCGGTTCCTCGACTCCGGCGGCGGCTACTACCGCCTGCAGTCGCGCCACTCGGGCAAGGTGATCGACGTGGCCAACCTCTCCACGGCCGACGCCGCCGACGTCGTGCAGTGGAGCGACCACAACGGCACCAACCAGCAGTTCCGGCTCGCGGACTCGTCCGGCGGCTACGTACGGCTGGTCAACCGCAACAGCGGCAAGGTCGTCGAGGTCCAGAACGCCTCCACCGCGGACGGCGGCAGGATCGTGCAGTACTCCGACTGGGGCGGCAACAACCAGCAGTGGCAGCTCGTCCCCGTCGGGAGCGTCTCCGATCCCTCGCCGTCACCGTCGGCCTCGCCGTCGGCGTCGCCGTCAGCGAGTCCGACGAGCGGGTCGTGGCCGCCGTCGTCGACCTATTCCAACCCGGTGTTGTGGGAGGACCTGGCCGACATCGACGTCTTCCGGGTGGACGACACCTATTACTACTCGGCCTCCACGATGCACTACTCGCCCGGTGCGCCGATCCTGCGCTCCTACGACCTGGTCAACTGGGAGTACGCCGGACACTCGGTGCCCACGCTCGACTTCGGGTCCAAATACGACCTGAACGGCGGGCGGGCCTACGTCAACGGGATCTGGGCGTCGTTCCTGAACTACCGCCCGAGCAACAAGACCTTCTACTGGGGCGGCTGCATCGACTTCAGCAAGACCTACATCTACACCGCGACCTCGGTCGAAGGCCCCTGGAACCGGCACACCACGATCAACAAGTGCTACTACGACGCCGGGCTGCTCGTCGACGACAACGACACCATGTACGTCGCCTACGGCAACACCCAGATCAGCGTCGCCCAGCTGTCGGCCGACGGCAAGAGCGAGGTCCGCAGCCAGCAGGTGTTCTCCACCCCCTCCAGCGTGGGCACCCTGGAAGGGTCGCGGATGTACAAGCGCAACGGCGCCTACTACATCTTCCTGACCCGCCCGGCCAACGGGCAGTACGTGCTGAAGTCCACCAACGGTCCCTTCGGCCCGTACGAGATGCGCCAGGTGCTGCTCAACATGGGCGGCCCGGTCTCCGGCGGCGGCGTGCCGCACCAGGGCGGGCTGGTCCAGACCCAAAACGGCGCCTGGTACTACATGGCCTTCCAGGACGCCTACCCCGGCGGCCGCATCCCCGTGCTGGCCCCCATCACCTGGACCTCCGACGGCTGGCCCACCGTCCAGACCGTGAACGGCGCCTGGGGCGGCTCCTACCCCTACCCCAACGTGCCGCGCCCGCCCCGGCAGGTCAAGCCCCCGACCGGGACCGACACCTTCACCGGCAGCCGGCTCGGCCCCGAGTGGGAGTGGAACCACAACCCCGACACCAGCAGATACAGCGTCGGCAACGGGCTGCGCCTGCAGACCGCCACCGTCACCAACGACCTCTACTCGGCCCGCAACACCCTGACCCACCGCATCCTGGGCCCGTCCTCGACCGCGACGATCGAGCTCGACTACGCGTCCATGCGCGACGGCGACCGGGCCGGGCTGGCGATGCTGCGCGACTCCTCGGCCTGGATCGGCGTCAGGCGTGACAACGGCCAGACCCGCCTGGTGGCGACCAACAACCTGACCATGAACAGTAGCTGGCAGACCACCAGCACCGGCACCGAAGTGGCCTCCACGCCCGTGTCCGGCGGCAGGATCTGGCTACGGGTCAACGCCGACATCCGCCCCGGCAGCGGCCGCCAGGCCCGCTTCTCCTACAGCACCGACGGAGTGAACTTCACCTCGTTCGGGCCCGCCTTCACCATGGGCAACGCCTGGCAGTTCTTCATGGGCTACCGCTTCGCCATCTTCAACTACGCCACCCAATCCCTCGGCGGCGCGGTCACCGTCAACCGCTTCGACCTCACCACACCCTGACACCGAAGCCCCCTGACCCCCGAAGCACCCTGACCCCCGAAGCACCCTGACCCATGAAGCACCCTGACACCGAAGCACGCTGACCCGCGGAATCCGGAGTCGGCCGACGCCGGCCGGACGCCTTCGGGCGGTCCGGCCGGCGTCCCGGCGCTCACTCCTCCAGGCGGTAGACCCGGGTCGCCGTCTCGCGGAAGACGGCCTCCTGCTCGGCGGCCGTCAGCCCGGCATCGGTGAGCAGCGCCGAGACGGTCTCGGTCCAGAGGGGCAGGGAGCCGGCGAGAAGACAGACGGGCCAGTCCGAGCCGAACATGAGACGAGACGGGCCGAACGCGTCGAGAGCCACGTCGACGTACGGGCGAAGCGCGGCGGCGTTCCAGTCGTCCCACGCCGCCTCGGTGATCAGGCCGGAGAGCTTGGCCGTGACGTTCGGCTCCGCGGCGAGCTCACGGATGAGGCCCGCCCAGGGGTCGATGCCCCCGGCCGCGATCGGCGGTTTCGCGAGGTGGTCGAGCACGAAGGTCAGCTCGGGCAGGGCACGCACGGTCTCGATCGCGGCCGGCAATTGGTGCGGCAGGACCAGCAGGTCGTAGGCGAGCCCGGCCTCCGCGACCTGCCGAAGCCCCCGGCGTACGTCGTCGCGGGCCAGCCAGCGCGGGTCGGGCTCGCCCTGCACCAGGTGGCGGATCGCGCGCAGCAGGGCGCCGCCGGGAGAGGCGGCCAGGGCGGCCAGCTCGTCGGCGAGATCGGGCCGGGTGAGGTCGGCCCAGCCCACCACCGCCGCGACGGTGTGCGACCGCTCCGCCAGGGCCAGGAACTCGCGCGTCTCCGTCGCGTCGCCCAGCACCTGTACGAGCACGGAGCGGCCGATGCCCGTTCCGGCCGTCGCGGAGGCGTAGTCGGACAGGGCGAAGTCGCGGCGGATCGGCGCCATCTCCGGGGGATCGAGCCACGTCTGCGGGCGCAGGGAGAGATCCCACAGGTGGTGATGCGCGTCGACGCGGGTCGCGACCGAAGGAACGGCCGGAGCCGCCGGGGGAGTCGTCGAGGGAGTCGCAGGGGGAGTCACGTCGGAAGTCACAGCGCGTCGAATGCCTCTCGTGTCAGTTCCCGCAAAGGCCGGCCGGTCGCCCGGGCCAGCGCGGCCAGGTCGTCGTATTCGGGTTTGACCCCCCACGGCCCGTGCTTCATGCGGACGTCCCGGCCGTGCAGGCGTACGGTCTCGACGTGCCGGGGCAGGGCGACCTTCTCCACCACGCCGCGCCGCAGGCCCAGGCTTCCCGTCTCGGCGAAGACCAGGGTCTGCAGGTCGTCGGCCAGCTCAAGGGACGTGAGGACGTGCAGCACGTGCGCGGGGCGTCCCTTCTTCATGACGGCGGGCGTGACCCAGGCGTCCGCCGCGCCCGCCGCGAGGGCACGCTCGATGACGTGCCCGAGGACCTCCCCGGTGACGTCATCGAGGTTCGTGGAGAGCACGATCTGCGTGCTCTCCCCGGCCACGGGCTCTCCGAGCATGGCCACGGTCACGTTGGGCCGGTCGGGCAGCTCGCGGCCGCCCGCGCCGTAGCCGGTGGCGCGCAGGGTCATCTCCGGAGCCGGGCCGTACACCGTGCGCATGGCGTGCAGCAGGGCCGCCCCGGTCGGCGTGACCGCCTCTCCCGCCTCCCCGCCCCGCACCCGTGCCCCCTTCAGCAGCGCGAGCGTGGCGGGAGCCGGAACGGGCAGCACGCCGTGGCGGGTGTGCACGGTGCCGCCGCCGAGCGGCAGCGGCGCGGAGTGCACGCGCGTCACCCGGAGATCGCGCAGCGCCGCCGCGCATCCGACGATGTCGATCAGGGTGTCGTGCCCGCCGAGCTCGTGCAGGTGGACCTCGGCGGGCGGGACGCCGTGCAGCGCGCCCTCCACCTCGGCGATCGCGGTCAGCGCCGACTCCGCCACGGTCAGCCCGGTCCGGGCCGCCATCGTGATCAGTCGCGCGGCCGGGCGCTCGGTGGCGTCGTCGGCGACCTCGATCCGCACGCGGGTGGCGGTCAGCGCTCCGGTGCGCACCCGCTCGGCGTCGAGCCGCCAGCCGGTGAGCCCGGTCTCGGCGACCGCCTGCCGTACGGCGTCGAGCGAGGCCCCGGCGTCGAGCAGCGCGCCGAGCAGCATGTCGCCCGCGAGCCCGGTGAAGGGGTTGAGATAGACGATCACCGGGGCGTCCTCCTCGTGAGGCGGTAGGCCGCGAGCGCGGCGCCGAAGCCGGAGTCGATGTTCACCACGGTCAGCCCGGCGGCGCAGGAGGTCAGCATGGCCAGCAGGGCCGTCACGCCCTCCAGCGCGGCGCCATATCCGGTGGAGGTCGGCACCGCGATCACCGGGGTCTCCACGAGCCCGCCGACGACGCTGGCCAGCGCGCCCTCCATGCCGGCGACGACGATCACGCTGTCGGCCGCGCGCAGGTCGCCGGCCGCGGCGAGCACGCGATGCAGCCCGGCCACGCCGACGTCCCTGACCATGACGGTCCGCAGGCCGAGCGCGGTGGCGACGGCCGCCGCCTCCACCGCGACGGGGCCGTCCGAGGTTCCCGCCGTGACCACGGCCACCGTGTGCTCGACCGGCGGCGCCGGCCGCCAGACCAGCAGCCGGGCGTCCGGGTCGTACGCGCCGCCGGGGACGAGCGCGCGCACCTCGGCGGCCGTGCCGGGTTCGACCCGTGTCACCAGGACCGGTCCGGTGTTCCGGCCGAGCAGAGCGGTGACGATCCCGGCGATCTCGCTCACGCGCTTGCCCGGGCCGTACACGATCTCGGGCAGTCCCTGGCGCGCCTCGCGGCCGAGATCCACGCGGGCGTAGCCGAGGTCGAGCGCCTCGCTCATGCCGGTGTGACGGATCCGGCGGCCGGCGGCACGGCGGTGTGGGGCACGGCTGTGTGGGGCACAGCTGTGTGGGGCACGGCGGTTTGGGGCACGGTCACTCTCCGGCGAGGTAGGGGATCGTCATGGGGCCTTCCGGCAGGACGCAGACCCGCCCGGGCAGGGCGCGGACCGTGGCGGCGATGTCGCCGGTCTGCTCCAGGTGGGCGGCGGCCAGGTCGGCGTCGGTCAGATGCGACGTGTGCATGATCACGCGGGCGTGCCGCTGGATGCGGGCCTGGATCTGGACCTGCCACTGGTCGGGCACGGTCTCGGTGCGGCGGGAGATCTCCTCGAACAGCGCCTCCGGAGAGGCGGCGGAGGTGAGCACGTCCCGATAGGAGCCGTGGCCGGGGAAGCCGTCCCGGCACTCGGCGGCGCAGACGATGGTGCCGCCGGGCTTGACGACCTGGGCGGCGGCGCTCATCCCCTTCACCGACTGGTAGAGGTTCTGGTCGAGCGGGAAGCCCGCGTTCGTCGTCACCACCACGTCGAAGGGCTCGCGGACCAGCCGCATCGCGGCGGCGCGGGCGGCGGCCGTGGCGGCGGCGTGCATCGGCAGCAGGTCGCCGCCGAACGCCCGCACGATCCGCTGCTCCCGGTTGAGCACGACGTCGAGGGCGAAGGTCACGCCGGTCGCGGCGGCGATGGCGCGCACGTCGTCGTGAACCGGGTTGCCCTGGATGACGCCCCAGGTGGCCCGGGGGTCGCCGATGCGGGCCGCGTCGTGCAGCGTGAGCACGGTCTCCAGGGCGGCGAGCCCGGGCGCGACCAGTTTCGGGCCGCCGGAGAACCCGGCGAAGAAGTGCGGCTCGACGAAACCGGTCGTGATCCGCACGTCGGCGTCGGTCCACTCGCGGTTGAGCCAGACCGGCACGTCCTTGCCGTGGCGGCCCATCCACCTCAGCGACGACGCGTCGCGCGCGTCGTGGTTGACGATCCGCACGGCGTCCACGACCTGGTCGCCGAACATCGCGCGCAGCTCGGCGTCGCTGTTGCCGCGGTGGGTGCCGGTGGCCACGAGGATCACGACGTCGTCCAGGTCGATGATCCCGTCCAGCTCGGCCAGGATCGCCGGGATCATCAGGTGCCGCGGCTGGGGCCTCGTGCCGTCGCAGGCGGAGATCGCCACCGTCTGGCCGGGACGCACCCGCTCACGCAGCGGGGGGCCCGCGACGGGTTCGCGCAGGGCCCGGCGCAGCTCGGCGGCCTCGTCCGGCACGGCGGGCCGGGCGACCGGCGCGATGACCGTGGTCCGGTCGTCCGGCAGGTCCACGACCAGGCCGCCGGTGCCGTAGGCGAGATCAACCCGCATGGTCCAGGTCCTCCCAGAGCGCGTCCGGGATGTCCGCCGCCGCCAGCGCCAGGTCCTCGGCGATCTCGTCCGCGCTGCGTGCGCCGATCAGGATGGTGGTGACGGCGGGGTGGCGGTGGGGGAAGCGCAGGGCGGCGGCGGGGAGCGGCACGCCGTGGGAGGCGCAGATGCGTCCCAGCTCTCGTGCGCGTTCGACGACGGCGGGTGGGGCGGCGTCGTAGTCGTAGGTGGCGCCTCCGGCGAGGATGCCGCTGTTGAACACCCCACCGGCGATCACCGCCACCCCGCGCCGCTGGCATTCGGGCAGCAGTTCCTCGGCGGCGGAGCGGTCGAGCAACGTGTAGCGTCCCGCGACCAGCACGGCGTCCAGGTCGGTCTCCCGCACGAACCGGGTCAGCATCGGCGCCTGGTTCATCCCGGCGCCGATCGCGCCGATCACCCCCTGGTCGCGCAGCTCGGCCAGCGCGGGGTAGGCCTGACCGGCGGCCTGTTCCCAGTAGTCGTCGGGGTCATGGATGAACACCAGATCGAAACGATCGAGCCCGGTCCGTTTCAGGCTGTCGTCCAGCGAGCGCAGCACCCCCTCGCGGCTGTAGTCCCGCACCCGCACGAACCCGGTCCGGCCGACGAAGCCCTCCTCCTCGCCCCGGCCCGGCACCAGCACCCGGCCGATCTTCGTCGACACCACCGCCTGCCCGGCCGCGTCAGCGGGCAGGCCACGCAGGAAACACCCCAGACGCTCCTCGGCCAGCCCGCTGCCGTAATGCGGCGCGGTGTCGAAGTAACGGATCCCCGCCTGCCAGGCGGCATCCAGCGCGTGCTCGGCCTGCTCGTCGCTCACCGGCGCGAACAACCCGCCCAAGGGGGCCGTGCCCAGCCCGTACCGCCCCAGCCTGCCCGCCAGAACACCGGCCGCTGCGGCGGTCATGATGTCACCGGCCGCAGGCGCAGACCGGACATCCCGCCGTCCACCGGCAACTCGATCCCGGTGGTCGACCCCGCCCGCGGGCTGGCCAGATACGCCACCGCATGCGCGACCTCCTCCGGCGCCACCAGACGCCCGTGCGGCTGCCGGGCCGCCAACGCCACCCGCTCGGCCTGCGGATCCGGCGCGGCATCCACCAACCGCCCGACCCACGGAGTGTCCACCGTGCCCGGCGTCACACAGTTGACCCGGATGCCCTCACCAAGGTGATCGGCCGCCATCGCCCGCGTCAACGCCAGCACCGCCCCCTTGGACGCCGAATACAACGCCCGCTGCGGCAACCCCGCCGTCGCCGCGATCGAACACGTATTGACGACCGCCGCATACGGCGACTCACGCAGATACGGCAGCGCCGCCCGGGTCACCCGCGCGACCCCCACCACGTTCACATCCAGCACCCGCAGCCACTCGGCATCATCGTTGCCGGCCACCGAGCCCTGCGCCCCGATACCCGCGTTGTTCACCAGCACATCGATCCGCCCGAACCGCCCGGCCACCGCCGCGACCGCCCCCCGCACCGCCCCGTCGTCGGTCACATCACAGACGAACTCGGTGCCCTTCACATCCAGCACCGCGACCCGGGCGCCGCGCGCGGACAGCTCCTCGGCCACCGCCCGGCCGATGCCCGACGCCCCACCGGTGACCACCGCCACCAACCCGTCGAACTCCCCGCTCATGCCACCCCCACGCCTCGCAGCCGGGGGCCGCATGAACCGAACACGCCGCGCCCGCCGCTCCGCCCGCCGCTCCGCCCGCCGCTCCGCCCACCGGTTCGCCCACCGGTTCGCTCGTTCATGCCTGGCCCACCCGCTGGCGCTGACGGCCCAGACCGTCGATCTCCAGCTCCACCACATCACCCTTGCGCAGATAGGCCTGCGGGCCACGCCCCAGCGCCACCCCCGCCGGAGTCCCGGTGTTCACCACATCACCCGCCTCCAGCACCATGAACTGGCTCAAATACCAGATCACGTGATACACCCCGAAGATCTGGTTCTTGGTGTTGCCGTTCTGCCGCAACCGGCCGTTGACCCACAACCGCAACCCCAGCGCCTGCGGATCACCCACCTCATCCGCCGTCACCAGCCACGGCCCCAGCGGATTGAACGTCTCACACGACTTGCCCTTGTCCCACTGACCCCCACGCTCGTTCTGGAACTCCCGCTCCGACACATCATTGGCGATCGCATACCCCGCGATCACCCCCGCCGCGTCCTTCGGAGAATCCAGATAACGAGCGGTGCGACCCACAACCACCGCCAGCTCGACCTCGTAATCGGTCTTCACACTCCGGCGCGGCACCAGCACCTCGTCATCCGGGCCGACCACCGTGTTGGACGCCTTCATGAACACCACCGGCTCACCCGGGATCGGCGCCCCCGTCTCCTCCGCATGATCGGAATAGTTCAACCCGATACACACCACCTTGCCCGGCCGGGCCACCGGCGCCCCCACCCGCTCGAACGGCCCCGCCTCCGGCAACCGGCCCTCCGCCAGCGCCACCCGCACCCGCTCGATACCGCCCCCCGCAAGGAACACACCGTCGATATCACCCGTCACCGACGACACATCCAGCACCCGCCCGTCCGGCGCGAGCACACACGGCCGCTCCTCACCCACCGGACCCACCCGCAACAGCTTCACGATCTTGACCTCTCCGCTGGTTCTCAGGGGCGTACGCGTGGAGAGCCTGTCAGATTCATCGGGTTTAAGTAAAGCCTTCGGCCGGATATCAGGGGGCTTGCCTTGACCTATGGTCGGTGTGATCCTACTGTTCCATTCATATTCATCGGATCAATTGGAGTTCGCCCATGCCGACGATCACCTCGGTGAACGTGATCGACATCAGGTTTCCGACCTCCGCGACGCTCGATGGCTCGGATGCCATGAATCCGGACGGCGACTACTCCGCGGCGTACGTGGTGCTGGAAACCGACGACGGCGACCTGGCCGGGCACGGTCTCACGTTCACGATCGGGCGGGGCAACGACCTGTGTGTGGCCGCCGCCCGGCAGATCGGGGCGCGGCTGGCCGGGCGTGATGTGGACGAGCTGGCCGGCGACCTCGGCGGCCTCTATCGGGAGATCATGGCCGACAGCCAGATGCGCTGGCTCGGGCCGGAGAAGGGTGTGGTCCACATCTCGGCCGCCGGCGTGCTCAACGCGGCCTGGGACCTTGCGGCCCGCCGGGCCGGCAAGCCGCTGTGGCGCTTCGTGGCCGACATGACCCCCGAGGAGCTGGTCGCGGCCTGCGACTTCCGTTATCTGTCCGACGCGCTGACCCCGGCCGAGGCCGTCGAGATGCTGGCCCGGCTCGCGCCCACGCGTGAGGAGCGGATCGCCGAGCTGGCCGAGCACGGCTATCCGGCGTACACCACCACCCCGGGGTGGCTCGGCTACGACGACGACAAGCTGCGCCGGCTGTGCCGCGAGGCCGTCGCCGACGGCTGGACCCACGTCAAGCTCAAGGTCGGAGCCAACGTGGAGGACGACGTCCGCCGGTTGTCGATCGCCCGCGAGGAGCTCGGCGACCGCACGCTCATGATCGACGCCAACCAGGTGTGGGACGTGCCCCAGGCGATCGAGTGGGTCAACCGGCTCGCGGCGTACGAGCCGCTGTGGATCGAGGAGCCGACCAGCCCCGACGACGTCCTCGGCCACGCGGCCATCCGGAAGGCGATCGCCCCCGTCGGCGTCGCCACCGGCGAGCACTGCCACAACAGGGTGATGTTCAAGCAGCTCCTGCAGGCCGGGGCGATCGACTTCTGCCAGATCGACTCCTGCCGGCTCGCGTCGGTCAACGAGATCGTGCCGGTGCTGCTCATGGCCGCCAAGTTCGGCGTGCCGGTCTGCCCCCACGCGGGCGGGGTCGGGCTGTGCGAGCTGGTCCAGCACATGGCCGTGGTCGACTACGTGTGCGTGAGCGGCAGCCTGGAGGGCCGGGTGCTGGAGTACGTCGACCACCTGCACGAGCACTTCACCGACCCCGTCCGCATCGGGCGAGGCCGCTACCTGCTGCCCGAAAAGCCTGGTTACAGCGCTCGTATGCACCCTGAGTCGATCGACGCGTACCGCTACCCTGATGGTCACCAATGGGGAGGCTGACGTGGGCGTCATCGAGACGGCGATCGACACGATCAAGCAGATGATCATCGATGGGGAGCTGCGCCCGGGGCAGAAGCTCCCCGTCGAGAAGATTCTGGCCGAACAGCTCGGTGTCGCCCGCAACACGCTGCGCGAGGCCGTGCGCGCGCTGGTCGCCATGAGGGTGCTGCAGACGCGGCAGGGCGACGGCACCTACGTCACCAGCCTGTCTCCCGATCTGCTGCTCGACGGGATGAGCTTCGTCGCCGACATCCACGTCGACGCCGGCGCGGGGGAGTTCCTGCACGTGCGCAGGATCCTGGAGGCGGAGGCGACGGCGCTGGCGGCCACGCGCATCCCGGACGCCGACCTCGTCCACCTGGGCGACCTGCTCGACGAGGCCGAGACGGTGGCCGCCTGTGATCCTGTCGACCACGAGAAACTGGTCGCCCTCGACCAGGACTTCCACGCGCTCATCGCCTCCCATTGCGGCAACGCCGTCCTCGCCGCCGTCATCCAGAACATGTCGGGCCGCACCGTACGAGCCCGGATCTGGCGCGGCATGAGCGACCCCGAGGCCGTTCACCGCACCCTCCGGGAGCACCGGGCCGTCCATCGGGCTCTGCTCGCGCGGGACTCCGAGCGGGCCAGGCTCCACGCCGCCCTGCACGTCCTCGGCGTCGAGGAGAGCCTCGCCGGCTCGCGTCCCTTCACAGGAGAGACCACCCATGACTGATCGTCCCGGTTCCGGGGGAGACACGCCGTCGTCCGCCGGCCGGGTGGACGTGGCGGGCGACGCCATGGACCGGCTGACGGCCCGGCTACGCGATGAGGACGCCGTCGTCGTCGCCTATTCCGGCGGCGCCGACTCCGCGCTGCTCGCCTTCGCCGCCGCGAAGGTGCTCGGAAGGCGCGCACTGGCCGTCACCGCCGTCTCCCCGAGCCTGGCCGCCTCCGAGCGGGCCGCCGCCCGCGACTTCGCGCGCGCCCACGGCCTGGCCCATCTGGAGGTGTGCACGGACGAGGGCGACAGGCCCGAATACGCCGCCAACGGCGCCGACCGCTGCTACCACTGCAAGTCGGCGCTGTTCGACGCGCTCACTCCACTCGCCGCCGCCATGGGCGCCCGGATCGCGCTCGGCACCAACCTCGACGACCTCGGCGACCACCGGCCCGGGCAGCGGGCCGCGGCCGAGCGCGGGGCCATCGCGCCGCTGGTGGACGCCGGGCTCACCAAGGCCGACGTCCGCGCGGTCAGCCGGAGACTCGGCCTGGTCACCGCGGACAAGCCCGCCGCGCCCTGCCTGGCCTCCCGGGTGAGCTACGGCGACCCGGTCACGCCGGAGATCCTGCACAGGATCGAGACCGCCGAGGCCGCGCTGCGCGATCTCGGCTTCCCGGTGTGCCGGGTGCGTGCCCACGCAGGCGGCACACTCGCCCGGGTCGAGGTTCCGGGCGCCGACATCCCGCGCGCGTGCGAGCTGCGCGAGCGCGTCGACGCCGCGGTCCGCGGCGCCGGGTTCACCTTCTGCTCGCTGGACCTGTCCGGTTTCGCGTCCGGGCGCCTCAACGCGCTGCTGCCGCTGCTCCCTTCGTGACGCGCACGTCCGCCTGACCGGAGCCGTACGCGGCGAGGAGAGGAGAGGGGGAGACCGGCGCCGCGATCGGCCTCCCCCTCTCGTCATTCCTGCGACTTTCCGCCGGTGAGGCGGGAGATCGCAAGCGCGGTGAGGATGATCGCCCCGTTGAGCGCCTGGATCCACTGCGCGGGGACGCCCGCGAGGGTGAGGACGTTCTGGATCATGTAGAGCAGCAGGATGCCGGTGAACGCGCCGAACACGGTGCCCTTGCCGCCGTTCAGGCTGACTCCGCCGATGACGGCCGCGGCGAACACCGTGAAGATCGCGCCGTCGCCCTGGGCCGCGGCCACGGAGGCGAGCCGGCCCGTCAGCAGGAGACCGCCGATCGCGGCCAGCAGGCTCGCGGAGATCAGCACGATCCACAGCACCCGGTCGGTGCGGATTCCGGCCGCCTTGGCGGCGTCGACGTTCCCGCCGATCGCGTAGAGCGCCCGGCCGAACCGGGTGAATCCCATGACCACGATGCCGACGGCGAACAGCAGCAGGCAGATCCAGATGGACGCGGGCACGCCGAGCCACATGGCCGAGCCGAAGTAGGTCATCGACTCCGGCAGGTTGAAGAAGGTCTGCCCGCCGGAGATGCCCGTGAGGAGGCCGCGCAGCACGATCAGCATGCCCAGGGTGACGATGAAGCCGTTGAGCCCGAAGCGGACGATGAACAGCGCGTTCACCGCACCGATCAGCACGCCCACCGCGAGCGTGACGGGGATTCCCCAGGCGCCGGGCAGCAGCCCGAGCCCCGGCCCCGTCCCGGCGGCGACCGTGAGCCACGCGGCCACGCCGGGGGCCAGCCCGAAGGTCGACTCGAGCGACAGGTCCATCCTGCCGGCGACCAGCACGAGCGTCTGCGCCAGGACGAGGAGCGAGATCTCCGACATGGTCTGCAGGATGTTGATCAGGTTGTCGCTCTGCAGGAAGATCGGGTTGACGATCTGCCCGACGATCGCGATCACGATGATCGCGGGAACGAGCGCGAAGTCGCGCAGCCGCGCCAGGCGGATGGCCGGGCGGCGTCTCCCCGCCTCCTCGGGAGCCGGCGGGCTCGGAGGGTGTCCCGTCGTGGCGGGAGCGGTGGTGCTGTCAGGCATCGAGGTCGACTCCTTCCATGGCGGCCACCATCTCGTGGTCGTGCCAGCCGGCGGCCAGTTCCGCGACGACGCGGCCGTGGAACATCACGAGCACCCGGTTGCACAGCCGCAGGTCGTCAAGTTCATCGGAGGCGATCACGACGCCGGTCCCGTTGTCGGCGATCTCCTCGACCTTGCCGAGCAGGAACTCCTTCGACCGGACGTCGACTCCGGCCGTCGGAGTGATCAGCACGAGCAGGCGGGGGTCGCTGGCCAGGGCGCGGGCCATCACGACCTTCTGCTGGTTGCCGCCGGACAGCCCGGAGACGGGGAGCTCCGGGCCGGGTGTCTTGATCGCGAGATTCGTGATCATCTCGCGGGCCAGCGCGTCCTTGCGCCGGCCGCTGACGAACCCCGCCTGGCCGAGCCGTTCGGGCACGGTCAGCGTGGTGTTGTCGGCGATGGACATCAGGGGAACGAGGCCCTGATGGTGACGGTCGCGGGGCACCAGGCCCACCCCGGCGGCCAGCGAATCCGGCACACTGCCGGGGCGCGGGCGGTTCCCGGCCACCTCCAGGGTGCCGTCCCGGGGAGCGCGCAGCCCGGCGATGGCCTCGGCGAGCTCGTTCTTCCCGCTGCCGCCCAGGCCCGCCAGCCCCACGATCTCCCCGGCCCGCACCCGGAGGTCGACGTCCTGGTAGACGTCGCCGTCGGACAGGCCCCGTACGTCGAGGACCACCGGGGCGTCCGCCGGAACCGCCGGGCGTACGGCGTGCTCCCGCAGCCCCGCGGCCTCACCGGTCATCGCCGCCACCAGCTCGCCCTGCGGCAGATCGGCCACCGGCGCGGTGAGGATGTGCCGGGCGTCCCGGAACACCGTGACCGTGTCGCAGATCTCGTAGATCTCCTGCAGGTGATGACTGATGAACAGGAAGGTGACCCCCTGCTCGCGCATCGCCCGCATCCGGTCGAAGAGCCGGGAGATCGCCGCGCCGTCGAGCTGGGCGGTGGGCTCGTCGAGGATGATGAACCGCGCGCCGAACGACAGCGCCCGGGCGATCTCCACGAACTGCCGCTGCTCGACCCCGAGCTCCCCGGCCGGCCTGCGGACGTCGACGTCCACCGACCATGCCTCCAGCAGGTCGGCCGCCTTCCGCCACAGGCTCTTCCAGCCGACCAGCCCCAGCCGGTTGCGGTCGTGCCTGTTCAGGTAGAGGTTCTCCGCCACGGTCAGCTCAGGGATGATCGTGGACTTCTGGTAGACGCAGGCGACCCGTTCCCGCCAGGCGTCCCGGTCGGACAGCCGCGGCGCGGGCGACCCGGCGAAGCGGACCTCGCCCTCGTCCGGCGCCTGCAGCCCGGTCAGGATGGAGACCAGCGTCGACTTGCCCGCACCGTTGCGCCCGACCAGCGCGTGCGCCTCCCCGGGCCCGATCGTGATGCGGGCGCCGTCGAGCGCCGTCGTCTCGCCGTACCTCTTGGTGATGTTCTCCGCCGCGGCGACGGGCGGGTCCGTACGGCCCGGCCCGCCGTCGCGGGCGGGTGGAGGGCTCGCGGGCCCTCCCGCGAACGCTTCCATCGGTCACGCCCTCTCAGCTCAGGTTGTTGCCCCACAGCGACTTGTCGTCGTGCTTCACGCTGGAGATCCCGCCATAGGTGCCGCCGTCGGCCGTGACGAGCGGCGCGGACAGCTGGTCCTCCAGCAGGCCCGGCCGCACCTGGATGATGGTGCTGTCGTGATCGGTCGGCCCCGGCTGGAAGGTCTTGCCCTCGATCGCGGCCTGCGCGTACGACAGCGCCCACTTGGCGTACAGGTCCGCGGGCTGGGAGACGGTCGCGTCGATGTTCCCGGCGGCGATGTCCTTGAGCTCCTGCGGGATGCCGTCGTTGGAGACGACGAAGACGTGCTTGGGGTCGTCCGGCGGCACCAGCAGGTCGCGCTGCTTGAGCACCTGCAGCGTGCCGGCGAGGGCGAAGCTCGACTGCATGTAGACGCCCTTGACGTCGGGGTTCGCGGTCAGCACCGTCGAGAGCTTCTGCGAGGCCACGGCGCCGTCCCAGTTCGTCGCCTCGCCGAACACCTTGATGCCGGGATAGTTCTGCTTCATGCAGTCGTTGAACGCCTCGGTGCGGTCCCGGCCGTTGATGGAGGCCAGGTCGCCCTCCAGCATGACCACCTTGCCGTTGCCGCCGAGCTTCTCGCCCAGGAACCTGCAGGCCTTCTCCCCGTACGCGCGGTTGTCGGCGCGCACGACCATGAAGGCGTTCCCGGTGTCGGGCCGGGTGTCCACCAGCACGGCGGGGATCTTCTTGTTCTCGAGCTGCTGCAGCGTGGGCGCCACCGCCGCGGTGTCCTGCGGCGCCATGACCACGCCCTTCACACCCTGGCTCATCAGGGTCTGCACGTTGGCGGTGAGCTTCGCGATGTCGTTCTGGGAGTTGGTGGTCTTGATCTCCGCGCCCAGCTCGCCGGCGAACTTCGGCACGTAACTGATGTAGGAGTTCCAGAAGTCCGTGTCGGAACGCGGATAGTCGACGCCGATGACCGGCTTCGCCGCCGCGTCGTTCCCGGAGCCGCCGTCTCCCGTGCCGCCGCTGCCGCCACAGGCGGCGGCGAGGCATCCGGACAGGGCTAAGGCCGCGGCGAGTGCGAACCGTTTGCGTTCCATCGTCTCTCCTTCTGAAGCACCACGGCTGCCATGCCGTCGCCGACGCTCAGGTGACGTCCGCGTCGTCGTACGGGGCATGGGTGAGGTTGGTCGTGAGGGGGCCAATCACGACAGGACATGGGATGTCTTTCTATGCTCAAAACCGCTCTAGTGTCCAGACCTTGGGTAAGGATGGTGATATTCCGTTACGCACGCGGCTCTCATCACCAAGGGATCCGACGTCTCGGCCATCACCGTACGGGTGGGAAGACCGGACACATCGCATGTCTGCGGGCCGGAAGACGCAGCACGCTACGTGGACCATGTGGAGGTCTGGTGTCCTGACACACCAAAATGCAGGTATGTCGTTGACCGAGCAGGCGATCGAGCGCATCAGGCAGCGCATCAAGGACGGGACGCTTCCTCCGGGCGCCCGGCTGCCTCCAGAACAGGACCTGGCCGCCGAGCTGGGCCTGTCCCGCAACCTGCTCAGGGAGGCCGTCCGCTCCCTCGTCACCACACGCGTGCTGGAGGTGCGCAGGGGCGACGGCACGTACGTCACGAGCCTTTCGCCGGAGCTGCTGCTCGAAGGGGTCGGCCTCGCCGTCGAGATGATGCGGGGCGACGACCTGCTCGAGATCACCGAGGTGCGGCGGCTGTTCGAGCCGGTCGCGACGGGTCTGGCCGCCGCCCGGATCACCGCCGGGCAGCTCGCGGACGTCGAGCGGCATCTCAACGCGATGATCGCGGCACAGAACGACACCGAAGCGCTCAACCACCACGACGACGCCTTCCACCGGGCCGTTTTCGACGCCACGGGCAACAAGTCCCTGGCCGCCCTCCTCGGCGGCATCGCCAGCCGCACTCTCCGGGCGCGGGTCTGGCGCGGGCTGGTGGAGGAGAACGCGGCCGGCCGTACGATCGCCGAGCACGCCGCCATCTATCGCGCGCTCGCGGCCGGCGACGCCGCGCTCGCCCAGGCGGTCGCGCTCGTGCACGTCAGCACCACGGAGACCTGGCTGCGGGAGAACCTCGGCCGGTCGCGTCCCGGCACGGACCCCGACTCGGCGCGGTGATCAGGGCACGGTGATCAGGGCACGGTGATCAGGGCGCGGTGATCCCTGTGTGGTGATCCCTGTGCTGTGATCAGGGCGCGTCGCCGTCGTCGGGCAGCCGGGGGAGGGACTCCTCGACCCCGACGAGATGGTTGGCCATCCGGATGCGCGCCCGTTCGGGATCGCGTGCCGCGAGCGCCGCCCAGATCGCCACGTGCTCGTCGTGGGTACGCCGGTCGGCGCCCTCCTCGTGGAGGCTCCGCCACAGCCGGCCGCGGACGGTGCGCCGGGCGAACGCCTCGATCAGGCCGACCAGGACCGGGTTGTCGGTGTGGGCGGCGATGATGCGGTGGAAGGCGATGTCGATCTCGATGAGGCGCTCGTGGTCGTGGGGCGCCTGATCGATGATCCGGGCCGACTCGCCGAGCAGGTCCCTGGCCTGGCAGAGCGCCTCGTCGGTGATGCTGGTGGCGGCGAGCCGGGCCGCCTCCGATTCGAGCAGACGCCGGACGGTGTAGACGTGCCGCGGGTCGCCCTGGCCGTGCAGGTCCACGACGAAGCCCATCGGAGCCAGCAACTGCGTCGCGTCGAGGTTCGTGATGTACGTCCCGTCGCCCTGCCGGGTGCTGACGATGCCGAGGATCGACAGCGCCGAGATCCCTTCGCGCAGCGCCCCGCGTGAGACGCCCAGCGACTCGGCGAGGTCCTTCTCGACGGGCAGACGGTCGCCGGGCCGCAGGACGCCGTCGAGGATCATCCGCTTGATGCTGTCCACTACATCGTCTGTGCGTGACATGGCAGGTAGGTTCCCAGGGTCGGCGGGAGCGGGGGATTCCCCGTTACCACGGCGTGCGGGGAGCGGATGCGGCCTGCCCGCACGTCGTTCGCGCATGGTCGTCGGGAATCACTGCTGCTCTACGGATACAGGACGCGGCCGCGTGCCGCTACCCGGCGCCGCATGGCCTTTCCCGCCAAAGGTTAGATGTATTCCGGCCTGATAGCGGTCAGATGACCG
The DNA here is from genome assembly GCF_036186745.1 of Microbispora hainanensis. NCBI lineage: Bacteria > Bacillati > Actinomycetota > Actinomycetes > Streptosporangiales > Streptosporangiaceae > Microbispora > Microbispora hainanensis. The sequence continues at coordinate 7,020,083 of NZ_CP108086.1, read as the reverse complement.
GCTTGCGGGGGTTTTGCATCACATCGTTGACCGATACATCAAATCTTTGTAGCTTTGCCATCACCCCCTACACAGCCTCGTCACGCAGCCGGTCCCGCCGAACCCCGCCCGTCTCCTCGATGCGGGGCTCTCGCAGCCCAAGGGCGCGGCGCCGGCCGCCGGCAAGGCAGCCATGCGCTTGGAGAGCGAATGCCAGATCTGACGCGAAGGCAATTAATGAAGATCGGCACGGTCGGAGCCGGGGCTCTGATGCTGCCGATGCAGTGGACGGCGGTCGCCCGAGCAGGATCGGTGGCACCCTCGGAGGTGCGCGCCGCCAGCGACATGGCGCTCTGGTACGACAAGGGCGCGGGCACGGACTGGCTCCGCGCCCTCCCCATCGGCAACGGACGCCTCGGCGCGATGGTGTTCGGCAACGTCGACGCCGAGCGCCTGCAGCTCAACGAGGACACGGTCTGGGGCGGCGGGCCGTACGACCAGAGCAACCCGAAGGGCCTGGCGGCGCTGCCGGAGATCCGGCGCCTGGTCTTCGAGGACCAGTGGACCCAGGCACAGACGCTGATCGACCAGAACATGCTGGGCTCACCCGCGGGCCAGCTCGCCTACCAGACGGTCGGCAACATCAGGCTGACCTTCCCCGGCAGCAGCGGGTTCACCGAATACAACCGCCAGCTCGACCTCACCACCGCCGTCGCGTCCGTCACCTACCTGCTGAACGGCGTGCGCTACAAGCGCGAGGTGTTCGCCAGCGCGCCCGACCAGGTCATCGTCGTCCGCCTCACCGCCGACAAGCCCGGCTCGATCACCTTCAGCGCGACGTTCGACAGCCCCCAGCGCACGACGCTGACCAGCCCGGACAGCTCCACGGTCGCGCTCGACGGCGTCTCGGGCAACTTCGAGGGCATCACCGGCCAGGTCAAGTTCCTGGCGCTGGCCAAGGCCGTCGCCGAGGGCGGCAGCGTCACGAGCTCCGGCGGAACGCTCCAGGTGTCCGCCGCCGACAGCGTGACGCTGCTGATCTCCATCGGCTCCAGCTACGTGAACTACAAGGATGTCAGCGGCGACTACCAGGGCATCGCGCGACAGCACCTCGAGGCCGCCCAGGGCACGGCGTACGACACGCTGCGCAGCCGGCACGTGGCCGACTATCAGGAGCTGTTCAACCGGACGACGCTCGAACTCGACCGCACCGACGCGGCCGACCAGCCGACCGACGTCCGGATCACCCAGCACGGGGCCGTCGACGACCCCCAGTTCTCCGCGCTGCTCTTCCAGTTCGGCCGCTACCTGCTGATCTCCTGCTCGCGGCCGGGGACCCAGCCGGCCAACCTCCAGGGCATCTGGAACGACTCGATGAGCCCGCAGTGGGACTCGAAGTACACCATCAACGCGAACCTGCCGATGAACTACTGGCCCGCCGACACCACGAACCTGTCGGAGTGCTTCGAGCCGGTGTTCAGCATGATCAACGACCTCACGGTGACCGGCGCGCGCACGGCCGAGGTGCAGTACGGCGCCGGCGGTTGGGTCACCCACCACAACACCGACGCGTGGCGGGCGACCTCGGTCGTCGACGGCGCGTTCTGGGGCATGTGGCAGACCGGCGGCGCGTGGCTGGCCACCATGATCTGGGACCACTACCTGTTCACCGGCGACGTCGAGTTCCTGCGTAAGAACTACCCGGCGATGAAGGGCGCGGCGCAGTTCTTCCTCGACACCCTCGTCGAGGAGCCGAAGCTCGGATATCTCGTCACCAACCCGTCGAACTCGCCCGAGCTCAGCCACCACGCGAACGCCAGCGTCGCCGCCGGCCCGACGATGGACAACCAGATCCTGCGCGACCTGTTCGACGGCTGCGCGGAGGCCAGTGAGGTCCTCGGCGTGGACGCGAGCTTCCGGGCACAGGTCCTGGCCGCCAGGGACCGGCTCGCCCCGATGAAGATCGGTTCGCGCGGCAACATCCAGGAGTGGCTGTACGACTGGGTGGAGACCGAGCAGAACCACCGGCACATCTCCCACCTGTACGGCCTGCACCCCAGCCACCAGATCACCAAGCGCGGCACCCCGGAGCTGTACGACGCGGCGCGGCGGACTCTCGAACTGCGCGGCGACGACGGCACCGGCTGGTCGCTGGCCTGGAAGATCAACTACTGGGCGCGGATGGAGGAGGGCAACCGGGCGCACGACCTGGTCCGCCTCCTGGTCACCCCGGCCAGGCTCGCGCCGAACATGTTCGACCTGCACCCGCCGTTCCAGATCGACGGCAACTTCGGCGCGACCTCCGGCATCACGGAGATGCTGCTGCAGAGCCACACCGGCGAGCTGCACGTGCTGCCGGCGCTTCCGGACGCCTGGCGGAACGGAAAGGTGCGCGGCCTGCGGGGCCGCGGCGGCCATACCGTCGGCGCGGCGTGGAGCGAGGGGCAGGCCGACGAATACCTCATCACGCCCGACCGCGACGGTGTCGTCAAGGTGCGCGGCGGCATCTTCGCCGGGCGTCACAAGGTCCGCGACGTCACCGGCGGCGGCTCGGCCACGGTGGAGAAGACCGAGGCCGACGCCGTCCGGATCACCGCGCAGGCCGGTCACACCTACCGGGCGTACGCGCTGCAGAAGGTCACGGTGACCGCACCGGTCGAGGTCACCCCGGGTGAGGCGGCGAAGGCCGAGGTCACCGTCAGAGCGGTCGAGGAGCCGCTGGCGTCGGCGAGCGTGGCCCTCACGGTGCCGGAGGGGTGGACCGTCACCCCCGAGCACGCCGAAGTGGGGCCGCTGGCGGCGGACGCGAAGGCCACGGTGGAGTTCACCTTCACTCCCGCCACCGGCGCGGCGAGCGGCGCCGCGACCGTCACCGCCGTCCTCAGCGGCACCGAGGGGGGCGACGACTGGGCCGTCTCCACGACGGCCACGGTGCAGGTGTGGGGCGGCGGCGAGAAGCCGCTTGAGGAGCTCTTCAGCAACGTCGCGGTCACCGACGACACCAACACCGCTCCCGGGAACTTCGACGGCAACGGCGCCAGCATCTCCGCCCAGGCGCTGGCGTCGGTCGGCGTCACCCCGGGGGCCACCATCACCAAGAACGGGCTCACCTTCACCTGGCCCGACGTCGCGGTGGGCACCCCCGACAACGCCATCGCCTCCGGGCAGTCCCTCAAGGTGACCGGCACCGGCAAGACGCTCGGCTTCCTGCTGGCCGGGACCTACGGCGCGGTGTCCGGACCGGCCACCGTCGTCTACAAGGACGGCACGAGGCAGACCTTCACCCTCAGCTCGCCCGACTGGTACGGCGCGCCGGCTTCGGGGAGCGACGCCGCCGTCGTGGCCCCCTACCAGAACCGGCCGAACAACCAGCGGCAGAACACCCCCGCCACCATCTACTACTCCGGCGTCACTCTGCAGAACAAGGAGATCTCCCGCGTCGACCTGCCCAACATCAGCCCGAAGGCGGCGAACGGCGTCGCCACGATGCACATCTTCGCCGTCGCCCTCGACTCCGCCACGCCGCCCGAGCCGGAGGTCAAGCTGACCGTCACCGCGTCCTCCCGCTGCATCGGCAGTTCGGCGTACGTCGCGGTCACGGCCGTCAACGACTCCGACGTTCCGGCGACCATCACACTGACCACCCCGTACGGGTCCAAGACGGTGGCCGATGTGGCTCCGGGCAAGCAGGCCTACCAGTCCTTCAACACCCGGACCGCCCAGATCGAGGCGGGCACGGTCACCGTGAAGGCGACCGCCACGATCGACGGCAAGCAGGTCACCTCGTCCTACGACGTCGCGTACAGCGCGGCGAGCTGCGGCTGAGCCGCCGAGATCGCCAAGCCGCTCACACACGTGGCCGGCCGGCAGCCGATCGCCGGCCGTCCGCACCACGGCGGTGTCCTCGTCGCGAGACCTCGGTCCTCACGACGAGGACACCGCCGTGGCACAACCCGGGCCGGCCGCCCAGCCGGCCCTGGCGACTGGGTGCGATTCGCGCCGAAGCCGTCGGCACGGATGAGTCAGAGCTGTTTCAATGTCGCGCCGACTTGAACCACGAGCCAATGTTCATCTCCGAGTAGTCGCCTGGCGTCACTATGAAGCGCCTCGAAAAGCCGGAGGCCGGTCCCTTCATCGCCGGATTCCATGGTCCATCCGGCGAGGGCGCTCCTCGCTGCCAAGGTGACCAGATGTTCGGGGCCGAGCACCCGGTTGCTGTCTTCAACCAGCCGAGCGGCCAGGACGGTCGCACGCTGTGGTTCTCCGGCCTTCCCCACCGCTTCAGGGTAGGTGAGCCGCACCTGCAGCGTGCGTGGGTGTTGTGGTTCGTAGGCCTGCTCGCTCTGAGCCAGAGTCTCCTGGAGTATCGCGAGCGCGCTCTCGGCGTCATCGGCCTGGCTCTGAACCGCACCGGTTTCGTGGAGGCCGGTGGATCAACTCGGTTTCGTGCCGCCCACGGACCTGCACCCCCGAAGGGGACACGGCGTGGACGTGGCCGAACCTCCGACGTCATGGGCCGGGCCGTGCCTGACAGATACAACGCGACCGTGCGGTTTTGCGCTCAGGCGGATAGACCTTCATGACCAGGAACTCCTCATCGGGGTGGCGCTAGTGTTACCGCTATCACTGATGACCGTCAAGGAGAGCACCGCTCGACGGTGAATCTTCCACGTCCTCCCGGTGTCTTTCCAAACCGGCTGCGACCTCGTTCAGCTGCTGTTTCACCTGTTACTCCGGTCTGGCGGAACGGCCGGGCCGGTGACCGGGGCTTGACACCGTCAACGTCACGCTCTACACCGTGATGTTACCGATAACTCATAACAGCGTCGCCGATCCCGTGACGCCGAGCCGACGGGAGCGCGGCTTCCGCGCGCCTCCGCCGTTCCCGCCCTCATGCCCCCGACGACCTGCACGCCCCGACGACCTGCACGTCACCAACGAGCTTCACGCCCCCGATGAAGGAGAAGAACCATGCACCACTTACCCGTTCGCCCGGCGGCCGGGCGGCGACGGTCACCGGGCGCCGTCGCCCTGGGCCTGCTCACGGTGCTCGTCACCCTGGCGGCCACCGCGCTCACCTGGGCGGCGCCGGCCTCGGCGGCCCCCGCGCCGCTGGTGAGCGCGGCCTCCGGCCGGTGCCTCGACGTGAAGGGCAACGTCGACACCCTCGGCACCACGCTGGACATCTGGGACTGCAACGGCCAGGCCAACCAGGGCTTCGAGTTCACCTCGGCCGGCGAACTGCGCACGATGAACGGCACCCGGTGCGTGGACGCCTACAACAACCAGACCTCGCCCGGCACCCAGGTGATCATCTGGTCGTGCAACGGTCAGAACAACCAGAAGTGGCGGCAGAACTCCGACGGGTCGATCACGGGGGTGCAGTCGGGGCTGTGCCTCGACGTGGACCACGCCGGCACCGCCAACGGCACCGCCGTCATCCTGTGGACCTGCAACGGGCAGAGCAACCAGAAGTGGAGCACCACGACCGGCGGCGGGGGCAGTGCCCTCGTGGTCGACGCGAGCAGCGTCGTGCGCCCGGTCACCCGCGTGGCGTCGGGCACCCTCTATGGCCTGTCCGACGCGAACACCCCGCCGGTGTCGATCATGCAGCCGCTGAAGCTGCACCAGCTCCGCCAGCCGCCGCCGCTGCACGAGCACCGGCCGAACGGCTCCCCGGTCCCGATCGGTGACACGCTCAACGTCTGGCGCAACGCCGCCGCCATCGGCGCGGTGATCACGGTCGACATGGCCGACAGCTTCGACGGCTTCCCGTACAACTGGACGAACTGGAACGACTGGTACAGCCGGATCGACAAGATGATCGCGGCGGCGAAGTCGGCGGGCGTCACCAACATCGACGCCTGGGAGCCGTGGAACGAGCCGGACTGGACCTGGCCGTCGGCGGCGGGCGTCTCCTTCAACGAGGGATGGGTGCGCACCTACCAGCGGATCCGGCAGAGTGAGCCGAACAAGCCCATCATGGGCCCGAGCTACTCCTACCTGGACATCAACCGGATGCGGTCCTTCCTCAACAACGCCAAGGCCACGAACACCCTGCCCGAGGTGGTGTCGTGGCACGAGCTGGGCGGATGGCGGAACGTCACCGCGAACGTCCGCGCCTACCGCGCCCTGGAGCGCGAGCTGGGCATCTCGCCGCGGCCCATCTCCATCAACGAGTACGCCACGACAGGCGAGATCGACGTGCCGAGCAGCGTCAACCACTACGTCGCCCAGTTCGAGCGCGAGGGCGTGCGCGACGCCGAGCGGGCGTTCTGGTACGAGGCCGGCACGCTCAACGGCCTGCTGTACAACGGCCAGCCGACGGCGTCGTACTGGATGTACAAGTGGTACGCCGACCAGACCGGCAACATCGTCAAGGTGACCCCGACCACGAACAACGACGGCGTGGCCGCCTATGACGGCAGGACGTTCAGCGTGGTCTTCGGCGGCCAGTCCGGCAACAGCTCGATCCGCGTGGACGGGATCGGCGGGCTGGGCTCCTCGGTCACCGCGACCCTCGAGTACGTCCCCGGCTCGGGCCGCAAGACGAACGTGTCGGCGGCGACCCAGGTGTGGTCGAACGCCTACACCGTCACCAACGGCAGCGTCACGATCCCGATCGCCGGCCAGGACGCCAACGGCGCCTACCGCCTGGTTCTGACCCCCAGGTGACAGGCGAAGGAGGCCCACCGGGCGCCCGGTGGGCCTCCTGTACTCCTATTCCCTCACCAGGTGGATCATGGCGCTGGCGTAGTCGCCGGGAGCCAGTTCGGGGAACAGACCGTGGGTGAGCAGCACGGCCCCGTGGTGGACCTCTCCCGTGACCGCGTCGCGGTAGCGCGCCTGCGGATCGAGGGCGCGCAGGGGGATCCCCGGATCGGCGTGCCCGAACCGGCGGGCGCGCCGGTAGACGAGCACGGCGGCCTCGGCGCCGTCGGGGGCGAGATACTGCACGGCCGACAGCTCGCCGCCCGGCGGCAGCAGGCGGTGCTGCCGGCCGTGCTGGACCAGGTGCCGGATCCGCTTGTAGTCGGCGACGAGCTCGGCCGCCCGGTCCAGATCGGCCTGGCTCCACTCGTCCAGGGCCCCGCCGATCGAGAGCAGCCCGGCCATGGCCACGTGGAAACGGAAGTCGAGGGGGATCTCCCGTCCCGTGTAGGGGTTGGGGCTGTCGGTGACCCACGCGCCCATCACCCGGGCCGGGTAGAACTGCGAGAAGCCGTGCTGGATGTCCAGCCGGTCGAGGGCGTCGGTGTTGTCGGAGGTCCACACCTGGTCGGTGCGGCGCAGGATGCCGAGGTCCACCCGGCCGCCGCCGCTGCTGCACGATTCGATCCGCACGTGCGGGTGGGCGGCGCGGAGCCGGTCGAGCACGTCATACAGGGTGTGCACGTGGCCCAGCCACAGCCGCTCGTCCGGGCCTGCCTCGGTGAAGGGGCGGTTCATGTCCCACTTGAGGAAGTCGATGGCGTTCTTGGCCAGCAACTCGTCCAGCGTCCGGAAGAGCCAGTCCCCGACCTCCGGCCGGGACAGGTCGAGCACGAGCTGGTTGCGGTGCTCGGTGCGCCGCCGGTGCGGCCGGTGGATCACCCAGTCGGGGTGGGCGCGGTAGAGGTCGCTGTCGGGGTTGACCATCTCCGGCTCCACCCACAGCCCGAACAGCATGCCCAGCTCGTGCACCCGGTCGATCAGCGGCCCGAGCCCGTCGGGAAACCGGCGCGGGTTGGGATACCAGTCGCCGAGCCCGGCGGCGTCGTGGGTGCGGGCGCCGAACCAGCCGTCGTCCACCACGAACAGCTCCACGCCCATCCGGGCGGCCGCCTCCGCCAGCCGGATCTGCCCGTCCAGCGAGACGTCGAAGCCCGTCGCCTCCCAGGAGTTGTAGAGCACCGGCCGCAGCTCGCCGGCATGCGGCAGGACATGCCGGAGCTGGTGGTCGTGCCAGGCGCGGCTGGCGGCGCCGAAGCCGCCCTCGGTGTAGAGCCCGGCGCACACCGGCGTGATCAGCTCCTCTCCGGTGCCCAGCTCCCAGGTCACCGGGTCGTGCCCGAAACCCGCGGACAGCGTCACCCGCTCGGTGGGCAGGCGCTGGGCGACGAGCCGCCAGCTCCCGCTCCAGGCCAGCGCGCAGGAGTAGACCGCACCGTGCTCCTCGCCCGCCGTGCCGTCGTCGACCATCGCCCAGGGGTTGGCCTGGTGGCTGGTCACACCTCTGCGGCTGGTCATGACGGTCTCGCCGTACGGCAGCTCGGTGCGGTGCAGCCGGGTCTCCGCGCCCCACTGGCCGCGTACGGAGCTGAGCCGATAGCCGTTCAGCCGGGGGAGCACCCAGGTGGCGGAGTCCGCCCGTACGACGGTGACGGGCTCGCCCTCGTTGCGCAGGACCAGGTGGCGCTCGATCACGTCGCCGAACAGGCGGTAGTGGCACTCGACGGCCAGCGGGTATTGACGGTCGGCGTACGCCAGCACCAGCTCCCGATCGGTGCGGCGTTGCCCGGCGAAGACGAGCTCCAGGTCGCGGGTGCCGTCGGCGAAGCGCACCTGCAACCCGGCGTCTCCGTAGCGCAGGCCTCCGGTCGCGACCAGGTCGAAGGAGCCCTCGAGCGGGTCCTCCACCGGCCGGAAGCCCGGCTGCGGCAGCCGTAGCAGGAGCGAGGCCGCCTGCTCGGGGGTGAACCGGGGACCCCAGTGCAGGACGCGCGGCCGGTCGGCCTCGTCGAGGTGCAGCACATAGGAGGAGGACGGCCCGGACAGCACCCACAGGCGGTGTTCGGAGTCGTGATGGATCATCTCGGCCTTTCGACGGCGAAGGGAAGGACGGCATGACACACGGAACGCTCCACCCGCATGGCGCGGCGGAGGACCGTGGCGTTGGCAGGGGACCGTGGTGGGCGAAGGGCTCTGGGATGCGGCGGAGGGGCTGGGATGCGGCGAAGGGGCTGGGGTGCGGCGGAGGGGCTGGGGAGGCGCGGGAGGTCAGGTGGGCGCGGGGCCGCTGCTCTCCCGCACGATGAGCTCGGGCTCGCTCCAGGCCGGTACGGCCGCGGCGTTCTGCGGGTCCAGCCTGCGGTGCAGCAGGCCGAAGCAGGCCCGGCCGAGCCCTTCGAAGTCGAGCCGCACCGTGGTGAGCGAGGGGTTGAGGTAGGCCGACGGCGGGGAGTCGTCGAAACCGACCACGCTGAGGTCGCCGGGGATGTCCCGCCCGGCCTCGCGGGCGGCCCGCATGACACCCAGGGCCAGGTCGTCGTTGCCGCACAGAATCGCGGTGACCGAACGGTCCGCGAGCAGGGAGCGTACGGCGAGGTAGCCGGATCGGGGGCTCCAGCCGCCGGGCAGCGGCTCGGGCAGCGGACGGCCGGCGGCGCGCAGCGCGTCCTGCCAGCCCTGGGTGCGCTGCGGCAGTGTGCTTGTGGAGGAGGGGATGGCCACGTAGTGGACGGTCTGGTGCCCCAGGCCCAGCAGGTAACGGGTCGCGTGCGCGGCCGCCGCCCGGTCGTCCAGCCAGATCTGCCAGGGGTCGTCGGGACCGTCGTCGGGCCGCCGCTCGACGGCCGCAGTGACCGGGACGTCCGCGGGCAGCGCCCGCAGCGCGCGCACGCCCGCGTCGTCGAAGGCGATCACCATGACCGCCTCCCCGGGCCGGTTCAGCCGCAGGGCGATGTCCGCCGGGCCGGAGTCGCGCTCCAGCACACTGATGCCCACGGAGAACCCGGCGGTCCTCGCCGCCTCCTCCATGCCGCGCAGGGTGGCGGCGGCGCCGTACAGGGCGGTGTCGGAGGTGAGGACGGTGACCGAGCGGACCGGCCCTCCGGCCAGCGCCTGGGCCAGCCGGTTGGGCCGGTAGCCGAGCTCGGCGATGACCTGGAGGACCCTGGCCCGGGTCGCCTCGCTGACCCGGGCCTTGCCGTTGATGACGCGGCTCACGGTCTGCTGGGAGACACCGGCCACCCGGGCGACGTCCCAGATGCTCGCCGAGCGCGTCCGGGGAGCGTCCTGGGGAGGCATGTGACCGGTAACTTCCATGAGTCAGACCTTACTTGATGGCGGCGTTGGCCTCGGTGGTGATCTTCTGGGCGGCGTCCTGCGGCGACAGCTGGCCCAGCCAGACCTGGTTGAAGATGTCGAGCGCCTTGACGTTGTAGACGTCGGCCGCCTCGGTCAGCGGGTAGCCCATCGTGGTGCCCTCGGCGGCCTTCTTGAAGCCGGTGACGTCGACGCCCTTGGCCTTCCAGGCGTCGGCGAAGACGTCGTTGAGCGAGGTGATGCCCGGCCAGACGGCGCCCGCCTCGGCGACGGCCTTCTGATGGCGTTCGGACGTCAGCCACTTGAGCAGCTCCCAGGCTTCCTTCGGGTGCTTGGTGCCGGCGTAGACGGCCTCGGTCAGGCCGTTGTAGACGCTGCCCTTGCCTGCCGGGCCCGCGGGGAGGTCGGCGACGCCGAAGCCGCCGTTGGGCAGTGCGGTGTCGAACGCGCGCAGCATCCAGCTTCCGTCCATCGCGGTGGCCGCCTCGCCGCGCCCGACCACCTGGTCGAGGGACGGCCCGTTGGGCGGGTTGGTGACCGTGGCGGGCACCGCGACGTGATACTTCAGCCGCAGATCCTGGACGAACTGGATGGCCTGCACGCAGGCCGGCTGGTCGATGGTCCACCGGCCCCACGGCTTGTCCTGGAGCGTGCAGCCGTTCTGCAGCGCGAAGTTCCACCAGTCCTGCTGACCGGTCGGGGCCTGCATGGCGAGGCCGTGCTGCTTGACCTTCTTGGGGTCGAAGCCGGCCTCGTCAGGGTGCTTGCCGTTCTCGTCGACCGTGAGCTTCTGCAGCGTCTTGACGAAGGTGCCGCCGTCGTCGGGGTTCCAGGTGAGGCCGTCGAGGTCGGCGGGGGTGAGCCCGGCGTCCTTGAGCGCCTTGGTGCTGTAGAAGAGGCCGATGGTGTCCCAGTCCTTGGGCAGGCCGTAGACCTTGCCGTCGACCTTCCAGCCCTCGGCGAGCTTGGGATCATAGATCGAGGTGTCCACCTTGTCCTGAGCGATGAGCGGCGCCAGGTCGGTGAGCACGCCCTCCTTGCTGAACTTGGGGAAGTAGGAGACGTGGTCCCAGAACACGTCGGGGGCCGAGCGCCCGGCGAGCTGGGTCTGCAGCTTGCTCCAGTAGTCGTTCCAGTTGTTCAGCTCGATCTGCACCTTGATGGACGGGTGGGCCTTCTCGAACTCGCGGATCGACTGCTCGATCGGCGGCTTCTGCACCTCGTCCCACATGGCGTACCTGAGGGTGACGGCGCCGCCGGTGGAACCGGAGTCGTCCGCGCCGCCGCACGCGGCGAGGGACAGCAGGGCCGCCGTCACGACAGCAGATAAGGCGATTTTTCTGGACATATGGATATGCCCTTCTCTCTTGGGGGGTGGTTACTTCAGCCCGGTCAGGGCGATCGAACGGACGATGTGCCGCTGGAACAGCAGGAAGATCACGACGAGCGGCAGCAGTGCGAGGGCGGCGGCCGCCAGGATCAGGTGATATTGGGAGGAATACTGACCCTTCAGGGCCGAGATGCCGAGCGTGACCACCCGGGTGGCGTCGCCGTTCGTGACGATCAGCGGCCACAGCAGCGTGTTCCAGGTCGTGATGAACGTGATGGTCGCGAGGGTGGCCAGGATCGGCCGGCTCAGCGGAAGCAGCACCCGGACGAGCACGGTCAGCGTGCCCGCGCCGTCGATGCGCGCGGCCGACTCCAGGTCCCTCGGAATCGTGCGGAAGTACTGCCGCACCAGGAAGATCCCGTACGGCGTGCCGAAGGCGGTGGGCAGGATCAGCCCGAGATAGGTGTCGATCAGCCCGAACTCCCGCATGATCAGGAAGAGCGGGACCAGGGTGACGATCTGCGGCACCATCATCGTCGCGAGGTAGCCCCAGAACAGCGCGTCGCGCCCGGGGAACGACATCCGGCCGAAGGCGTAGGCGGCCATCGTGCTGAAGACGACCTGGCCGACTGTCACGGCCCCGGCGTAGACCAGCGAGTGCAGCAGGAACCCGGCCATGTCGTACTCCGACCAGACCTGCGCGAAGTTGTCGAACGTGAGGGGGAAGGCGGGCTCCCAGGCGGGGGTGGTGAGCACCTGCGCGGGTTCCTTGAACGCCGAGTTCAGCGTCATCAGGTAGGGCGCGACCGAGATCACGGCGCCCGCGAGGAGCGCCGAATACAGAGCGACCCTCTTCATCTCTTCATCCGGTCCTCTTCATGGGGGGTCCTCTTCATGGAGGTCGGCTTCATCGGGGATCGTCAGGAGAAGTCGTAGACGGTGCGCTTGCGGAAGTAGAGGAACTGCGCCGCGGTGACCAGCAGGATCAGCGCGAACAGCACCATCGCCAGCGCCGAGGCGTAGCCGGACCGGAAGAGCTGGAACCCCTGCTGGTAGATGTGGAAGTTCAGCACGTCGGTGGCGCCGCCGGGGCCGCCCTGGGTCATCACGAAGACCGTGTCGAAGATCTGGAACGACCCGATCGTGTTCGTCACCAGCACGAAGAACATCGACGGCCGCAGCAGCGGCAGGGTGATCGTGAAGAACCGCTGCACCGGCGTGGTGCCGTCGATCGCCGCGGCCTCGTACAGCGTGTGCGGAATCGCCTGCAGCCCGGCCAGCAGGATGAGCATCGTGTAGCCCGTGTACTGCCAGACGTTCACCGAGGCGATCACCGGCATGGCCCACGCGGGATCGGTGAGCCAGTTGGGGCCGTCGATCCCCACCATGCCGAGCACCTGGTTGACCACGCCGTATCTGGGGTCGAACACCCAGGACCAGATGATGCCGAGCGCCACCGGCATGGCCATCCAGGGCAGCACGAAGACCACCCGGAGCACCTTGCCGCCGCGCATCCGCCGGTTCAGCGCGAGTGCCAGCAGCAGCGCCAGCACGGTCTGCGCCGGGATGTTGAGCACCACGTAGTAGATCGTGTTGAGCACGGCCCGCCACACCTCGGAATCGGCGGCGAGCTCGCGATAGTTGTCCAGCCCGACGAACGACGGCGCGCCCATCAGGTTCCAGTCGAACAGGCTCAGCGCCGCCACGCCGAAGATGGGCGCCACCAGGAAGAGCAGGAAACCGGCGAGGCTCGGTGCGAGCAGGGCGTACGCCTCGGCGACGGTGCGGACCCGCATCGCGAGCCGGCGCTCCGCCCTGCGGTGGCCCGGCACGGGCCGGTCGTAAGGTATGTTATCGATCACATTCTTTCTCCATATGCCACCAGGGAACCGGAGGCTTCCGGTGATGCAGAGAAGAGTTACCGATAACATCTGGAACGTCAAGTGCCCGGCGATCGGGAAAACCGGGCGATCGAGGGAGACTCGACGGCCGAAGGTAATCGCCGTCGCCGAGCGCCTGCTTGAGGAGGCCAGGAGCCTCGGCGTGCTGCCGGCGAGCATGGTGATGCGCGACGCCCTCGACGGTGGCGAGCTGACCCGCCTCGACCTGGCCGACCTGGAGCGCACGTACAGTTACCCGTACATGGTCATCCACCGCAGCGACCTGCACGGCATCTTCCTGCGTGCCTGCCGGCGCGCGGGAGTCGGCCTGGTGACCGACGCCCGCGTCACCGGCTACGAGAACACCGCATCGGGCGCCCGGGTGCGGCTGGCGGACGGCCGGACCGACGAGGCGCGGATCGTCATCGCCGCCGACGGCCTGCACTCGGTGGCGCGCCGCCTTCTGGTCGAGGACGAGCCGGTCAGCTCTTCCTATGTCGCCTACCGCGCCGCGGTGCCCATCGAGGAGGCCGGCCGCGATGTGGACCTTCGCGAGGTCTCGGTCCACGTCGGCCCGCGCTGCCACTTCGTCCAGTACGGCCTGCGCGGCGGCGAGATGCTCAACCAGGTCGCGGTCTTCGAATCCCCGAAGGCCCGCGCGGGCGTGGAGGAGTGGGGCACGCCCGACGATGTTCACCCCGATCCCCCTGGACTCGGTCGACGTCTTCGAGACGGCCGGCACCGTGGACGCGGGCGGGTTCGCGTAGGCCGTCCGGAATCCGAGCTCGCGCGGGTGCGGGCGCCCGCGCCGCCCGCACCCGCGCGGATCAGGACGACGGGACGGGGCCCGTCGAGTCGCGGACGTTGAGGGTCGTCGCGAGCTGGAGGTGCCGGGAGGCGGGCTGGACGCCGTCCGCCATGCCGAGGACGGTCTCGACGGCCATCCGGCCCATGCCGACGAGAGGCTGCCGTACGGACGTCAGCCGGGGCGTGGTCCACTCGGTCTGCGGCGTGTCGTCGAACCCGGTGACCGACAGCTCGCCGGGGACGGCGATGTCCAGCTCCTTGGCCGCGGCGAGGACGCCGACGGCGATCTCGTCGTTGCCCGCGACGAGGGCGGTCGGCCGGTCGCCGTGCGAGAGGACCTCGCGGCCGTGCCGGAGCCCCGCCTCGACCGAGAACGCCTCGTGGCGGATCAGCGCGCGGTCCGGCGTGATCCCGGCCGAGTCGAGCGCCGCCTGATATCCGTGGAAGCGCTCCGCCGAGGGCGCGGAGCCCGCCGGGCCGCCGATCCAGGCGATCCTGCGATGGCCGAGCCTGATGACGTGCTCGGTCGCCGAGCGGCCGCCCGCCCAGTTGGTGGAGCCGATGCTGACGACCCGTGATTCGGTCGTGTCGATCGGGTCGATGGTGACGACGGGCACGTCGAGGTCCTCCGCGGCTACGAGCACCGCGTCGGGCACCGCGACGGCGAGCGCGACGATGCCGGCGACGCCGGACGCCTTCTGCTCCTCCATCCAGGCGCGGGCCGCCGCGCGGTTCGTGCTGACCGGCGCCTCGGGCGGCAGGCGCAGCAGGAGCTCGGCCCGCGCCGAGGTCGCGGCCACGAGTATCCCCTGGAGCACCGTCCCGGCATAACGGGACTCCACGAAGTCGAGCATGGTGATGAGGGTCCGGCCGCGCGGCTGCTCGTGCCGCGCCGTCGTCGGCTTGTAGCCGATGTCGGCCATGACCCCGAGGACGAGCTCGCGCGTTTTCGCCCCCACGTCGCTGCGCCCGTTGAGCACCTTCGACGCGGTCGTCGGTGAGACACCGGCCAGACGGGCGACGTCCGCCAGAGTGGCTCGCTCGGAACGGCCTCGCCGTGCCATCGGGGGCTCCCTTCGGGCTGCGAAACTTTTTCGAAAACTATCACGTCCTTCGTTCGTCCGATGCTGCGGTCATTTCCCTTATATGACCGTTGACACCGGCCGGACACGCCACCTACTGTCCGGGCAGCAACGAACACGTTGCGAAATATTTTCGGAAGAGAAGTGAGCCATGACAAGCGAGTCCCGGTTGGTGATCGACGGCACGCCGTGCGACGACGGTGCGTTCCCGCACGTGTGGAGCCGGTGCATCGGCGCCGGGCGGGCGAACGAGGCGCTGCGCGCGGACTGGCAGCGGCAGTTCGCCGAGGTCGTTGACGCCTGCGGAGTGCGGTACGTCCGTTTCCACGGCGTCTTCCACGACGACATGTTCGTCTACCGGGAGAGCTACGGCGGTGGTTTCGGCCCGGACTCGCCCCTTGATTCGCCCGTGTACACGTTCGGCTACGTGGACAAGGTGTTCGACTTCATCCTGGAGTGCGGCGCCCGTCCGTTCGTCGAGCTGGGCTTCATGCCGCGCGAGCTGGCGACGGAGACGGAGACGGTGTTCTGGTGGGGCGCCCACTGCAGCCCGCCCAAGGACATGACGCGCTGGGTCGAGCTGGTGACGCGGACGGTCGAGCACTGGATCGACCGCTACGGCCTCGACGAGGTGCGGGAGTGGCGGTTCGAGGTATGGAACGAGCCGAACCTGGTGCCGCACTTCTGGACCGGGACGAAGACCGAGTATTTCGAGCTGTACGAGCAGACCGCGACGGCCATCAAGAGAATCGACCCGTTGCTGAAGGTGGGTGGGCCCGCCACGAGCGTCTTCGTGCCCGACGACCGCTACAGGGGCGAGGTCGAGAACCGCGCCGCGACGCACGAGACGGCCGCGGCGGCCGACGTGGACGCGCTCGACTGGCGCCCGGTGTGGATCGAGGACTTCATCGCCTGGTGCGCGGAGCGCGGACTGCCGATCGACTTCATCTCGACGCACACCTATCCCACCGACTTCGCCTTCGCCTCCGACGGCGAGGCCGTGCACATCACCCGGTATGCCGACGCGACGTTCGACGACCTGACCCTGCTGCGCACGCTCGTGAGCGAGAGCGCCTACCCCGACGCGGAGATCCACGTCACGGAGTGGTCGACGTCGCCGTCGTCGCGGGACTTCATCCACGACACGCTGTTCGCGGCGACGTACATCACGCGGGCCTACCTGCGGTGCGCCACCCTCGCCGACTCGATCTCCTACTGGACCTTCACCGACGTGTTCGAGGAGGGCGGCGCCGGGATCGGGCCGTTCCACGGCGGATTCGGCCTGGTGAACGAGGCCGGCATCCACAAGCCCACGTTCCACGCGTTCGTGATGCTGGGACGGCTCGGCGACCGGCTGCTGCGCGCGACGTCCGAGGGGGTCGTGACGCGGGACAGCCGGACGTCGGCGGTGTCGGCGGTGTTCTTCAACTACCCGGAGGACATGGCCATGAGCGGCCTGCGGGCGCAGAACACGTACGCCGCGACGCGCGCGCTGGCCGAGATCGGGCCGAGCCGCAGGATCCGGCACTCCATCGAAGGGCTGGAGCCGGGCGCCACGTTCCTCGTTGAGATCCTGGACTGGGAGCACGGGAACGTCGCCGAGGCCTGGTATCGGCTCGGGTCTCCCCTCAACCCGTCCCGGGCCGAGAGCGAGCACCTGAGCCGGGTCGCCGACGCGCTCCGCAGGTTCACGCTGACCGTGCCGGAAACCGGTGTGCTCGACCTCGACGTCGAGCTCGCGCCGTGGGCGGTGATGTCACTGCGGCAGTCGGCATGACCGCACGAGGACCCGCACGAGGACCCGCACGAGGACCCGCACGAGGACCCGCACGAGGGCCTTCGCCCGGGCTTGACAGTCTCGGCGCGCCCACGTGAGCTTGGGGTGGGAGGCGGCTTGTGACGAGGCGGACAGCGGCTGAGCACGGCGACGAGGTCACGGCGCCCGAGGGCGGGCGTTTCCTCTACTCGATATGCCGGTGGACCACCGCGGTGATCCTGCTGCAGTACGGCTTCGCCAAGCTCTTCGGCGCCCAGTTCACCGTGCTCGACTCCGAGCTCGACAAGCCCATGGGCGCGGTGAGCGGATTCTGGCTGACCTGGTACTACTTCGGTTACTCGCCGATCTTCGGCAATCTGATCGCACTCTTGCAGATCGGCTTGGGCATGGCGCTGGCGTTCCGTCGCACCACGCTGCTCGGTGCCGCGGGCGCCGCGCCGCTGCTCGCCGGGATCACCGTGCTCGACATCGCCTACGGGATCGCCTTCGACGCCCTGCTCGTCGCCCTGATCGGGGCCGGCTGCGCGAGCTGTCTGTTGTGGAAGCACCGTCGTGAACTGGTTGCGGTGTTCTGGAACGACCAGAACCGGATCGCGCCCCGTTCACGACGCGTACGCCCTCGGTGGGCGCACACTGTGCTCGTGACGCTCCTGCTCGCGGTGCCGGCTTCGTGCTCGTACTACGTCGCCAACTACAACAACCGGGCGCCCACGCCGCTCGACGGCACATGGAACGTGACGGCGGGCACCTTCCGGCCCCCTGGCCTTCCCGGTCCGGCCGAGCGCGTCTACTTCGAGCACAACCGCGCCTACCAGGTCGTCCTGCGGAGCGGACAGACGTGGCAGACCCACCACTTCGAGGTCGATCCGGCCACCGCCACGATCAGGATCTGGCGAACGTGGCTCAGCAAGGACGAAGAGCTGCTGTCCGGACGGTACGACCTCATCGATGACCGGCTGGTGGTCACCGCCTCGGATCTGACCTCCGGACGATCGTTGCTCTGGGAACTGCGCCGTGCGCCTCCCGAGCAGCTTCGTGGCGGCCTTCGCCCAGGTGGCGAAGAGTGATACCGCTTACATCATATGAATTACATATGCGCAGGGACGTATACTGGGCTGGTGATGATCCTCCTGGAGGCCCTGTGACTGCCACGTCCCCTCAATCCGGTCTGACCGGGAGCGCCTCCCGTGCCTTGGAGCCGCCCAGCTACAAGCGACCCCGGCGCCTTGGTGACACCGTTGTCACCTACCTGATCGACCGCATCGTGTCGGGGGCCTATCCCGTCGACACCGTACTTCCGACCGAGCCCGAGCTGTGCCAGGAGTTCGGCGTCTCCCGCACCGTGGTGCGCGAGTCGATCAAGCTTCTGGAGGCGAAGGGCCTGGTCAAGGCCACACCGGGCCGGGGGACACGGGTCCTCGAACCCATCGGCTGGAACCTGCTGGACCCCCTCGTCCTGGAGGCGCAGATCCGGCACGACAGCACCCTGTCCATCCTCGACGACCTCATCAACGTCCGGGCGGCGCTCGAGTGCGACATGGCGGCGCAGTGCGCCCGCGTGATCACACCGGCCCAGGCCGAGGAGCTGAAGAAGCAGGCGAACGTCCTCGCGGAAAGCGTGCACGACCCGGACCGCTACGGCAGGGAGGACGTCGCCTTCCATGAGCTGATCATGGTCTTCTCCGGCAACCGTCTCGGTCACGCGATCATCCACGGCATCCACGCCAAGGCGCGGCTGTCGAGCCGGTACAACGGCGAGCCCAGCAGGGCGGAGCACCTCCAGTCGCTCGCCGAGCACCGGCAGATCGAGGCCATGATCCTCCAGGGTGACGCGCAGGGGGCCGCGGCCGCGATGCGCGTACACATAGTGGGGTCGTGGGCCAGGCGCCGGCCCGGCGTGCGCGGAGCGATGGGCCAGGAAGCCGGCTCCTGACAGGGCCGCCCCCGTGACGCCTGCGCAGCCGGCGTCACGGGGGCGGCTCACACCCCGTCCACGCCCGGACATGACCGGACAGAAGGGGCACGGGTTTCAGGGCGCGAGCATCACCGTTCGTGTGCCCGCACGGCCCCGGCCGGGATCAGGCCTTCGGCGATCAGGTCGTCCCAGAGCCCGGCGGGGATGTCGGTCTCGAACCGCCGGAGGTTCTCGTCCACCTCGTGCGGTGAGCGCATGCCGACGGCGATCGCGGAGACCGCGGGGTGCAGCAGGGGGAAGGCCAGCGCGGCGGCGGGAAGTTCGACGCCGTGACCCTCGCAGACCGTCGCGATGCGCTCGGCGCGCCCGATCACGTCCGCGCCGGGGGCACGGTACTCGTACGTCGAGCCGGGCGCGGGGCGGGCGGTGGACAGCAGGCCGGTGGCGAAGACGCCGACGGCCACCACGGCGACACCGAAGCGATGGGCCGGTGCGAGCACCGAGTCGAGCGCGGTGTGGTCGAGCAGCGAGTAGCGGTTCGCCAGCATGATCACATCGACGAGCCCGTCCTCGATGACCCTGGCGAGCCCAGCGGTGGAGTTCGTCCCGATGCCGATGGCCTTCACGACGCCGTCGGCCTTCAGCCGCGCCAGCGCCGCGAGTCCCTCCTCGGCCGCGCCTTCCCACGCCTGGTCGGGATCGTGCAGGTAGAGGATGTCCACCGACTCGAGCCCGAGGCGCTCCAGGCTTTCCCGGAGCGAGCGTTCGACGCCCGCCGCCGAGAAGTCCCACTGCCGGGTGAGGTCACCGGGGACGGCGAACCCGTCGTCGTCCCACTCGCGGGGCCGCGGGTTGGGCACGATCAGGCGGCCGACCTTGGTGGACAGGACGAACTCGTCGCGAGGACGGCGGCGCAGCTCGGCGCCCATGCGGCGCTCGGAGAGCCCGAGGCCGTAGTGCGGCGCGGTGTCGAAATAGCGGATGCCGCGATCCCACGCCCGGCGCATCGTCTCGGCGGCCTCGTCGTCGGTCACGGGACGGGCCAGGTTGCCGAGCGGCGATCCGCCGAGGCCGAGGACGCCGTTCCTCGACCCCGCCCGCTTCAGCAGCTCCACGACCTGCGCCGTCATGTGCCGAGCCGATAGAAGGCCGACGCGGTGCCGGACGTCACGGCCTGGCGCTCCTCGGGGCTGAGCTCGCCGATCAGCTCGTCCACCGCTTCCCGCCACGCGACCGGGCCGCACCCCAGCTCGGCGAGCGGCCAGTCGGAGCCGTACATGAGCCGCTCCGGGCCGAACGCCTCCAGCGCCACGCCGACCGCCCGCCGCAGGCGGGCTCCGTCGCCGTGGCTCACCAGCCCGGCCAGCCCGGAGATCTTCGCCCAGGTGTTCGGCCGGGCGGCGAGCTCACGCAGGCCCGCCTCCCAGCCGTCGTCGTCGTCCGCTTCGGCGAGCCCGCCGAGGTGGTCGATGACGAAGCGCACGCCGGGATGCGCGGCCGCGACGGTCGCGGCCAGCGGCAGCTGCCACGACCGCACCACCAGGTCGAAGCCGAGGCCGGCGGCGGCCAGCCGGTCGAGCGCCGCTCCCACGTCGGGCCGCCCGAGCCAGCCGGGATCGGGGTCGACGTGGACCAGGTGACGGATGCCGACCAGCCTCCAGCGCGCCGCGGCGTCGAGCGCGCCCAGCTCGTCGAGCTGGGCCGCGACGTCGCCTGTGAGGTCGGCCCAGCCGACCACGCCCGCGACGCGCGGGCCCGGCTGCGTGAGCAGCCGCCTCGTCTCGGCGGCGCTGTTGATCGACTGTACGACGACGGCGACGTCCACGCCGGTCGAGTCGAGCATCCGCTCGAGGTCGCCGTGCGCGAAGTCTCTGTCGATCGCCGCCATCGTCACCGGGTCGATCCACGGCTGTGGATCGATGGCCCGGTTCCAGAGGTGCACGTGCGCGTCGACGGAACGGATCACGACAGGTGCCATACTTCGTCGATGGGCTGCCACAGGGCGCCGGGATCGCGTTCCTCGGCGATGCGCACCTGGCAGGGGTCGGTGTGCGTCCACCACTCGCGCGACACCGGGTCCTCGGCGATGCGGGCCATGTCGGCGGCGTGGTCGTCGCCGACGTACTCGTAGTAGGCGAACAGCGTGTCGCCGAAAATGAAGATCGAGTAGTTCGTGACGTTCGCGTCGCGCAGGGTCTGCTCGACCTGCGGCCAGACGTTGCGGTGCAGCTCGAGGTACTCCTCACGGCGCTCCGGCCGGACGCCGACGACGAAGGCGTGACGCTCGACGCGGGGCCGTGCGCCGTGCTCGCCGGTCCGCTCGCTCACGATCCCACCCGCTCTCCGGCGCGCACGCCGTGGTCGTCCTGATGGGAGTCCGGGACGAGGCGCAGGCCGGCCCGCCTGGGGCGCACGTGGGGCCCGTCGATCGCGGCAGGCGGATCGGCGGCCCGCACGGCGATGATGTGCTCCTCGTCCACCCGGATGCCGATGCCCGGCTCGTCGCCGAGGACGATCCCGCCGTCCTCGTACTCCTGGTCGACGTGGAGTCCGATGGGGGCCGACAGGTCCTGGACCTCGAAGGCCAGGTGGTTCGGCACGGCCACGGCGGCGTGCGCGACCGGGTTGGCGTGGTAGGCCACCGGGCTCACCGGCAGGTCACGGCTGTGCGCGACCGCGGCCACCCGCAGGAAGTGCGTGATGCCCCACACGTTGCCCACCTGGACGATGTCGACGGCGTCGGCGTCCAGGAGCGGCCGATACTGCTCGAGACCGGTGAGGTTCTCGCCGGTCGCCACGCCGGCGCGGATGCCACGCCGGACCGAGGCGAGCCCGGCCGCGTCCCATCGCCGCACCGGCTCCTCCACCCAGGCGAGGTCCACGGACCGCTCCAGCGAGGCGATGTAGCGCACGGCCTGCGAGCGGTTCCACGACTCGTTGGCGTCGAGCATGAGCGCGGGGTCGGCCGAGTTGCGCGAGAGGACGTCCCGCAGCGCCAGCAGCCGGCGCCGGTCGTGTTCGAGATTCCGGCCGCCCTTGAGCTTGGCGGCGCTGAAGCCCCGCTCCGCGAAGCGCTCGTAGAGGCGCACGAGGGCGTCGTCGTCCAGTGCGATGTCCAGCCCGGACGCGTAGCCCGGGACGAACCGGTCACGTCCGCCGAGAGTGCGCCACAGCGGCTCGCCGGCGGCCTTCGCCTTGAGGTCCCACAGCGCCATGTCGATCGCGCCGATCGCGCCGAAGGTGGCGCCGGAGTGGCCGGTCTTGAAGACCCGGTCGACCATCCGGTCGTAGAGCGAGGAGACGGCCCGCGGGTCCTCGCCCTCGACGGCGCCGAAGACGCGGTCGATATCGCCGTGTGCTCCGAGCCCGACACCCTCGATACCGCTGTCGGTCTCGAGGATCAGCACATGCACGTCGGTGCGCGGCTCGGGCATGACGCCGTTGGCGTCGCCGATCAGCCGGCCCCAGTCGTGCGCAGTGGTCAGGCTGCGATAGCCGGTGACCTTCACGGGTTCTCCTTTGTGACGGTAATGCGACTCACTCCTTGGTGCCCCCGGCCGTCATGCCGGCCACCAGGAAGCGTTGTGCGAAAAGAAAGACGATCAGCACCGGCAACACCGAGATGACGGTGGCGAGCGCGAGTGTGGGCAGCTGCACCGACTGGGCGCCGGCGGAGCTCGGGTTGAACGCCGGCGTCGAGGCGAGCAGGGAGGTCAGGCCGACCTGGATCGGATAGCCCTCGCTCGACGGCAGCATCACGAAGGGCAGGAAGAAGTTGTTCCAGTTCTGGACGAAGCTGAAGAACGCGACCAGGGCCACGATCGGCGCGGCCAGCGGCAGCGCGACCCTCGTGAACACCTGGAACTCACTGCATCCGTCCAGGCGCGCCGCCGCGAGCAGGTCACGGGGGATGCTGGTGGAGAAGTAGATGTAGGTGAGGTAGACGCCGAACGGGAAGAACGACATCGGCAGGATCACCGACAGCGGGCTGCCGATCAGCCCCACCACGTTGAGTTCGAGGAAGATCGGCAGCACCAGCGCGGTGTTCGGGATCAGCATGACGATCAGCGTCAGCACCAGGAGCAGCCGCCGGAACCGGAACTCCGTCAGCGCCATCGCATAACCCGCCGGGATGCTCGCGATGAGCGTGATGACGAGCGCACCTACCGCGTACAGCGCCGAGTTGCCCACCCACGAGGTCACCGCGCCGTCCTGGAAGGCGAACAGCTGCTTCCAGTTGGCGGCCAGGTCGCCGAGGCCGCCGGGCTGGAACGGGTTGTCGACGATGAGCGCGTGTGCCGACTTCGTCGTCGCCAGCAGCAGCCAGACGATAGGTATCACGAAGAACAGCACGAAGATCGCGACAACGACCGCGATGATCGTCCGTACGCTCCAGCCGCTGACACTGTTCCGTCGCCCCGCCGGGCGACCGATGTCGACTGTCGTCATGACCTCAGTCCTTCTCGAACAGGCCGCCGCGCGTCACGAAGACGGCCGACAGCGCGAGGGCGATGACGAGCAGCAGCAGGGAGATGGCCGCCGCTCCGTTGAAGTCGTTCTGCTGGAACGCGTACTGGTAGGCGAGCTGGTTGAGCGAGTAGTCGTTCGGCACGATCGCGTTGCTCGCCTGCGAGAGCAGCTGTGGCTCGACGAACAGCTGCGTGCCGGCGGCGAGCGACATGATGCCCATGTACGAGATCCACTTGCGCAGCATCGGCAGCTGGATGCGCCGGGCGATCTGCACGGCGGTCGCTCCGTCGATGCGGGCGGCCTCGATCACGTCGGGGCTGATGTTGTTCAGCGCGCCGTACATGATGACGATCCAGCCGCCCGCGCCGGTCCAGAACGCGATGATGGCGAACACCGGAGGGAGGTTCGCCGGCACGATCACCTGCACGAAGCTGGAGAATCCCAGCAGACGCAGCAGGCCGCTGACCGGGCTGGCGGTCGGGTCGAGCACGAACAGCCACAGCATCACGCTCGACGCGCCCGCCAGAGCGCCCGGCAGGTAGAAGACGAACCTGAGCGTCCGGCTCAGCCACCGCACCCGGACCGCGTGCACGACGACAGCCAGGAACGAGACCAGCACCACCAGGGCCACCAGCCAGATCACCAGGTAGAGCGCGACATGCGCGACGGCGGGCAGGAAGCGGAAGTCGCTCACGACCTTGGTGAAGTTGGCGATTCCCGCGAAGCCGCCCTCGCTGTCGGTGAACGCGAGGAAGACCGCGTAGAGGGCGGGCAGGACCCCGAACGCGATCACCAGCGCTGTGTAGGGAGCGACGAAGCCGTAGCTCATCGCGCTCCGCCCGCCGGCGTCGCTCCTTTCGCCCTGCCCTCCGCGCGGTGCCGTCGTGGCCGACGGGCCGGTCTCGTTCATGACTGTCATGTCACTTGACCGTATAGCCGTTGACCTGCGCCTGGTTCTTGATCGCGGTCTCCCATTCGGGGAGCATGTCGACCAGGTTCTTGCCGCTCGCGATCGCAGGAGTCATCGTCTTCGCCCAGATGGCCTCCTGGCTGAAGACGCCGGAGCCCCACCCGTTCCAGATCTGCGACCCGGCCGTGAGCAGAGCCTGCAGGTCGGTCGCGTAGTAGCCGCTCGACTCCTGCTTCTTGAGCCACTTCTCGGCGGCCGGCGCGTAGGCCGGGTAACCGGGGGCGACGTTCACCTGGTAGTCGTCGGCCGTCGTGACGAACTCGACGA
The DNA here is from genome assembly GCF_036186745.1 of Microbispora hainanensis. Lineage (NCBI taxonomy): Bacteria > Bacillati > Actinomycetota > Actinomycetes > Streptosporangiales > Streptosporangiaceae > Microbispora > Microbispora hainanensis. The sequence goes on along the minus strand of NZ_CP108086.1, from coordinate 6,995,580 downwards.
ACTTCTCGGCCGCCTTGAGGTTCTTGGAATGGCTGCTGATGAACCAGGTGCCGCCGCCGACGTTGCCGGTCGCGGGGGTGTCGCCCTGCCACGTCAACGGCGCCGCGACGCCGAGCTGACCCGCGGGGACGTTGAGCGACTGCGGATTGTTGAAGATGGCTCCCGCGTACCAGGCCGGCCCGGGCATCAGGAGCACCTTACCGGTGTACTTCTTTACGAACTCGGGCGTGAACACGCTCAGGTTGGGCGTGGTGCCGTTCTTGATCAGAACGTCGAGCATCGACGCGACGCGCTTGCACTCCGGGGTGCCGGTGCTGACCGACACGGACTTGGGGCCGGTGATGTCGTTCGCCTGGCACTTGCCGCTCCAGAAGTAGATCTCCGAGGCGAACGAGTCTCCGACGGCGCCGACGATGTAGCCGGGGTGCTCCTTGGCCACCTTCTCGCCGAGCGCCTGGTACTCCTCCCAGGTCGTGGGGAGGGTGTAGCCGAACTTGTCGAGCAGGTCCTTGTTGTACCAGAGCACGACCTGGGCGAGGTCGTTGCGCAGGCAGTAGACCTTGCCCTCGACCGTGCACGGGTCGAGCGAACCCGGGGTGAAGGAGTCGAGAGTGGTCTTCGGGACGAGCCCGCCGTTGAGCACGGCCGCGAACGCCTGCTTGCCGTTGCTCTTCTGGCTCGCCCACGCCGCGTCGTTGTTCTGCGTCGAGAACACGACGTCGGGCCAGCCGCTGCCGGCCCGGTCGAAGAGCTGCACCTTCGTACGGAACGAGTTGGAGCCGTTCGCCGAGCCGTCATAGGTGACGACGTCGATCTTGACGTCCGGGTTGGCCTTCTTGAAGGCGTCGGCCGCGCTCACCCTGTCGGAGTCCACCCATACAGTGATGGGGGCCTTGTCGTCCTGGGTGACCTGCGGAAAGCCGTAGGAACCGACCGAGGTGCCGCCATTGCCGCCACAACCGGCCAAGGTGAGAGCGATAGCCGATGCTCCGGCAACGCTGATCGCGCGCATCCATGGGCCCGTGCGTCCGGCTCGTGTGAAACGGAACATGTGCGAGTCCTTTTTGTCCTGTCTCCCACATCGGGGGGTGAGAGATGGTGATAAAAGTAACGGCATACGTATGATGTGCGCAAGGGTCGCCGCGGCCGGCGCCGGATCGGCGCCGGATCAGTGCGGTGCGGTGCGAAGGAGAGTGAGAACTCCCATGAAGGGTGCAGCTTATGTGGGCGGAGGCCGTCTGGAGACCGTCTCCGTGGACGTCGGGCCGCCGGGTCCCGGAGAACTTCAGATCGCCGTCGCCTACTGCGGACTGTGCGGGACCGATCTCCACATCGTGCACGGCGCCATGGACGCTCGCGTGCGCACGCCCCTCGTGTTCGGCCACGAGACGTCGGGCACCGTGGCGGCGGTCGGCGAGGGCGTGGAGGGCTGGAAGGTCGGCGACCCGCTGACCGTCATGCCGCTGGTCTGGGACGGCACCTGCGCGGCCTGCCTCGCAGGTCATCAGCACATCTGCCAGAACCTCGTGTTCGTCGGCATCGACTCCCCCGGAGGGCTGCAACAGCGGTGGAATGTGCCGGCGTCGATCGCCGTGCCGCTTCCCGCCGGCCTCGACCTGCGTACGGCGGCGCTCGTCGAGCCCGTCGCCGTCGCGGTGCACGACGTGCGGCGCTCCGGCCTCCAGGTCGGCGACCACGCGGTCGTGCTCGGCGGCGGTCCCATCGGCGTGCTCATCGCCACCGTCGCGCGCGACGCCGGCGCCCATGTCATGGTCGCCGAGGTGGACGCCTCCCGCCGGAGCCGCGTCGCCGAGCTCGGGTTCGAGGTGATCGACCCGACCTCGGCCGACCTGGCCGCCGAGGTCGGGCGCTGGACGAACGACGTCGGCGCCGATGTGGTGTTCGAGGTGTCGGGGGCGGCCGCCGCGGCCCGCTCCGCCACCGCGCTGGCGAAGGTGCGCGGGACGATCGTCGTGGTGGCCATCCACTCCGCCCCTCGCGAGCTGGACCTGCAGCGTGTGTTCTGGCGCGAGCTGCGGCTGCTGGGCGCCCGGGTGTACCAGCGGTCCGACTTCGAGCGCGCCGTCGACCTGCTCGGCAGGGGCGTGATCCCCACGGAGGCCCTCATCTCCGGCGTCGTCCCGATCGAGGAGGTCGCCTCCGCGATCGACGACCTCTCGGCGGGCCGGGCGATGAAGATCCTCGTGGACGTCGCGGGGGAGGCCCGGGCATGAGCGAGCGGAGCGAGCGAACGGGTGGACACGCCGGACTGTTCGACCTGCACGGCCGTCTCGCCGTCGTGACCGGCGCCCGGCGGGGCATCGGCCGCGCCATGGCGGAGGCACTCGCCGCCGCCGGCGCGGACATCATCGGCGTGAGCGCGCAGTCGCGGCCCGACGACGAGGTCGCCGAGTCGATCCGCGCGCTCGGCCGGTCGTTCGAGAGCCGGGCGGTCGACTTCGCGGATCGTGACGCCGTCCTGGCGCTCGGCGCCGAACTCGCGGAACGGGCTCCCGACATCCTCGTCAACAACGCGGGCACGATCGAACGCGCGCCCGCCGCGGAGCATCCGCTCTCGTGGTGGGATCGGGTCATCGAGATCGACCTGTCGAGCCAGTTCGCCCTCACGCAGCTCGTCGCGCGCCCGATGCTGGAGCGCGGCTACGGAAAGATCGTGTTCACGGCGAGCATGCTGAGCTTCCAGGGCGGCATCAACGTGCCCGGATACACCGCCGCGAAGTCGGGGCTCGCGGGCCTCACCAAGGCTCTCGCCAACGAGTGGGCCGGGCGGGGCGTGAACGTCAACGCCATCGCGCCGGGCTACATCGCGACCGACAACACGGCGGCGCTCCGCGACGACCCCGAGCGGTCGCGGTCGATCCTGGAGCGGATCCCGGCCGGACGCTGGGGCCGCGGCGACGACCTCGCGGGAGCGGTGGTCTTCCTGAGCTCGGCGGCGTCCGACTATGTCTCCGGCGCCATCATCCCCGTGGACGGCGGATGGCTGGCGCGATGACGCGCTCGCCCGCGTAGGGCCCGCCCCAATAGAGAGGCGGGGAAGCCGTACGGCTTCCCCGCCTTCTGCCGTCCGGGAACTACTTGGTGACCCCCGGGAAGGTCCGCAGGGCGGGCTCGAGGCCGGCCTGCTCGATCACCCGCCGGGCCTCGGCGGGCCAGTCGGTGCCCGAGACCTGGACGTTGTCGATCAGCCGGTTGTTGTGCACGTCGGTGTCCGGCGTCTGCGTGATGCCCGAGTTGTACCAGTTGTTCTGCAGCACGTTGTCACTGGTGTTGTTGATCGTCCCGTAGGAGTTCGTGAACACCCAGACGCCGCAGTCCTGGATCACGTTGTTCTTCATCGTCACGTAGCGGGAGCCCTCGTCCAGGTAGAGGCCCACCGTCCGGTTGGTGTCGTAGACGTAGTTGCCGCTGAACACGGCGCCGGGGTTGGCCGACAGGTTGTACAGGCTGCCGCCGTCGTGGAAGACCTTCTTCACCCCGTGGATCAGGTTGCCGGTCACCTCGGTGTTCCTGAGGGTCGTCGGCGTGGTGTAGATCGGCTGGTACGCGTACAGGCCCCGGTTCTTGTAGTCCTGGCTGCCGCCCGCGTCGTTCGCGCCCCAGCCCCAGCCGGTGTCGATCCCGTCGTACGCGAGGTTGGAGACCTCGTTGTGCGCGATCACGGCGTGGTCCACGTAGGTGGTGAGGATGCCCGACATCTCCTTGTAGTCCTTCGCGACGTCGGTCACGAAGTTGTTGTCGATCGTGATGTCGCGCAGGGTCATCGCCGGGTCGCTCGGGTGGTGGGCGTCCGGCTGCACGCCGCCCGCGACGACCCCCGCGCCACCGAGATCGGTGAACAGGTTGTGGTGCACGGTCGCCTCGGTGACCCCGAGCCCGATCCCGGCTCCGTTCGCGTTGGCGTCCAGGCCGAGGCCCAGGCCCACCTGCCCGAGGTGGGCGAAGGTGTTGTCGGTGAACTTCACCCGGGTGGCCGCGGCCACCTGGACCGCCGCCGGCATCTGGTTCCAGCCGTTGCGCGCGCCCTCGAACAACGGGCAGCCCGACTGGCAGCTGCTCAGGTAGTCCGCGGGCTGCGGGTAGGCCTTCGGGATGAAGGCGCCGTTCTGCTGGTCGGCGTAGCCGATCGGCGAGCCGGGCGACAGCCAGGTCGAGTGCGAGAACTGGATGCCCGAGAAGGTCAGGTCGTGCACCGGCTTCGCGTAGCCGCCCGCGATCTGCACGAGCGACTCGAGGTAGGGGAGCACGAACGACGCGCCGTTCGGGTCCTCACCGGCGGCGGCGCGGTAGTAGAGCTTGCCGGCGGCCGGGTCCAGATACCACTGGCCCTCCTGCAGGAACGCGTAGGAGTTCTCGAGCAGCAACTGGCCCCCCGCGAACGGGCGCGCCAGCGTGTCGTATCCCCAGTTGTTGTTCTGCCATGCGGGCTGCTGCATGGTGACGGTCGTCCCGCTGATGCTCTGCACGGGGGCGTACCGGTCGGTGAAGGAGCCCTGGCTCTCCACCTCGATGCGGCTCTGGTCCGGCAGCGTCGCGAGGTAGTTCAGCGCGGGATTCTTGATCTCCATGCCGGATTCGGTGATCGTCACGTCGCTGCGGTTGATCTTGATGGCCGCGCGCGGCACCGCGGCGTCGTTCTTGTAGAGCTGCCGGCTGTCCTGTCCCTTGGGCACCGAGGCGACGAAGATGTTCTTGCCCGCGTCGTACGGCGTCCAGCCGGTCACGGCCCGGCCGCCCGAGATGATCGGGTGCGCGCCCTTCGCGGCGGTCCAGGTCACCGGCTTGGCGCTGGTTCCCGAGTCGTCCGCGGTGAAACGCAGCGGCTCGTCGAGCCGGTAGGTCCCGTCCCTCAGCTCGACCGTCACGGCGCTTCCGGCCCGCGCCGACGCGCGTGCCATGGCCTGCGCCGCGGTCAGGGTGCGCAGCGGCTTGCCCGGCGTGCCCTGGTTGTGATCATCCCCGTCCGGGGAGACGACGATGGTGGTGCGGCCGGGGTGGGGCGGCACGGCGAGCGCCGGCGCGGCGCCCCAGACGACGATGCCGGCGGTCACGACGGAGACGCTTCCGATGAGGGAGGCCAAATGGCGGTGTTTCACTTGTCTCGGGCTCCCTTGGTGCATGTGATGTAACACATAATAGGTATGATGAAACCCGCGATCATGGACGTTCGTCAAGAGGGGTGGTTCTCGGGCATGCGCGAACAACGGAGCGAAGGCCCCGTTAGCGGCGAACGCGTCCAGGTATCCACGCTGGGTGAGGCCATGGTGCGGCTGTCGCCCCCGGCAGGCGAGCGGCTGCGCGACTCCGGCTGGTTGCGGGTGCACGTCGGCGGCGCCGAGGTGAACGTCGCCGTCGCCCTGGCGTCGGTCGGCGTGTCCGCGCGCTGGACGGGGGCGCTGCCCGACTCGGTGCTCGGGCACCGGGTCGCGGACTCGCTGTCGAGCGCCGGGGTCGTCCTCGACACCGTGCGGTGGACGGCGGGCGAGCGCCTCGGACTCTACTTCGCCGAGATCGGCTCCCCGCCCCGCCCGACGAGCGTCCTCTATGACAGGGCCGGCACCGTGTTCGGCGCGCTCCGCGCCGATGATCTCGACTGGGCCACCGTGTGCGAGGCCCGGATCATTCACCTCACCGGCATCACCGCCGCTCTCGCGCCGGGATCGGACGAGCTCGTGCTGCGCGCGGCGCGCGAGGGACACGAGCGCGGCGCCCTGGTCGTCTACGACGTCAACTATCGATCGGCGCTGTCCTCGCCGGAGGTGGCCGCCGCGTTCGCCGCCGAAGTGGCACCCCACGTCGGCCTGCTGCTCTGCCGGGCCGAGGACGCGCGCGATCTCTTCGGCCTGACCGGCGAGCCCGCGACGCTGGCGAACGAGCTGGCGAACAGGCTCGCGGTCGGCCGCGTCGTGGTGACGGCCGGGGCCGACGGCGCCGTCGCCCACTGGGACGGCGAGTCCTTCGCGGCCCCCGCACTGCCCACCGTCGCGGTCGACCGGATCGGCGCCGGGGACGCCTTCGCGGCCGGCGTGCTGTGGGGCGTGCTCGATGATTCCCCCGAGGACGCGCTCCGCAGGGGTACGGCGATGGCCTCCCTGGCCATGAGCGTCCAGGGAGACCAGTGCCGCTTCAGCGCGGAGGAGGTGCTTGAGCTCGCCCGGGGCACCGGGCGGGAGGTCCGCCGGTGATCCCGGTCAGACCCGGTTCCACTTCTGGTTGTTCTGTCCGTTGCACGTCCAGATCTGCACCTTGGTGCCGTTCGCCGTGCCGGCGCCGGACACATCCAGGCACTTGTTGGCGCCGACGGCCGTGATGGAGCCGTCGGAGTTGAGCCGCCACTTCTGGTTGTTCTGGCCGTTGCAGTCCCAGATGATCACGCTGGTGCCGTTCGCCGTGGCCGCGCCGTTGACGTCGAGGCACTTGTTGCCGTAGACGCGCAGCTCACCGGCGCTGGTGGAGGTCCACTTCTGGTTGTTCTGGCCGTTGCAGTCCCAGATCTGCACCGCGGCGCCGTTCGCCTGCGAGGCGCCGTTGACGTCCAGGCACCGCCCCGACGCCACACCTCTCAGCGCGCTCGTGCCCGCCGAAGGCGAAGGAGAAGGCGACGGGGAGGGGGAGGGGGATGGGGATGCGCCGGCGAGTTCCTTGATCCGGATGTTGCGGAACGACACCGTGTTGCCCGCCCCGTGGTTCTGGATGCCGATGTAGCCCTGCTGGAGCGAGCGGGCCGGATCGGTGTTGGTGAAATCGTTGATCTTGGTGCCGTTGAGGAACACCTGCAGCCGCTCACCCTCCACCAGCAGCTCGAACGTGTTCCACTGACCGGGCGGGTTCAGCGCCGCGTCGCGCGCGGTGATGTCCGCCGACTGGACCCCGTAGATCGCTCCCGTGGTCTTGTCCGCGGTGTCGGTCGCGTCGATCTGCACCTCATATCCGGTTTCGAGCGCCGTGTTCGGGTCGTTCGTGGGCGGGAACCCGACGATCACCCCCGAGTTGGAGTCGCCGGTCATCCTCCAGTCGAGCTTGAGGGAGTAGGAGTGGAACTCCTTGGCGCCGTAGTACAGCATCCCCATGCCGCCCTGGGAGGTCAGCGTGGCGTCGCTGTTGGTGAACGACCCCGGCCCGACCTGCGACCAGCCCGTCGTGGACCCGTTGTACAGCGCCGTGTACCCGGTCTCCGGGCGGCAGTCGGCGTTGACGGCCTTGGCCGCGTACCGGATCCCGCCCAGCAGCAGGGTGCGGAAGTTCGAGTCGGCGTACGACTCCTGGGTGTGTCCCAGCCCGGTGTAGAAGGCCCGGCCGGAGGACTGTGGGTGGCACCAGGTGATCGGGTGATCACCCATGCCGCCGCCGCTGTAGCTGCTCTCGTCCAGGCTCTGCAGCACCCGGACGTTCGGGCGGGGGTTGGAGCGGAAGCTGTACCACTCGTCCGTGCGCGACCAGGTCGTGCCCAGGTGAGAGGTAGCGGCGTGCGCCCGGTCCTCGTTCCGCACGGTGGCCTGCTGGATCGCCGGGTGGTTGTTGAACCAGGCCCCCATCAGCTGCCCGTAGTATGGCCAGCCGTACTCGGTGTCGGCGGCCGCGTGGACCCCCACGTAACCGCCTCCGCCGTCCACGTACGCCTGGAAGGCGGCCTGCTGACTGTCGTTCAGCACGTCACCGGTGGTGCTGAGGAACACCACCGCCTTGTACTGGGCGAGGTTGGACGTGGTGAAGGCGTTCGCGTCCTCGGTGGCGTCGACGGCGAAGTCGTTGGCGGCCCCCAGATCGCGGATGGTCTGGATGCCCTGGGGGATCGAGTCGTGCCGGAACGCCGCCGTCTTGGAGAACACCAGCACCTTGAAGGCGGCGGCGTGGGCGGGGATGGCGGGGGTCATCGCCGCGGCGGCGGCGAGCGCCACCGCGGTCACCGACAGGCGTCGCAGCACGGATGTCTTCCGGTCGCTCCCCGCGATGCGCCCGAGCGCGGCGGGGGTCAGATGTCGCAGCATGGCTGTCCTTCCGTCGCCGCCCGGCGCTGCCCCTTTCGACGATGAAAGAGGCATCGCGCCGGGCGGTCGCATCAATGGGTGACCGGCCTGGGGCCGGGGGTGGTGCCGGGTGGACTCAGACGCGGGTCCATTTCTGGTTGTTCTGGCCGTTGCAGGTCCAGATGATGACCTTGCTGCCGTTGGCGGTGGCGCCGCCGTTGACGTCGAGGCACTTGTTGGCGCCGACGGCGGTGATGGAGCCGTCGGAGTTGAGCCGCCACTTCTGGTTGTTCTGGCCGTTGCAGTCCCAGATGATCACGCTGGTGCCGTCGGCCGTGGCCGCGCCGTTGACGTCGAGGCACTTGTTGCCGTAGACGCGCAGCTCACCGGCACTGGTGGAGGTCCACTGCTGGTTGGACTGCCCGTTGCAGTCCCAGACCTGTGCCAGCGCGCCGTTCGCCTGTGAGGCGCCGTTGACGTCCAGGCACCGCCCCGACGCCACGCCCTTGAGCGCGCTCGTGCTCCCCGACGGCGACGACGGAGAGGGGGAGGGAGACGGGGACGGAGACGGGGAGGACGACGTGCCGGTGCCGAAGGTGAAGGCGTCCAGATCGAACAGGTAACCCTGTCCTGTCGGGCCGCGGAAAACCAGGTAGAGCGTCGTCGTGCCGGACGGCACGTTGCCGAGGTTCGCCGAGACGTCGGTGAAGGTCTCCCAGCTGCCGGTGCTCGCGACGTTCGCCGTGCCCAGCAGCGTGCCCGTGACCGAGCCCGCCCGCACCTCGATCCGGCCGCCCGCACCGGCCGAGGAGACCCGGGCGGTGATCCTCGTCGCGCCGGCCAGGTTGTAGGGCTGGAAGGAGATCCAGTCGCCGTCGTCGGTGAAGCCGACCGTCTTGCCGCCCTCGGCGGCGGTGTGATCGGCTGTCTGGACACCCTGCTGCGCGGCGAAGTGCTCGGCCTGCCGGTGGCGCGGCTGGAGCGTACGGAGACTGGTGGAGGTCAGGCCGTCCTCGTCGGTGTAGGAGGCCTCGAAGACGCCGAAGATGTTGGCCGCCGAGTCGTGCTCGCCGTCCACCGGCACATTCAGCGAGCCGCTGCAGCCGCTCTTGGAGGTGATCTGGTGTGCGTGGCTGTCGTGACCGAGGAAGTAGGTGACGGTCACCTTCGAGCAGTCGATCGTGCCGTCCTCCGGGTCGCTCACGGTGACCTGGAAGGGCACGGTGTCTCCGAAGGAGAACAACTGCCCGTCGGCCGGGGTGGTCAGCGTCACCGTCGGGGCGGTGTTGCCGACGGTCACGATCACACTCGCGCTTCCGGTCAGCCCCTGCGGATCGCGGACGGTGAGGGTGGCGGTGTAGGTGCCGTTCGTCGTGTAGGTCTTGCTCGGGTTGGCGGCCGTGGAGGTCGTGCCGTCGCCGAAGCTCCACGAGTACGACAGCGTGCCGCCCTCGGGGTCGGAGCTGCCCGCGGAGGAGAAGTTCACGGTCAGCGGAGCCTGTCCCGAGGTCTTGTCGGCGGCGGCCTTGGCGATCGGGTTGCGGTTGGCCTTGCCGATGTACTCGATCCGGTACAGCGCCTGGTTGTTGTTTCCGGTGCCGTAGTCGAGCACGTACAGGGCGCCGTCGGGCCCGAACGCCATGTCCATCACCTGGGTGCCGCTCCACGGGAACGCGGAGATCTCCCCGTAGTTCCCGTCGCTCTTGACCTCGATGGCCTTGATCCAGCGGCGGCCGTACTCACCGGCGAAGAAGCGCCCGTCCAGCACCTGGGGGAACTTGACGGCCGAGTTCAGGTTCGGGTCGTAACGGTAGACCGGACCGCCCATCGGCGACTCGGAGCCGCTGCCGAACTCCGGTGGCGAGCCCGAGTCACCGGCGTACTTGATCCACGCCGGCTTGGCCGCCGGCAGCGTGGTCAGCCCGGTGTTGCGGAAGGAGTTGTTGGTCGGGCCACCCGCGCAGTTGTACTTCGGCCCGCTGCTGTTGGAGGCGAAGTCCCACTCGTTGTACGTCTCGCTCGTGGTGTTCGTGCCGGTGCAGTACGGCCAGCCGTAGAAGCCCGGGGCGGTGACGCGGTCGAACTCCACCTGGCCGCTCGGCCCTCGGCTGCTGTTGGTCACTCCCGCGTCGGGACCGTAGTCGCCCAGGTAGACGATGCCGGTCGCCTTGTCCACGCTCATCCGGAACGGGTTGCGGAAGCCCATCGCGTAGATCTCCGGGCGGGTGTTCGCCGTGCCCGGCGGGAACATGTTGCCGCTGGGGATCGTGTAGCTGCCGTCCGGCTGCGGCTTGATCCGCAGGAGCTTGCCGCGCAGGTCGTTGGAGTTGGCCGCCGTGCGCTGGGCGTCGTACTGCGGGTTGCGGTTGGTCCGCTCGTCGAGCGGGGAGTAGCCGCTCGACTCGAACGGGTTGCTGTCGTCGCCGGTCGTCAGATAAAGGTTGCCGGCGGCGTCGAAGTCGATGTCGCCGCCCACGTGACAGCACATCCCGCGGTCGTTCGGCACCTCCAGCACGACCTTCTCGCTGCTCATGTCGAGCGTGTCGTCGGACTTCAGGGTGAAGCGGGACAGGTTCAGGTGTCCCTTCCACTGGTCGAACTGCGACTGCGAACCGGTGCTGGGCGCGTCACCGCTCGGCGTGTTCAGCCGCGGCGAGTAGTAGAGCCAGACATAGCGGTTCGACGCGAAGTTCGGGTCGACCGCGACACCTTGAAGGCCCTCCTCGTCATGGGTGTAGACGCTGAGCCTGCCGGCCACCTTGGTGTTGCCGTTGACATCGGTGACGCGCACCGTGCCGTCACGGGCCGTGTGGATGACCGACCGGTTCGGCATCACGGCCAGCGACATCGCCTCACCCAGCTCGGAGCCGCCCGAGGCGAGCGACACCTGCTGGTAGTCGGAGGCGGGGATGGTCAGAGCGTCCGCCGGGGAGGCCGTGATCGCGAGGGCTCCTGGGGTGATCAGCGCCATCGTGGTCAGCATCGTGAGCCACGGACGTCGGGACATCGGTTTCCTTTCTCACAGGTCGATCGGTCAGGGCAGCAGCGCGCGCCGCCGCGCTGCTGCCGGGTCTTCGCGGGGTTTCTGCCGGGTTTCCGCGGGGTTTTTCGCCGAGGCGTCACGTGCGGCCGTCGCGGGACGAGGGATCACCCCGGCGACGGCACGTGCCCGGACGGTGTCAGGCTGGGGGTGTCAGACGCGGGTCCATTTCTGGTTGTTCTGGCCGTTGCAGGTCCAGATGATGACCTTGCTGCCGTTGGCGGTGCCGTTGTTGTAGACGTCGAGGCACTTGTTCGCGCCGACGGCGGTGATGGAGCCGTCGGAGTTGAACCGCCACTTCTGGTTGTTCTGGCCGTTGCAGTCCCAGATGATCACGCTGGTGCCGTCGGCCGTTCCCGCGCCGTTGACGTCCAGGCACTTGTTGCCGTAGACGCGCAGCTCACCGGCGCTGGTGGAGGTCCACTGCTGGTTGGACTGCCCGTTGCAGTCCCAGACCTGCACCGCCGCGCCGTTGGCCTGCGACACCCCGGTGACGTCCAGGCACCGCCCCGACCCCACACCTCTGAGCGCGCTCGTGCTCCCCGACGGCGACGACGGAGACGGAGAGGGCGTCGACGTGCCGTTCCCGGGTCCGGCGGAGGCGATCACGGACTGAGCACCCGACGGCCACTGACCGTTGGCGACGGTCACGTTGTTGCCGACGACGTTGCCGCGGTCACCGTTGGTGATGTTGGTGCTGCCGTTCGTCGACCAGTTGCCCGTGACGGTGAAGTTGCCCATGTTCTCGCCACCCCAGTAGTTGGCGGTGGCCCAGGTGCCGGTGTTCGAGAAGACGTTGTTCCTGACGGTGTAGTACTTGGAGCCTTCGTCGAAGTAGAGCCCGAACCAGCCGTTGGTCCGCAGGCAGTAGTTGTCGCTGATCAGCGCGTTCGGGTTCCACGACAGTGTGTAGATGCATCCGCCGTCGGTCATCTGCTGCATGACGTCGTGCACGTAGTTGCCGACGAGCCGGTTGCCCGACGCGGTCGTGGCGGTGGTGTAGCGCGGCTGGTAGTCGTACAGACCCCGGTTGGCGTACTGTGTGCTGCCGCCCGGCTCGTTGGCGCCCCACCCGTAGCCGATCGACATGCCGGTGTAGGGCATGTTGTAGACCTCGTTGTGGGACACGTCGGTGGTGGTGACGTACGTGGTCAGGACCGAGACGACGCCCCGGTAGTCCAGCCCGAGGTCGTGGATGCGGTTGTCGGTGATGGTGATGTCGCGGTTGACCATCCGCTGGTCACTGGGATGGTGGGCGTCGGCGCGCACGCCCCCGACCACGATGCCGCCGGCCGAGCTGCGGGCGATCTCGGACCGGGTGACCGTGATGTCACGGGCGCCCAGGCCGACGCCGCTGGCGTGCGCGTTGGCGTCGTTGCCGATGCCCACCGCCGTCTGGCCCAGGTTGAGGAACCGCGAGTCGGTGAAGGTGATGTGGTCGGCCGCCGACACCTGCACCGCCGCGGGCATCTGATACCAGTTCGGCCTGGTGGCCTCGAACTGCCGGCAGCCCTCCTGGCAGGAGTTCGGCAGGTCGCCCGGCCAGTTCCAGTTGCCCGCGATGTAGGCGCCGGTCTGCTGGTCGGCGAAGCCCTGGTTGCCGCTGGGGCCCAGCCAGCTGGTGCCGCTGAAGGTGATGCCGCTGAACGTGATGTGGTGCGCCGGCGCGTCGTAGGTGCCGCCGACGTTCACCAGCGACTGCAGCACCGGCAGCTCCACGCTGGTGCTGCTCATGTTCTGCCCGGAGAGCGGGATGTAGGAGAGCACGCCGGTCGTGGGGTCGATGTACCACTCACCCGGCGAGTCGAGGAACTCGTAGGCGTTCTCGATGTAGAGCGGGCCCGCCCGGTGCGGGCTGGTGAACACGTCGTAGCCGAAGATGTTGTTGTTCCAGCCGGGCTGCTGCATCGTGATGAAGTTGCCGCCGATGCTCTGCACCCGCACGTATCGGTCGGTGAACGAACCGATGCTCTCCAGCTCGACCCGGTTCTGCCTGGCCAGGTTGTTCAGGTAGCTCAGCGTGCCGTTGCCGAACCTCAGCCCCGAGCCGGTGGCGGTGAAGTCCGACCGGTTCACCTGGGTGCGGGCACGCGTGGCGAGGGCGCCGTCGACGTACAGCTGCCGGGTGTCGATCCCGGTGCCGACGTTGGCCTGCCAGATGTTCTTCGCCTGGTCGGCGAGCGTCCAGCCGGTGACCGCCCGGGCGCCGCTGATGACGGGATGCGCCGACGGGGCCGCCTGCCATATGACCTGATATCCGTTGGTGCCGGAGTCGGCGGCGGTCAGCCGCAGTGGCGCGGAGAGCCGGTAGACCCCGTCGGCGAGCTGAACGACGATGTCTCCCGACATGGAGCCGTTGCGCGACCGCACCGCCGTCTGCGCGCCCGGCAGCGAGCACGGCTGTGCGGACGAACAGGTGCTGCCGGTGCCCGAGGGCGAGACGTAGAGGGTCGTGGTGGCGGCGCGGGCCGCGGTGGCCGGCGCGACCATGGTCATCGCCATGGTCAGCGCCGCGATGACGAGGACGGCCAGAAGCGGTCTCGACACCGCGACCGGTGGGGACGGATGCTCGATCCGATCGGTCACGTGCTTCTCCATGGGGGCGGCCTCACCCGGCACCACGAGGGATCGGGGTGGAGCGAGGCGATGGAAGCCGACGTGGCCGACCACGGTGCGGAGGCATGCGGCGCGCCTCCACACACCCGCCGTGTGGTACAGCCGCAGGGCCCGGAAGAAGGGTTCCTCCGGGTGCTCAGCTTCCAATTACGGTTGCGGCACCGAGACCCGTCAAGACCTTGAGCACACTTATTTTCCTGGCCGGCATGCACGCGTCATCTCGCCGTAATGCCGATAACCGTGCTGACCAGTGCGAACGCATATCGCCATGGCCGCACGAACTAAACGTTTCAGGTGAAACGCCAGAATGTTTCGTACTCATCGGCACGCCATCCCCGGCGGCCGGCGGGCGTCGGCACGTGCGGAGTCATACTTTTGCTGAGATCGCGAGGAAGGAGCACCGTGACCGACACCCCGCGTGAGGGCGGCTATCGGCCCGGCTACGAGGTTGCGGCCGAGCAGGTGCTGGAGCTCATCGCCCGGCTGGGCCTGCGTCCGGGCGACCGCATGCCGACCGAGAACGACCTGGCCAGGCAGCTGGGAACCAGCCGCACCGTCGTCCGCGAGGCGGTGAAGATCCTCTCCGCGCTGGGCCGGGTGCGCGCGCAGAAGGGCCGCGGCCTCTACGTGGCCGACGACGAGGGGATGCTCGGCGCCGGTCGGTTCGCGTCGTTCTTCCTCCCCACCGACCTGGACCACGTCTACATGCTGTTCGAGTTCCGGCGGGCGCAGGAGATGGAGACCAGCCGGCTGGCCGCCCGCCGCGCCGCCCCCGCGGAGCTGCGGGCCATCGAGGACGCGGCCGCCGTCTGCCGCCGAGGGTTCGAGACCGGACGCGAGGACCTGTTCAACGAGGGCGACGACGCCTTCCACTCCGCCATCGCCACGGCCTCGCACAACATGTTCCTGCAGATCGCGGTGCGGGAGGCCCGCCGGCTACAGGCCCAGTCGGCGATCATCGGGCTGCGCGGTTCGGTGGGCGGGCACGCGGCGAAGGCCGTCGAGGAACACGAGGCCATCCACCAGGCCATCCGCGCCGGTGATCCCGAGGCGGCGGCCCACGCCGCCGCCGCGCACATCGACGCCACGCTGGACGACTATCGCAAGGAGATCCAGCAGCGCCTGTTCTCCCCGGCCAGCTGAGACCATCCTGTGTGAACTGCTGAGGCGAATCGTTTCGACGCAGACGGCCCACCCGGGGCGCGGGGCGGGCGGCGGATGACGGCCGGTGAATCTTTCATGCGCGCGGGCCGGCGGGAGATCGCGAGCGTGCCCTGCTGTGAGCACGGGGAAGGGGCCGCAGGTG